>NZ_JAJCKS010000003.1:0-221608 GCF_020558815.1 Blautia sp. 210820-DFI.6.14
CAACAAAAATGAAGCTGCCGCTTCACGATTTATTAATCGTTAAAGCGACAGCCCCATTGAGCAAGAAGCCCCCACTTCAAAATCAGAGATTTAAGTGGTGGGAGCGTGTCACAGGTCAGGTATCAGCGAGCTGGAAGTATATTATCTGGCTGCTGATTACGGTAAGTCTTTGTATTCCTGTGCGCCTCTCGGCAAATTTTACCCTGATGGATTTTAAAGTACAGAGAAGCATTCAACAGAATGAACAAAATTCGAAGACAACGGATTACGCAGCAAGACCGGGAGAGAGACAACAGAAAATGAAAATAATGTCTTCTGTGAACAATAATACGAAAAGTCAGTCTGAAGTTCCGGAACAAAAAGGGTTTGTCGTGCATACGGCTGGAAAATGGATGGAAACTATTGCTGTAATTTTTGCATCGGTCTGGCTGGGTGTGGCAGTGCTTAAACTGGCAGGAGAACTGCTGGCATATTACCTTTCCATGAAAAATCTCAGGAGAATGAGCCTTCCAGTCAATGATCCGGTGAGTATTCAGATGTATAGAGATGTATGGCGGAAAAAGCGTGTGCGCAGAGTACCGGAGCTCAGACAGAATGCGGGTCTTACTACACCACTTCTGGCAGGATTCTTCCATACAAAGTTGTATCTTCCGGCAACAGGCTATTCCGCAGAGGAGCGAAAACTAGTATTTTACCATGAACTTACACATTATTGTCATCGGGACCTCTGGTATAAGATGCTTCTTCGAATCTGTGCATCAATATACTGGTTTAATCCGTTTCTTCTTATTATGCTGAAAGAAGCAGATAAGGATATCGAGAATCTATGTGATACGGCAGTGATTAACCGTGTAAACAAAAAAGACCACAGGCTTTACAGACAGCTGCTTCTTCGTACAGTGGCGATGAATAATCAGATCCCATATGTGACAGCAAGTCTCAATGACAGCGGAATGGTGTTTAAGGACAGAATTTTGTATATGGTGAACATACGGAAGCTTCGCAGAGGAATCTTGCCGGGAATTCTTGTGACGGTGCTTCTTGCGGGCAGTAACCTCGTATTTAATGTTTCTGCCGGGACAGATACAGTCCCAACGCGAACAGAGAGAACAGGGCAGCGACGGAAGTGTCGATGTAAAAGAGACCACAAACGGAGATTATTATTATCGTGATGCAAATGGTGTTGGCTATACCGATAACGGCGATGGCACCTGGACCGATGAGAATGGGAATAGTTATACGGAGTAAAGTCTGCTATGCATGATAAAAAGATAGTATTTTACTTTTGAGGTGGAAACGGGTATCATATGGGTAACAACTTTTTCACCCAAGAAGGAGGATTATCATGAGCAAAGTAGTAGATATTACTGGAGCTTCTTCAAAGGAAGCCAGATTGAAAAGAATTATAGCTTCTCTGGAAGAAATAAAAGATACTCTTGTGGATGTGATTGATGCATATGAAGCAGAAGATGAGAGCAGTGACAAACTGGATCTTCTGACAGAGGCACTGGATGCACTGGAGGATGCGAATGACGCACTGAATGATGCATCCGATGAAGCCTGACACGGAGAGAAAAATATGGCATCAGAAAGAGCAGACGAGCTTTACAGAGCATTGATTGAAAGAAGATATCCGAAGGAACTATGTTCAGAAATTGCCTACAAGTATCTGAATACGGATTACACAGCAACGCGCATGCTGGGGTATCTGTACAGGATGACAGAGCCACCCGCAGTTGAGGTAGTGGTGGATGAAATGATTGCAATTTTGAGTGACAGGGAGCAGCTTATAAAGAAAAAAGAATCAGAACATGCCCAGGCTGTGATCAGTAAGATGTACAGGGACGGGCTGTAGATATCATAAAACGAGCAAAACATATATTGACACATTTTAAAGAAATAGTTATAATCCTAAACGTTAGGATTATAACTATTTTGCTTTCAACATAAAAAGAAAGGAACGTGAGACGTGAACACATCATTGCATTACCTGACCATGGCGAATCATCTGTTAATTCAGAAGCGTATTCTGGAAAAAGTAAAGGAGTCAGGGCTTACACTGGGACAGCCGAAGGTTCTGGATTATCTTAAAAGTCATGATGGAGCAAGTCAGAAGGAAATTGCAGCGGGCTGTTTTATCGAGGCGGGATCGCTGACTTCAATACTGAACCGTATGGAGGAAAAAGGTCTGATCGAGCGACGTATGCTCAATGGAAACAGAAGGACTTTTCACATTTTTATGACAGAATCCGGCAGGAAGAGCCAGAAGCTTGTCGAGGCTGCTTTTGTGGAAATTGAGGAGAATGCATGGAAAGATATTTCTTCAGAAGAAGCAGAGACATTTATGAAGATTTATCATAAAATTTATTACAATCTGTCTGAGACAGGCTGCGAGGAAACAGGGAAAGAAGGAAAGTAACAAATGAACAAATTAAAAAGATACGTAATATTTCTGATCGGTCTGTTTGTGAACTCACTTGGTGTCAGTCTGATCACGAAAGCAAGTCTGGGAACATCACCGATCTCATCCATTCCGTATGTGTTGAGTTTGAGTTTTCCATTTACACTTGGTAATTTTACGATTTTTTTCAGCGTATTTCTGATCTTACTGCAGTTACTGATCCTGCGTAAGAATTTTAAACTGGAACATGTTCTGCAGATACCGGTATCGATTGTTTTCGGATATTTCATCGACCTGACGATGCTTTTGTTTACATGGGTAAATCCGCAGAACTATGTCATGAAAATTGTGTATCTTCTGATAGGATGTCTGATCCTTGGAATTGGTGTGTATATGGAAGTTCTGGCAGATGTTGTCATGCTGCCAGGAGAATCTTTTGTCCGTGCGATCGTTCTGACATGGAAAACAAACTTTGGTACGACAAAGATTTTCTTTGATGTGTCTATGGCAGTTATCGCGGCAGTTCTGTCTTTGGGCTTTGCCGGACACCTCAATGGTGTTCGAGAAGGCACAGTCATTGCAGCACTTCTGGTCGGATTTATCGCAAGGGTTCTGGGCAAGAAACTTGCGTTTGTAAAACCTGACATTTAATCTGAAAACGGAGATGGGAGTCTTTTTGTTTGTAGAAGGAGAAATCGATACACCTTATTGCAGGATTAAAAGTGCTTGGAAGTGGAAAATATTCATTTTTATTGTGAAAAAATTTATTTTTGTGTAGGAACGGAGGATTTCTAAAATGTCTGAATTGACTGAGAATAGTCATTTACAAAGTAACATAACAATGCCTGTGATAAGAGGGGAAATTGCACTGATAGTAATTATACTGATCAACAGTCTGGGAGTAGTACTTATGCTCTATTCTGGGTCAGGGATTTCTGCAATATCCAGTGTGCCGTATGCGTTTTCACTGGTGTTTCCAAAGATTTCTCTTGGAACCTGGACCTATATTTTTCAGGGACTTTTAGTATTATCACTGATGATCATGCGAAAGAAATTCGTTGCACCGTATCTTTTCAGTTTCTTAGTTGGATTTGCATTCAGTGAGATGCTGGATATACATGAAATGTGGATTAACGCCTTGCCGACAGCTTTAGAATACAGAGTGATTTATTTTGTAATCAGTTATTTTCTGATATGTTTTGGAATCGCACTTTCCAACCGCTGTGGTCTGCCAATTATTCCGACAGATCTTTTTCCGAGAGAACTGGCAGATATCACAAAGATAATATATTCCAGGATCAAGATTGGATTTGATGTCACCTGTCTGGTAATAACAGCACTGATGACCTGTATCATCCTTGGACATTTGGACGGACTCGGAATCGGTACGATTCTTGCTGCATTTACGATGGGAAAAGTGATTGGAATGATCGGAGACCAGATGGATCGTCATGTAAGATTTGAGTCATTTATGACAAAGAGATCGGCATAAAAGGAATAATAAAAAGAGTGTAAATCTTGTGGTGTCAGGATTTACACTCTTTTTTAGTGTTCTTATATCAATTGCGCAGTTTGGAAATAATAAAGCATACGATACCGAAAATGACCATGACCGGGATCAGAACACTCAGCACCGTACACAAAAGCACAATCACGATTGCAGCGATCAGGATAACGGCAAGCTTGCCATACCAGGTACTAAGATCGATGTGAAAACTACGGCTCTTTACTTTTTTACTGCCGGAGCTGCTGTTGTCATATTCATAAGAATTGTCTGTGTATGGTTCAGAATAGCTTCCTGTAGTCTGTGGATTACCGGAAGCGGTTGAATCAGTATCTAAAAGAGTACGTGCGATCAGATGAGGATCGCCGAGTTCATTTAAAATATCGTCTTCACTGCGTCCTTTACGCTGTTCTTCTTCAATATAATTGCGATAATATTGTACATGGGCGGCAACATTTCCCTCCGGCATCTGCCCGGAAAGCTGTTCATATAAAATGTCAAGAAATTCTTTTTTGTTCATAACAAATCTCCATAAAAGCAAATTCATTGCCTCTGACAGAGGCTTAATTATCAGAATGGTAACATTTTACCACACATAATGAGGAAGGAATAGAGATTGAAATATTAAATTTTCATAAAGGGATGTAAAGTGTTTCTGAAATAAAATGCTGGTATTTTATTTTATACATAGGAACAAAAACTTGTCTAAAAAAAATGAAACTGGTATAGTATACATTAGAACTTTTGCACAAATACGCGACAGAACAAATGGGGTGGAGAGATGTTAAAGATTTTTCTGGCAGAAGATGAGGTTGTAGTCCGTGAGACGATCAAACGAATGATCCCGTGGGAGGAACTTGGCTTTGAGCTGGTAGGAGAAGCGGCAGATGGTGAGATGGCATTGCCGTTGTTGATCAGACAGCAGCCGGACCTTTTGATCACGGATATCAAGATGCCATTTATGGATGGTCTAACGCTGGCACGTCTGGCCAAAAAGGAAATACCGGGGCTGAAGGTTGTGATCTTAAGTGGATATGATGACTTTAATTATGCAAAACAGGCGATAGGAATTGGGGTGGAGGATTATCTCCTGAAACCGATCACAAAGAATGCTTTGATTGAACGGCTTTCAGAAATCCGCAGCCGCTATGAACATGAAAAAACACAGAAAGAATATTACGAAAAATTCCAGAGAGAGATGC
Organism: Blautia sp. 210820-DFI.6.14; assembly: GCF_020558815.1. Taxonomy (NCBI): domain Bacteria; kingdom Bacillati; phylum Bacillota; class Clostridia; order Lachnospirales; family Lachnospiraceae; genus Blautia; species Blautia sp. 210820-DFI.6.14. The sequence continues at coordinate 5,108 of NZ_JAJCKS010000003.1, forward strand.
AGGCTTATGAGAAGAACAGCAGCCGCGATTTTTTTGAGGCATTGGTCGGCGGTTCCATGGACATGATGGAGGTCTATAAAAGAGCAGAAAAGCTTGGTCTGGATATTGTTGCAGAGGCTTACAATGTTCTGATCTTTACGATGAACTGTGATGAGGATTTTTCCGGACAGAGAGATGAATATTCTTCGTGGGAAGCAGAGTCACTGGAACTTCTGGAAAACTTTTTTGCCGGTCATTCATCGGCCATGCTGTTTCGAAGTAATATTTTCTCCTATGGTGTACTTCTTAAGGGACAGAGAGAAACTATTGAAGAAAATACAAGAGCGTGTGTGGATGAGATCCGTAAGATTCTGAGCAGGCAGGATGGAAGAAGGGAATGGTTCCTTGCAGTTGGTCAGTCTGTGGATCGTCTGAGTCAGATACAAAAGAGCTATCATACGGCATCAAGAGCCTTTTCGCAGAGATATCTGTATGATGAAAATATTCTTTACTATGATGAGATGGAAACTATGGAGCATCCTGGTGGACAGGCGGAGACTGAAGATAATGCCTATCTGCAGAAAGTGGATGTGAATGCCCTGAATCCGGCAATCCTTCAGAAATTTTTGAGCAATGGTCTTCAGGAAGAGACAGAAAACTTTGTAAAAGACTATTTTTATGCAATCGGTCAGGAGCCGATGGAATCACTGGTATTTCGAAATTATGTTATTCTGAATGTTCGGTTTTCTGTTATTTCATTCATTAAAGGGCTGGGATGTGATACGAATGAAATGGAATCTGCAGATACAGAAGAAGTACTTGCAGAGAGTGGAAAGAATATGGAAAGTGCAATTGCTTATGCGAAAAAAATGATCTCACAGGCAATCGAGATCCGTGACCAGAATTCCGGAAACAAAAACCGCAGTATTTTAAAAACCGCGGTGGACTTTATTGACAGCCATTATATGGATGAAGAGATTTCACTAAATACGGTTGCCAATGTTGCAAATGTCAGCTCTAATCATTTCAGCGCTCTGTTCAGCCAGAATATGGGACAGACTTTTATTGAGTATCTGACCACACTGCGTATGAATAAAGCAAAAGAGCTTCTGCGTTGCACAGGTATGCGTTCCAGTGAGATCGCAGGAGAAATCGGATATAAAGATGCACATTATTTCAGCTATCTTTTTAAGAAAACACAGGGTATGACTCCGAGTGATTACCGTAAGGCACGGGAGGAAAAAGCATGAGAGGAGTACTTCAGAAAAGAAAAAAGCAGATGGGACTTGAGAAACGTATGAACAGACTTCTGTTCAGTACGATGATTCCGATGGCCTGCCTGCTGGTTATTTTGCTTCTGATCTTCTGGCAGTATGCCGGACAGTATAACAAGCTGTCAGAGAATCTGGCGGTCAGCAGTAAATTCAACCTGAGCTTCAAGGATGAGCTGGATCTGGAAATGTATTATCTGGCAATCGGTTCAAAGGAAGCCAGTGAACTGGATGATGTACTGGGACAGGTAGAAGATGCACAGAATATCATGGAGAAGCTGCGTCAGAATACATATCATGCCAGTGGGGTGAAGTGTTTGAACAGTCTGGATGCTTATCTGGATAATCTGAAGAAACGAATGGTTCAGCTGATGGAGATCAAGGAATATGATAGGCGAATGGAATTTATGGACAGCAACATTCGTATTATTACAGGTCTGATCATGCAGGAGATGCAGAACTATATTTATAATGAGTCCATGTATCTGGTACAGGTGGAGACAAGTCTGACGCATAGAGTCAAAATCCTGATATCAGGAATGGCAGTGTTACTGCTTGCAACGCTTGGGATCCTGATGCGCAGATCGTTCCGTCTAACTGGTGGGATCATCCAACCGGTAACCGAGATGCGAGATAAGGTGAAGAAAGTAGGAAAGGGAAATTTCGATGTTCTTCCGGTGTCTGCGGAGATTATAGAGATTGAGGAACTGGATCAGGGAATCAACAAGATGGCACACAGGATCAGTGGACTTCTGGAAAATGTCCGGCAGGAAAAGGAGATGCAGCATCTGACAGAACTGCAGCTGATCCAGGCACAGGTCAATCCGCATTTTTTATATAATACCCTGGATACGATCGTATGGCTGATCGAAGGTGGTATGACGGATGATGCAGTGGAGATGATTTCCAGTCTTTCTATTTTCTTCCGTACATCGCTTTCTAAAGGAAATGACATCATTCCTCTTTCGGAAGAGAAACGGCATACGTTGAGTTATCTGGAGATTCAGCAGTTCCGCTACAGAGATATCCTGGAATTTGAATTATCCATTCCACAGGAGCTTGATGGGATACAGGTGCCGAAACTTTCCATTCAGCCGCTTGCGGAGAATGCTCTTTATCATGGAATCAAGAACCGGCGTGGCAAAGGAAAGATTACGATCACCGGCAGGGAAGAAGCGGATGCGATCGTTCTTACAGTCAGTGATAATGGACAGGGAATGACACCGGAGCGTCTTCATGAGGTACAGGAGGCAATACGTACAGGAGAGAGAGCCGGATTCGGGCTTGCGGCAGTTGCGGAACGTATTGCTTTGTACTACGGACCGGGCTACGGAATGACGATTTCTTCTAAAGAAGGAGAAGGTACAACGGTGGAATTACGGCTTGGGAAAAATATTCAACCGAAATCGTAAAAAATCCAACTTGTTAAAAATGAGACAGAAAGATAGATAAAAGACTAAACTTTTTTCCGAAAATAATCCATGGAGTTTTCGTAACAAATTGCTATAATAAAATCATATTAAAAAACACGAAACAAATGTAAAGGGAGGATTACAAAATGAAGAAAAAAATGGTGACAGCGCTCTTGGCAGTATCTATGTTGGCAGGACTTTCCGCAGTGAATGTTATGGCAGCGGACGACGACACAATTACAGTTGGTTTCTCACAGGTAGGTGCAGAATCTGACTGGCGTACTGCAAACACAGAATCCATGAAATCTACTTTCTCAGAGGATAACGGATATGAACTGATCTTTGACGATGCTCAGCAGAAACAGGAAAATCAGCTGACAGCAATCCGTAACTTCATCCAGCAGGAAGTTGACTATATCGTACTCGCACCTGTAACTGAGACAGGTTGGGATACAGTACTTCAGGAAGCAAAAGATGCAGGAATCCCGGTTATTATCGTTGACCGTATGGTAGATGTATCTGACGACAGCCTCTACACTGCATGGGTAGGATCCAACTTCAAACTTGAAGGTCAGAAAGCTATGGCATGGCTGGATGCATATCTCGAAGCAAAAGGCCGTGGCGATGAAGAAATCAACCTTGTTGATATTCAGGGAACCATCGGAGCATCTGCTCAGATCGGACGTACAGAAGGATTTGATGAAGCTGTAGAAGCTCATGACAACTGGACAACACTTGCTCAGCAGTCCGGTGAATTTACACAGGCTAAAGGACAGGAAGTTATGGAATCTATCCTGAAACAGAGCGGTGATGATATCGACGTTGTATACTGCGAGAATGATAACGAAGCATTTGGTGCAATCGATGCGATCAAAGCAGCAGGATATGAAGTTGGCGGCGAAGAAGGCCAGATTCTTGTAATGTCCTTCGATACAACAAACGCAGGTCTTACACAGACACTTTCCGGCGAAATTACATGTGATACAGAGTGTAACCCACTTCACGGACCACGTGTAGAAGAGATCATCCAGAAACTGGAAGCCGGCGAAGATGTTGATAAACAGGCATTTGTTGATGAAGTTGCATTTGCATCTGATGATACAGTAACTAAAGTAACAATTGATGGAACAGATTATGATATCACTCCAATTACTCAGGAAATCATCGACGGACGTGCATACTAATCTTTGAGACATAAAACTGCAAACTGAAAGAGATTTATAAGTAATGAGCCCGGGGCGTGGAACAGGATCCAGATGGTATGGATTTTATGGGCCACGCCCCTTTTGCGCTCAAAAAAGGGAAAATAAAGGAAAAAATGGAATAAAACAGGGAATGGAGGAAAGAAAATGGAACAAAACGTTGTTTTGGAAATGTGTGATATAAGTAAAAATTTCACCGGTGTCCGTGCCCTTTCCCATGTGGATTTTACACTTCGCAAAGGTGAGATCCATGCACTGATGGGAGAAAACGGAGCCGGAAAATCAACACTGATCAAAGTTCTGACCGGTGTACATGAATTCGAAAGCGGTTCCATTCATATGAATGGTGAAAATAAAGATATTATCAATCATTCTCCGCAGGAGGCACAGGCAAATGGAATCAGCACGGTTTACCAGGAAGTAAACCTCTGTCCGAACCTGACTGTTGCGGAAAACCTGTTTATTGGCCGTGAGCCGCGAAACAAGGTTGGAATGATCAACTGGAAAGAAATGAATGCACGTTCTGCAAAGCTTCTGGAAAGCCTGAACATTAATGTTCCGCCGACACAGATGCTGGATGAATGTTCTGTAGCGATCCAGCAGATGATCGCGATCGCACGTGCTGTGGATATGAAATGTAAGGTTCTGATCCTGGATGAGCCGACTTCCTCTCTGGATGATGAAGAAGTTGAGAAACTGTTTGTTCTGATGCGCAGACTTCGTGAGGAAGGTGTTGGAATCATCTTCGTAACACATTTCCTGGAGCAGGTATATGCAGTGTGTGACCGGATCACGGTTCTTCGAAATGGTGAGCTGGTTGGAGAATATGAGACCAAAGATCTTCCAAGAGTTATGCTGGTTGCCAAGATGATGGGGAAAGATTTTGATGATCTTGCAGACATCAAAGGCGATCGTAAAGATAAAAAAGTATTCTCCGAAACTCCGGTCATTGAGGCTGAGGATATTGGACATAAGGGAACGATCCGGCCATTTGATCTTAAGATCAATAAAGGAGAGGTTATCGGTCTTACCGGTCTTCTGGGATCCGGACGTTCTGAACTGGTACGTTCCATTTACGGAGCTGACAAAGCCGACAGCGGTACATTGAAGGTAAATGGCAAAGAAGTAAAGATTAACAGTCCACTGGATGCTATGAAGCTTGGTATGGCATATCTTCCGGAGGATCGTAAGGCGGAGGGTATCATTGCTGATCTTTCCGTACGAGAAAACATTATCATTGCAATGCAGGCAAAGAAAGGCATGTTCCATCCGATGAGCCGTAAAGAGATGGAAGAGGCGGCAGATAAATATATTGATATGCTGCAGATCAAGACTGCAAGCCGTGAAACTCCGATTAAGAGTCTTTCCGGTGGTAACCAGCAGAAGGTTATCCTTGGCCGCTGGCTTCTGACAAATCCGGAATATCTGATTTTGGATGAGCCGACCAGAGGTATCGATATCGGTACCAAGACGGAGATCCAGAAGATCGTTCTTGATCTTGCAGATCAGGGAATGGCAGTAACCTTTATTTCTTCAGAGGTTGAAGAGATGCTTCGTACCTGCTCCAGAATGGCAGTCCTTCGTGACGGAGAAAAGGTAGGAGAACTGGAAGAGAGCGAGCTTTCACAGAGCAATATTATGAAAGCGATTGCAGGAGGTGACGATAAGAATGAATAAAAGTAAATTAAAAAAGATCACGAGTGCACGACTCTTTCTTCCTATCGTGTGTCTGATCGCGGTCCTTCTGATCAATGTGATCAAGACTCCGGACTTCTTTAATATTACGATTCGAAATGGTGTCCTTTATGGATATGTTATTGATGTTATCAACCGTGCATCTGAACTGGTAATCCTTGCAGTTGGTATGACACTTGTTACAGCAGCATCCGGTGGACAGGATATCAGTGTTGGTGCAGTTATGGCGGTTGCAGCAGCTGTATGCTGTCAGATCTTATCTGGTGGTGCATCTTCTGTAACAGAATATCAGAACTCTCTGATCATTGCAGTTATTGCAGCACTTCTTGCAGCAGCACTCTGCGGAGCATTTAACGGATTTCTGGTAGCGAAGCTGAATATCCAGCCGATGGTAGCAACGTTGATCCTTTATACTGCAGGACGAGGTATCGCACAGCTTGTTACAAATGGACAGATCACTTACATCCGTGTTCCATCTTTCCAGATGGCAGGTGGATATATCGGTAAATCTCCGGTTCCGACGCCTGTTCTTTTCGCAATCGTAACCGTAGTTATCGTAGCTTTGATTTTGAAAAAGACAGCTCTTGGACTTTATATTGAGAGTGTTGGTATCAATGGTAAAGCAGCACGACTGGTAGGTCTGAACTCTACCATGATCAAGTTCCTGACTTACGTGATCTGCGGTGTTCTTGCAGGAATCGCCGGACTGGTAGCATCCAGCCGTATCTATTCCGCAGATGCGAACAACATTGGTCTGAACCTTGAGATGGATGCCATCCTGGCAGTTGCACTTGGCGGTAACTTCCTTGGCGGTGGTAAATTCAGCCTGATCGGTTCTGTAATCGGAGCTTATACAATCCAGGCACTGACAACAACTCTATATGCAATGAATGTAAAAGCCGATCAGCTTCCTGTTTATAAGGCAATCGTTGTTATCATCATTGTAACCTTACAGAGTGATGTATTTAAGAAATTCGTTGCAAATCACAGAAGCAAAAAAGTTTCCGTTGCAGCAGAGGGAGGTCAGAAATAATGAAACAGAAAAAGAAAATGACAAGTACCGGATTTCTACTGTTGATCACGATCGTTCTGTTCTTCGTTATGTATGCAGCAGGTATGGTGATCTTTGCAGATAAAGGTTTTGCCAAACCGCAGATGTTTCTGAATCTTTTTGTATCAAATGCAGGTCTTCTCGTTATTTCCTGTGGCCTGACGATCGTTATGATCACCGGTGGTATTGATATCTCCGTTGGTTCTGTAACAGCACTTGTCTGCATGGTAATGGCAGACCTTATGGAAAACAAAGGCGTGAGTGCATATGTGGCAGTTCTTGCAGCACTTCTGATCGGTCTTGCTTTTGGTATCGTACAGGGATTCCTGGTAACTTACATGGGAATCCAGCCATTTATCGTAACACTTGCCGGTATGTTCTTCGGACGTGGTATGACAGCAATCATCAGTACAGACATGATCTCCATCAAAAACGAAGTATTCCTGAAATGGGCAAACTACCGTTTCTACATGCCATTTGGTTCTACAAACAAAAAAGGTAAATTTATTCCGGCATACATTCCGCCGACAGTAGTGATCGCAATTATTGTAGTTCTCATTATTGCAGTGCTTCTGAAATATTTCAAATTCGGCCGTAAACTGTATGCGATCGGTGGAAACAGACAGAGTGCCCTGATGATGGGTCTTGATGTTAAAAAGACAATGTTCCGTGCCTATGTACTGGATGGCTTTCTTGCAGGACTTGGCGGATTCCTTTTCTGCCTCAACAGCTGCGCCGGTTTCGTAGAGCAGGCAAAAGGTCTTGAGATGGATGCAATTTCTTCAGCCGTTATCGGTGGAACACTTCTTTCCGGTGGTGTTGGTACCCCGATCGGTTCCTTGTTTGGTGTGCTGATCAAAGGAACGATTTCCAGTCTGATCACAGCACAGGGTACTTTATCAAGCTGGTGGGTACGAATCGTACTTTCCGCACTGCTTTGCTTCTTCATCGTGATCCAGTCTGTACTGGCATCTGCAAAGAAGAAAAAATGATCAAAGAAAAATATATGGAGGTTTTTTGTTATGGTTACAGGTAGAAATTATAAGTTCTGGTTTTGCACAGGCTCACAGGATCTTTATGGAGATGAATGCTTAAGAAAAGTTGCAGAACACTCAGGAATTATTGTTGAGGAACTGAACAAATCAGGCGTTCTTCCTTTTGAACTGGTGTGGAAACCAACATTGATCACAAATGAGCTGATCCGTAAGACTTTTAATGAGGCTAATGCAGACGATGAATGTGCAGGTGTGATCACTTGGATGCATACATTTTCTCCTGCAAAATCCTGGATCCTTGGACTGAAGGAATACAGAAAACCATTGTGCCATCTGCATACACAGTTTAACCAGGAAATACCATATGACACAATTGATATGGATTTCATGAATGAAAACCAGTCTGCTCATGGTGGAAGAGAGTATGGTCATATCGTTACCCGCATGGGAATCGAGAGAAAAGTTATCGTCGGACACTGGGCTGATAAGAAGGTTCAGGAGAGACTGGCATCTTGGATGCGTACCGCAGTCGGCATCATGGAAAGTAGCCATATTCGTGTCTGCCGAGTTGCTGATAACATGAGAAATGTAGCTGTTACCGAGGGCGATAAAGTAGAGGCACAGATCAAATTCGGATGGGAAGTGGATGCTTATCCGGTCAATGAAGTATGCGATTATGTGAAGGATGTTTCAAAAGGAGATATTGATGTTTTAGTCGAAGAATATTATAATAAATATGACATTCTTTTTGAGGGCAGAGACCCGGAAGAATTCAAACGTCATGTAGCAGTACAGGCAGCAATTGAAATCGGATTTGAGAGATTCCTGGAGGAGAAAAACTACCAGGCAGTTGTTACTCATTTCGGTGATCTTGGTGGTTTACAGCAGCTTCCGGGACTGGCAATGCAGCGTCTGATGGAGAAGGGATATGGTTTCGGCGCTGAGGGTGACTGGAAGACAGCAGCAATGGTCCGTCTGATGAAGATTATGACTGCAGGGGTGAAGGATGCGAAGGGAACTTCTTTCATGGAGGATTATACATACAATCTTGTTCCGGGTAAGGAAGGTATTCTTCAGTCACATATGCTGGAAGTATGCCCGACGATCGCTGACGGTAAGATTGGCATCAAAGTATGCCCGCTTTCCATGGGTGACAGAGAAGATCCGGCAAGACTTGTATTTACATCCAAGACTGGTCCGGCAATCGCTACTTCTCTGGTAGATCTGGGAGATAGATTCCGGCTGATCATCAATGATGTTGAGTGTAAGAAAGTAGAGAAACCGATGCCGAAACTTCCGGTAGGGAGCGCGTTCTGGACTCCGCAGCCGGATCTGGCAACAGGAGCAGAGGCATGGATCCTTGCAGGTGGCGCTCATCATACGGCATTTTCCTATGATCTGACTGCTGAACAGATGGGTGACTGGGCAGCAGCAATGGGAATCGAAGCTGTCTACATTGACAAAGATACAACCATCCGCAATTTTAAGAATGAACTGAGATGGAATGAGGTCGCGTTCAGAAAATAAAAGGCGGATGTGGTAAACACAGAAGTCGGGAGGATTTACAATGAGTGTAAACGAAGCAAAGACAGCTATTTTAAACAACAAAACAGCACTTGGAATAGAGTTCGGATCTACCAGAATCAAAGCAGTTCTGGTAGATGACAAATATGATCCGATCGCATCCGGAAGTTATGAGTGGGAAAACCGTTACGAAAACGGTGTGTGGACTTACTCTCTGGATGACATTCATAAGGGATTACAGGGAAGTTACAGCGACCTGGTGAAGGACGTACAGGAGAAATACGGTGTGGAGCTTACCAGTGTCGGTGCGCTTGGAATCAGTGCCATGATGCATGGTTACATGCCATTTGATAAAGATGGAAAACTTCTGGTTCCGTTCCGTACCTGGAGAAATAATATTACAGGTGAAGCATCTGAGAAACTGATGGAACTTTTCCAGTATAACATTCCACAGAGATGGAGCATCGCACATCTGTATCAGGCAATCCTGAACGGAGAAGAGCATGTAAAAGATATTGATTATATGTGTACTCTGGAAGCTTATGTACATCGCATGCTGACAGGAAAGCGTGTTCTTGGTATCGGTGATGCAGCAGGAATGTTCCCTGTTGATTCGGAGAAAAAAGATTACAATCAGGAAATGGTTGAGAAATTTGATAAACTGGTAGAGCCTTATGGATTCCCATGGAAGCTTCGTGACATTATGCCAGAGGTCATGGTTGCAGGACAGGATGCCGGCACTCTGACAGAAGAAGGTGCAAAATTCCTTGATCCTACAGGAAAACTCAAAGCCGGAATTCCGATGTGTCCGCCGGAAGGTGATGCAGGAACCGGTATGGTTGCAACTAACAGTGTTAAACAGCGTACAGGTAATGTTTCTGCAGGTACTTCTGTATTTGCAATGATCGTTCTTGAAAAAGCACTTTCCAAACCATACAAAGAGATTGATATGGTAACTACACCGGCTGGTGATGCAGTTGCCATGGCACACTCCAATAACTGTACTTCTGACCTGAATGCATGGGTAAATGTATTCAAAGAATTTGCAGAGGCTATGGGAATGGAAGTGGATATGAACAAGCTGTTTGGAACACTTTACAACAAAGCTATGGAAGGTGACCCGGACTGTGGCGGACTTCTGTCCTACTGCTATTTCTCCGGAGAGCATATGACAGGATTTGAAGAAGGTCGTCCGTTATTTGTTCGTTCCCCTGAGAGTAAATTTACACTTGCAAACTTTATGAGAACAAATCTCTACACCTGCCTTGGAGCAATGCGTGTAGGTCTGAATATCCTGATCGACCAGGAACATGTTAAGATTGACAGACTCTTAGGACATGGTGGTCTGTTTAAGACAAAAGGTGTCGGACAGCAGATTCTTGCAGATGCAGTGAATGCACCGGTATCTGTTATGTCAACCGCAGGAGAGGGCGGCGCATGGGGTATCGCGCTTCTGGCTGCTTATCTTGTCGACAAGAAAGACGGAGAGACTCTGGATGAATTCCTGGACAACCGTGTATTTGCCGGAAATGAAGGAAGTACTCTTGATCCGGAGCCGGAAGGAGTCAAAGGATTTAATGAATTTATGGACAGATATCTGAAGGGTCTGCCGATCGAGAGAGCAGCGGTGGAATCTAAGATCTGGTAAGAAATGATAGGACTGCAGGGTACTGTGTATGAAATGCACAGTGCCCTTGAGTTATATAAAAAGAACTGCGTAAAGGAGAAAAAGTATGCTTGAGAAATTAAAAGAAGAAGTATATAGGGCAAATATGGACCTGCCAAAATATGGGCTGGTAACATTTACCTGGGGAAATGTCAGCGGAATCGACCGTGAAAAAGGTCTTTTTGTTATTAAACCGAGTGGCGTGGAATATGATAAGCTGAAACCGGAAGATATGGTTGTTGTAGATCTTCAGGGAAATAAAGTAGAGGGAGAATACAATCCGTCTTCTGATACTCCGACGCATGTGGTTCTTTATAATGAGTTCCCGAATATCGGAGGAATCGTACATACGCATTCTGAATGGGCAACGAGCTGGGCACAGGCAGGAAGAGCTATCCCGTGTTATGGAACAACGCATGCGGATTATATTTATGGAGAAGTTCCATGTGTCCGAAATCTGACAAAAGAAGAGATTGAAGAGGCATATGAGAAAAATACGGGTGTTCTGATCGCAGATTATTTCCGCAAGCTTGATTATGAGGCTGTTCCGGCAGTCCTTTGCAAAAACCACGGACCGTTTACCTGGGGTAAAGATGCGCATGAGGCAGTGCACAATGCAGTTGTACTTGAGGAAGTGGCAAAGATGGCATGCCGCTGTGAACTGATCAATCCACAGGTGAAACCGGCGCCACAGGAACTGCAGGATAAGCATTATTACCGGAAACATGGTGCAAATGCTTATTATGGACAGATCAAAAGATGATAAAGGATTCCCGGTGAGGAATTGTGAAAGAGTACTCCGGTGGAGTTAACTTGTGAATTATCCTCTGAATATGGTTCAATTCAAAAATTCTAAAGTATCAGGAAGTACAGGATTTTGCTAAAGGCGATACATAAAATGCTGAACTCGCATCAAAGATGCTCAGACAGCAGCATTTTATGCATCAACGCAAAAACCTGCACATTCCGATACTTGGACGAATTTTTTCAGGCGAACTCATTTCAGAGGATAATTACAGGTTTTCTCCGTCGGAGTTTTTTCAATACCGCACCGGACTTTATCTGGGACAGCGGCGACGCCGGAGGATACGTGGGGATATGACAGCGCGCAGCGCGACCAGGAGCCCACCAATTAAAACAAAAGAATCTCTGGAAATATAAAAGCTCCCTGTCGGGAAAACTCTGCAGGAATTTATAGAAACACTTAGAGGATTCTCTTTCTGTGTTATGGATTGAAAAGTGCATTGTCTGAGCCGTAAGGCGAGTTATACACTTTTTATCCATGGTTTTAACAGAAGGAGAATACTCCTAGTGTTTCTGAATTCCGAAGCTGTTTCCAGACGGGGAGTTTTATATAACAGAGAAATTCATTTTGTTTTAAAGCTCATTTAGTAATCTCTTCCGGTAAACACGGCCACGCTCCTCGGCCGCATCACGAAACTTCTGTCAATCCGGACTTCCTGTCCTTCCGGATAGCAGTAATGCCCGTTTCCATCTCCATACGTATTGACGCTCAAGTGCCATGCGCCTCTTCTGTGAAGATTTGGAAGCGTGATCGTGACGTCTTCCCAGAAAGTATTGACTGCGACATAGATCAGGTCATCTTTTCCTTTTTCTTTATCGTATCCCGCAAAGCTCACACAGAAGGTACGTGCATCTCGTGGAATATCTGTTTCTTCTGCATTCAGATTATGTGTGTGGATAGGATCCATGCCGCAGACGGATGTGGGCAGCTGTTTGTGGATGACCGGATGCTTTTTGCGGAATGCGATCATAAATTTAAAGAATTCAAACAGATCTTTGTTCTTTTCGAGCATACGCCAGTCCAGCCAGGAAGTAATGTTGTCCTGGCAGTAGCTGTTGTTGTTTCCGAATTTGGTATTCCCAAATTCATCACCGGCAAGAAACATTGGTGTACCGCGGCTGCACATAAGGACAGCACAGGCATTCCGGATCATACGGCGGCGAAGTGAGAGGACTTCCGGATCATCGGTCTCACCTTCGGCACCACAGTTCCAGCTGCGGTTGTCATTGGCCCCGTCTGTGTTATTCCAGCCGTTTGCTTCGTTATGTTTGTCATTGTACGCATATAGATCGTACAGTGTAAAGCCGTCATGACAGGTCAGAAAATTCACGCAGGAATTGTAACCGGCATAGTTGCTGTGGGTATTGTCGTAATAGCCACCATAGAGATCACCGGAGCCGGAGATACTCCAGGCTGCATCCCATGCATTCCAGGAATCCCCTTTCAGATAACTGCGGAGAGAGTCACGGTATCTGCCGTTCCATTCTGCCCAGCGGCCGCTTGCAGGGAAGCTTCCTACCTGATAAAGACCGCCGGCATCCCATGCTTCAGCAATCAGTTTTACGTTGCTTAAGATTGAATCATCGGCAAGAGTACGGAGCAGAGGCGGATTATTCATAGGAGAGCCATCTTCATTTCGGCCAAGGATACTTGCCAGATCGAAGCGGAATCCGTCTACGCGGTAATTGATCGTCCAGTAGCGCAGACATTCGAGAATCAGCTGCTGAACGACAGGGTGATTACAGTTCAGGGTGTTTCCGCAGCCGCTGAAGTTGTAGTAATTGCCATCAGGAGTCAGCATATAGTAAATATTGTTGTCAAATCCTTTGAAACTGAATGTGTTTCCTTTTTCGTTTCCTTCGGCAGTGTGATTGAAAACAACATCCAGGATTACTTCAATCCCGTTGTCATGAAGTGCTTTGATCAGTGTTTTCAATTCCGTACCTTCCTGGTTATGTTCATTTGCAGCGGCATAGCTGCTGTTCGGAGCAAAAAATCCGACAGTGTTGTATCCCCAGCATTCGAGAAGTTGTTTGCCATCTACGGTACGGGAATTCATGGTCTCATCAAATTCGAAGATAGGCATCAGTTCCACTGCATTGATTCCCAGTTCTTTCAGATAAGGAATTTTTTCCATAAGTCCGGAAAAAGTTCCTCGATGCTGAACACCGGAAGAAGGATGATGAGTAAAATCACGTACATGCAGTTCGTAGATGATCAGGTCACAGAGTTCTTTTTTGGACTGTGGCATATCACCCCAGTCGAAACGGTCTTTGACGACACGTGCATGATACGTATGGTCCCAGCGGATTCCCCAGGTACGCTGACCTGCAACTGCTTTGGCATATGGGTCGAGCAGAATTTTATTTTTGTCAAAGAGCAGTCCTTTTTCCGGACAGTATGGTCCGTCTACACGGTAGGCATATTCAAATTCATCAATGTTCAGTCCATATACGATCATGGAATAAACATCACCGATCTTGTAAGCTTCCGGAAAAGGAAGTACAGCAAAAGGTTCTTCCTGTGCACGGTGGAACAGAAGCAGTTCACAGGAGGTTCCTCCGCATGTGTGAATGGTAAAATTAACACCATTCTGCAAAGGAGTAGCCCCGTTCAGATCGTAAATTCCCGGACGGACCGGAAAACCGGCGATTTCTGCCATAGGGGAAGATTCATAAGGATGGTCAGATACAAATTTCTGATGATAGGATTTCATTTTTTTCTCCATTTCTGAAGCTCCCGGCCTGATGTACAGACCGGGAGCTTGTTTTGTATAGATTCTTGTGTCGGAAAATTTTTATAAATCGTTTGTCAGATGCAGCTTATCAAGAATATAGAAGATAAGGCTTAAAGCCATGGCTACTACACAGGCAAGGACCATTCCGGTGAGTTTGACGTTGCCAAGATTCAGGGCGATTCCGGAAAGGCCTACGATAAAGACTACAGAAGTCAGGGCCAGGTTACGGGATTTGCTGTAATCCACCTGATTGTCTACGAGCATACGAAGACCGGAAGTTCCGATCATACCGTACAGCAGGAAGGAGATTCCACCGATAACCGGTCCCGGAATCGTGTTGATCAGGGCAGCAAGTTTGCCGAGGAAAGAGCAGCAGATAGAAAGAACTGCAGCACCACCAATGACCTGAACGCTGTAAACTTTTGTCATAGCCATAACACCGATGTTTTCACCATAAGTTGTAGTCGGCACAGAACCAAGACATCCGGATACGGTAGTTGAGAAAAAATCTGCAAAAAGGGAACGATGAAGTCCGGGATCTTTCAGCAGATCTTTGCCTACGATCTTACTTGTCACGATCTGATGGCCGATGTGCTCGGAAGTAACAAGAAGCAGTGCCGGAAGAATGGTCAGGATTGCCTCCAGATTAAATTTCGGTGCCTGAAAATTCGGAAGTGCAAAAAAAGCAGCTTCTTTTACAGCAGTAAAATCAAGAATTCCGCAGGCAGCTGCGGCTGCATATCCGGCAATGATCGCGATCAGGATTGGAATAACGGATAAAAATCCACGGAACAGGATCTGGCCAAATACAGCAACACCGAGTGTGACCAGAAATACGATCACATTTTTCATATCGATCTGTTCGTCCAGAAGTCCGGCAGTGCTTGCTGCGCTTCCGGCAAGCTCCAGTCCGATCAGTGCAACTACCGGTCCCATGGCTGCGGTTGGAAGGACAATGTCAATCCAGTTAGTTCCACACTGACGGATGATCAGAGCAACGATCATACCGCAGATGCCGAGGACAACAAATCCGCCCAGAGCATACTGGAAACCAAATTTGGAGGCAACCAGGAGTCCAGGTGACAGGAATGCAAAACTGGAACCAAGATAGGCCGGTGCTTTACCTTTGGTGATCAGAATGAACAGAAGTGTTCCGATACCGTTCATCAGAAGAACGATGGCAGGGTTGATACCGAACATAAAAGGAACCAGAACAGAGGCACCGAACATGGCAAACATATGCTGGATGCTTAAAGGTATTAACAGATTAACAGGTACTTTGTCTTCTACTTGGATAATTTTTCTTTCCACGTTACCCTCTCTTTCTTATCTGCATGCGGCAGATAACATTTAACTAAGTGACCGTTTACAAACGGTTACGATTCTGAACAATTATACCATAGAGGAGCTTTCATTACTATTTAAAAATAAATGTGCAGAATGTAAAAATAATATGCAGGAATAAAAAGTGGATGTGAGTGGGGGAGGTGGTTATAATTTGGACAAAAATAGGGTGCATATTGGTGAAATGTTGTTGCTTTTTTCAATATTTTATATTATAATCTTGTTTGTAAAAAGAATTTACCCTTCAAAAATTTTTTTTACATAACCCCTTATTTAATTATTTATACTCCCCTTGAAATACCCGGTAGCTCCCCTATCGGGTATTTCTCTGTTTAAATATGGAAAATCATGGAAGTTTTCTGGCTGTTTTATAAAGAATCCAGGCAGTTATGAATAGTATCCTGTTCTTCTGGTCATAATAATGGATGTAATGAAATTGCTGCAAACAGTAATCTTACATTACAAAACGAACCAGGAGGAATGGACAAATGGCAAAAAATTACGAAAATGAAAACAAAGCAAAAAACTACAGCACAGATAAAACTTCAGACAAAAATGCAATGGACAGCCGAAACAGTTCCAAAAACAGCTCTAAAAATGCTTCCAGAAACAGTTATGGAAACAAAACATCCAATGCATATGACAAAGAGCAGAATGATTATTCTGGCAGATACTAAGGAAGAATAAAACAGGATTTTCCCTTCTCTTGCAAAGAGGCTGGCTATGTGCCGGCCTCTTTTGCTGCCTGCAGATAAGGATGGTATTGCTTGGGAAGATTGAAGAGGCAGATCGTGCACCGAAAAGAAAAGGGAACATATGATAAATAAAAAAGGAAGGTTTGTCATGTTTCCTATTGAAACGATCTCAGCCAGGATGCTTGATTATTATGTGGGGCGAAACGATGCTTTGATCATAGATCTGCGAGAAGAAAAAGCATATGCCGAAAGTCATGTGCGGGGAGCTGTAAATATTCCATATGAAACACTGGAGAACAGAAAAGATCTTCCAATGAATAAGATACTTGTTTTTTACTGTGACAGAGGCGGTGCAAGCATGGCAGCCGCAAGAGAATTTGTCAGACGGGGATACAGGACACGTTCGGTGATCGGTGGGTTTACGGCGTACCGAGGCAGAAATCTTGTGAGTGGAGACAGGTAATGAAATCTTGTAATTTCCCTGTAACCATGATAAGGTAAGAAAGAGAAAATGTTATTATTCAGAGGAGAATTAAGTATGAAATACATGTTTGCATCTGATGTGCACGGCTCGGCATACTATTGCCGGCTGATGCTGGAGAAATATAAAGAAGAGCAGGCAGAACGCCTGGTGCTGCTGGGCGATCTGCTTTATCACGGACCGAGAAATGACCTTCCGAAGGAATATGCACCGAAAGAGGTCATCAAAATGCTGAATGGCATGAAAAATGATATTTACGCAGTAAGAGGTAACTGTGAAGCGGAAGTGGACCAGATGGTTCTGGAATTCCCGGTAATGGCAGATTACTGTATTCTGGCAATTAACGGACTTACTTTTTATGCGACGCATGGACATGTCTATAATGAAAATAATCTTCCACCGTTCCACGAGGGAGACATTCTGATACATGGACATACACATGTGCTGAAAGCAGAACAAAAAGAAGGGTATATCCTTCTGAATCCGGGATCTGTATCTATTCCGAAAGAAGGAAATCCGCCTACATATGCTGTTCTGGAAGACAAAACATTTACGATTAAAGATTTTGATGGAAATATCATCAAGGAAATGAGGCTTGGATGAAATATATGGAATTGATCGCACCGTGTCACTTTGGCATGGAAGCGGTTCTGAAACGCGAGATTCTGGATCTCGGGTATGAGATCAGTAAGGTAGAAGATGGCAAAGTTACGTTTCTGGCAGATGCGGAAGGTATTGCACAGGCCAATATGTTCCTTCGTACGACAGAGAGGATTCTGCTGAAGACCGGAGAGTTTAAAGCAGTGACATTTGACGAACTTTTTGAAAAAACAAAGGCGATCCCGTGGGAAGAATATATTCCGAAGGATGGCAAGTTCTGGGTAGCAAAAGCCAATTCTGTGAAGAGTGCGCTGTTCAGTCCTTCTGATATTCAGTCCATCATGAAAAAAGCAATTGTAGAACGCCTGAAAAGTGTTTATGGAATTTCCTGGTTTCAGGAGGATGGTGCAAGCTTCCCGATTCGAGTAGCCTTTATGAAGGATGTGGCTACGATCGGGATTGATACATCCGGAGTTTCTCTTCATAAGAGAGGCTATCGTCAGATGACTGTCAAAGCTCCGATCACTGAGACGCTGGCCTCTGCACTGATCATGTTGACGCCATGGAATAAAGACCGCATTCTTGTGGATCCATTCTGCGGAAGTGGTACTTTCCCGATCGAGGCAGCTATGATTGCGGCAGATATGGCTCCTGGCATGAAACGTTCTTTTCTTGCGGAAGACTGGAAACATCTGGTTCCGCGCAAATGCTGGTATGATGCACTGGAGGAAGCGCAGGACCGTGTGAACCTGGATATAGATACAGATATTCAGGGATATGATATTGATCCGGAGGCACTGAAATCTGCCCGTGCCAATGCGAAGATGGCAGGAGTGGATAAGCTGATCCATTTTCAGCAGAGAGCAGTCAAAGATCTCAGTCATCCGAAACCATATGGATTTATCATCACGAACCCGCCATATGGAGAACGTCTGGAAGAAAAAGAAGCACTTCCACAGTTGTACAGAGAGATTGGAGAGAGTTATAATCGTCTGGACAAGTGGTCTATGTATCTGATCACATCTTATGACCGTGCGGAAAATGATATTGGACGAAAAGCGGACAAGAATCGCAAGATTTATAATGGTATGTTAAAAACATATTATTATCAGTTCCTGGGTCCGAAACCACCAAGGAGGAAAAAAGATTGAAAAAAGTAATTTTTGCAACCGGTAATCAGGGAAAAATGAAAGAAATCCGTGAAATACTCGGAGATCTGGATATTGAACTTCTTTCCTTAAAAGATGCCGGAATTCATGCAGATATTGTAGAAGATGGAAAAACGTTTGAAGAAAATGCACAGATCAAGGCAAGGACCATCTGCAATCTGACAGGTGAGATCGTTCTGGCAGATGATTCAGGACTGGAAATCGATTACCTGAATAAAGAGCCGGGAATTTATTCCGCACGTTATATGGGAGAAGACACTTCTTACCATATTAAGAATGCAAAACTGATCGAGAGACTGGAAGGAGTTCCGGATGAGAAGAGGACTGCAAGGTTTGTGTGTGCGATCGCAGCGGCATTTCCGGATGGAACGATGAAGACTGTGAGAGCAGCGATGGAAGGCAGAATCGGATATAAAGAGAGCGGAGAAAATGGTTTTGGTTATGATCCGATCTTTTATCTTCCGGAATACGGCTGTACTTCTGCCGAACTTTCCATGGAAGAAAAAAATAAGATCAGCCACAGAGGGAAGGCTCTGCGTGCGATCAAGGATGAACTTCGATGAAGGTACTGATCGTCAGTGATACCCATGGGCACGATGAAAATCTGGAAAGAGCGGTGATGATGGAAACGCCGTTTGATATGCTGGTACATTGCGGAGATGTGGAGGGCCGTGAGATTTTTATCGAAGCTCTTGTGGACTGCCCCTGCTGTATTGTTGCCGGCAATAATGATTTTTTCTCAGACCTTCCGAGAGAAGAGGAGATAGAACTTGATGGAAATAAGGTTCTTGTCACGCATGGAAATTATTATGGTGTGTCCATGGATATTTCCGGTGTCGCAGAAGAAGCAAAGTCCAGAGACTGTGATGCTGTGTTCTTTGGACACACGCATAAGCCTGTAATTGAAGAAATAGACGGTGTTCTGGCCATTAACCCGGGAAGTCTGTCCTATCCACGCCAGCACGGCAGAAAGCCAAGCTATGTGATCCTTGAGACTGATAAAGACAGAAAGATGTCTGCCAAGATCAAATATCTGTAAAATGATTTAAACAAGTATGTATAGGGGACTCTAAATTGTTCGGGTTAAGATTCAGGGAAAACAAAATAATAGAATGTCAAAACAGCAGGAAATCTTCTCCATACGAGAGAGAAGTCTCCTGCTGTTATTCTATACATATCCTATTTGAAAAACGAAGAAGTCCTTTGCTTCTCAGCCAAGGGTGTGCAGAGGGAATGGTAAGTCCCTTTGCAATCCTTATGATTTAAATAAAATGCGGATGACAGGACTTGAACCTGCACGTCGTAGACACCAGAACCTAAATCTGGCGCGTCTGCCAATTCCGCCACATCCGCATAGAAACAATATATAGATAAACGGAATTGTCAGACGATCGATAAATCGATTAGCGTCTGTCCGATCTTGAACTGACGTTCAAGAACAAAGAATTCCGCCACATCCGCATATTGTTTGATATATTCGTGTGTAACATAAAAGATAAATAAAAACACTATCGAAATGATAGTGTTCTTAAAAATCAATGAGACATCGGGGATTCGAACCCCGGACAACTTGATTAAAAGTCAAGTGCTCTACCAACTGAGCTAATATCCCATATAAAAGACTGGGCTAGCTGGATTCGAACCAGCGAATGCAGCAGTCAAAGTGCTGTGCCTTACCGCTTGGCGATAGCCCAAAGGCGAGGGTGGATACAGGGATTCGAACCCTGGGCCTCCAGAGCCACAATCTGGCGCGCTAACCAACTGCGCTATACCCACCACAGCGTGCCTGAAGGGATTCGAACCCCCGACCCACGGCTTAGAAGGCCGTTGCTCTATCCAGCTGAGCTACAGACACATTCCTCTGTTTGCAACAGAGAAGCGGGTGATGGGAATCGAACCCACGTATCCAGCTTGGAAGGCTGGTGTTCTACCATTGAACTACACCCGCATGTCGCTGAAACGGTATTGTTTACAGCATCGGGGTGACAGGATTCGAACCTGCGGCCTCCTGGTCCCAAACCAGGCGCTCTAGCCAAGCTGAGCCACACCCCGTTAACGGTATTTAATTGTTTGCGTTTGGCTTTGTCGCTCAACGCAAGACATATTATATTATAGTGATATGCAAATGTCAACAACTTTTTTCAACTTTTTTTCGAAAAAAGTTTTAAGACCTAAAAAACATTGATTTTACAGGGGTTTCAGGTGGAAAAAAGTTTTATATTTTATTGCGAAAAGAGTAAAAATTATAGAAAAGAGATAGATTTTCTTGGAAAAAACAGAGAAGGATGTTACAATAAAAAACGGAGAAAAAATGAAAAATAACAGTGTGTTTAAATGATCTTAATAAGATAATGACAGATGAACTGTCGGAATAAAGGAGAACTGTGATGAACGTACAGGAGTTTCAGAATAAACTAAAAGAAGTGCAGGAAATTGCCAGACAACATGGGAATGCGTTAAATGCAGCCGAAATCCGTCAGGTATTTGAAGAGTGTGACCTGGACAAAAGCCAGTTGCTGGGTGTATTAAAATATCTTACTTCTCAGGGAATTCTCATTGAAGGTCTGGAAACGGCAGGAGAAGAAGCAAAGGAGCCTGAACATAAAAAAATTCCTCTTACAGCAGAAGAAGAAGCTTATCTTAAAAATTATCTGGAGGAACTGCCGGTTGTTGATGAGGTGGATGCTGACAGTGTATTTGAAGCTCTGGCAGCCGGTGATCAGAGGGCACTTCAGACACTTACTTCTTATTATATGAAAACGGCGGCAGATATGGCTGTTGAGATGAATATAGAAGAAATGCAGCTGGCCGATCTGATTCAGGAGGCGAATCTGTGCCTGATCCAGGCGCTTGGAACTGCCGGTGATGAATGCAGAGATGAGAAGTGGCTTCTGAGTGAAATGCGCAAAGGAATCCAGCTTGTTCTGGAAGAACAGACACAGAGAAAATTCGAGGATGACAGTCTGGTAGCGCGTGTGGAGAAACTGGAAAGTGCTGTTCGAGAATTAAATGACGGAGAGGATGAGAAGAATGCATTTACGATCGATGAACTGGCAATCATCCTTGATATGAAGGTGGATGAGATCCGCGATATTCTTCGTCTGACCGGCGATGATAATTAAGACATACAGTGGCGCCTAAACAAAGTTAGATAAGAAAAACAATTGTTGAATTCAGGGTAATCCTGTGGTATTATGTACCTAAATGGGAGGTATTTTTTATGCAAATCAGAGAATCGGCAGAGGATTACCTGGAGGCAATCCTTGTTTTATCCAAAAAAGGCGGCGGAGTTCGTTCTGTTGATATTGCGACTATGCTCGGGGTATCCAAGCCAAGTGTCAGCCATGCAATGAAGCTTCTCAGAGAAGACGGTTATATTGCGATGGACCGTTATGGAACGGTGACACTGATGGACAAAGGTGCTGAGATTGCAAACAGAATCTATGAGCGCCATACCGTCCTGACAAAGATGCTGGAAGGCCTTGGAGTATGTGATGAGATTGCCCGGGCAGATGCCTGCAAGATGGAACATGATGTCAGTGATGAGAGTTTTGAGAAGATAAAAGAACATCTGAAAGCAAAAGGCGAGATTTAATTACTGTTCACAGGTAATATCTCGAGACATACGAGATTTAAACAGATTGCAGAGTGAATCAGAGCTTTTGTATTCGTTTAAATAAAATATGAGATAAAAAGGTCGTCACGATCAGAGTTGAATCAGATCAATTCTGACAGTGATGACCTTTTTTGGTATAATTATGCAACGCGGCAAAACCAATTTTATCAGAAAGCAGTTCCTTTTTGTGGCAACTGAGCCAGGATGATCGCACCAAACATCAGCACGCAGCCGAAAATTTCGCGACTACTGAGATTTTGGCCGAGAATCAACCAGCCAGCGATAACAGAGATACAGGATTCCAAGCTGAGAATCAGGGAGACTACAGTTGGGTTCATATTTTTCTGACCGACGATCTGCAGGGTGTAGGCAACGCCACAGGACATAACTCCGGCATAGAGAACCGGAATTTTTGCGGCGAAAATTCCGGCAAGATCCGGACTTTCAAAGATCAGCGCCGGGATTCCGGAGAGGATTCCACAGACCAGAAACTGGATACAGGACATTTTTACACCATCTACCAGTGGTGAGAAATGGTCGATTGTAAGGATATGTAAGGAAAACAGGAAAGCACAGATCAGTACCAGAAGTTCGCCCTTGCCGATGGCAAATCCCTCTCCTGGAGTCAGACAAAGAAGATAAAGTCCACACAGGGAAAGAATGACAGCAATCCAGATAAACGGGCTGCATTTCTTTTTCAGAAAGATACCGATGATCGGAACAATGACAATGTAACAGGCGGTGATAAAGCCGGCTTTACCAACGCTGGTGTATTTGATGCCAAACTGCTGGAAGTTGCTTGCAAAGCAGAGCAGGATACCACAGCAGATACCGCCGGTGATTAATGTTTTGCGGTCGGAAGATGCTTGAATACGTTTTTTTTCTCCTGGTGCTTTTGTTTTGCCAAGTCCCCAGATGACCGGCAGGAGTGTCAGTGCACCAATAAGATTGCGGACGGCATTGAAAGTAAAGCCGCCGATGTAGTCCATGCTGACACTCTGGGCAACAAAGGCAACACCCCAGATAGTTGCAGTCAGAAGCAGTAAAAGAGAATTCCTGACCGGAATAGATTCTTTTTTCATAATGTTTCTCCTCGTGTGATAAGATAGCGGGTTTCAAATGTATATGCCCATTCATGCGAGCATGAAGCTCATATCCGCTTTAAACCCTTGTATCTTTGTATTATACTGCATAGGTATGCATTGATAAAGAGTGAAAATAAAAAAATAAGGACTCCGCATATGCAGAGTCCCTATGAATAATTTTCAAGTCGAACATCCGTGAGACCTGGCGCGTGATTCAGGTCAGCATAAGCTGACATCTTCTTTACAGAATCACTGCGCATCCTTGTTAAGATCAGATGAAAATATATTTCAGTACAAATAATATGGCAAGAACGTACATCAGCACACTGATCTTCTTTTCTTTTGCTTTTCCGGTAATTACATTGATTACCACATAAGAGATAACACCCATGGAAATACCTTCTGAAATACTGTACATAAATGGCATTGCAATGATAGCAATAAAGCAAGGGATTGCTTCTGTCATATCATTGAAATCAATCTTTGTTACTGATGTCAGCATCAGATAACCAACAACGATCAGGGCGGGTGCTGTGGCAAAAGAAGGAATTGCCAGGAAAATTGGTGAAAGCAGGAGAGAAAGTCCAAACAGTACAGCTGCTACCAGAGAGGTGAGGCCTGTACGTCCGCCTTCTGCAACACCAGAAGCACTTTCCACAAAAGTTGTAACGGTAGAAGTACCGCAAACAGCACCTACAGTTGTTCCGACCGCGTCAGAGAGAAGTGCACCTTTGATTTTTGGAAGTTTGCCGTCTTTGTCGAGCATATCTGCCTTGGAAGCTACGCCGATCAGAGTTCCAAGCGTATCAAACATATCAACAAACAGGAATGCAAACATGATGACTACGAAATCCAGTGAGAATACAATGGAAAAATCCATTTTCATAAAGGTTGGAGCCATACTTGGTACAGAAATTCCGTTTGAAAAATCTGGAAGCAGGCTGTAATAACCAATGTCTGCATTTGGTACATACAGATGTGTCAGCTGGCAGATGATTCCGAGAACCCAGGTGATCAGGATGCCCCAGAGAATACTTCCCTTGACATCTTTTGCCAGAAGAACAGCGGTCACCAGAATACCAATCAGAGCCAGCAATACGGTGATTCCCTGAGAGGAGAAGGTCCCTTCTGCTACAGAAGATTTGAAGGAAAAGATGCTTACCAGTGTGGAATCATTTCCAACAACGATCTTGGCATTTTGCAGTCCGATGAATGCGATAAAGAGACCGATACCTACGGATACTGCGTGTTTCAGGTTCATCGGAATGGAGTTGAAGATCGCTTCACGTACATTGGTAAGAGAAAGCAGGATAAAAATGATACCTTCTGCAAAGACTGCTGCAAGTGCCTGCTGCCAGGTGTATCCCATACCGAGAACTACTGTGTAGGTAAAGTATGCGTTCAGTCCCATACCAGGAGCAAGAACGAACGGATAGTTGGACAGAAGCGCCATCAGACAGGTGGCAATGAATGCGGATAGTGCGGTGGCGGTGAAGACAGAGCCGCGGTCCATGCCGGAAGCAGACAGGATGTTTGGATTGACGGCCAGGATATAAGCCATTGTCATAAAGGTAGTGATTCCTGCCATAACCTCAGTTTTGACATCTGTGTGATTTTCTTTCAGGTGGAAAATTTTGTCGAGATTCATATAAGTACCCCCTTCGTGTTGTGCAGATGTATGCACTAAAAGATTTTGTTTCCGGAAATATATTTTCCGGTGATGCAACTGTCATCTGAGAGATAGATCAGTCGTTCCAGACGTTCTCTGGCCGTCAGAGGCTGAGGATGCCGGAGTTTGCTGTCATCCAGAATCAGTGCATCAAACTCATAGCCTTCCGCGAAAGTTCCGACTTTTCCGAAAAAGGATCCTCCACCCATAGTAGCCATATAAAAGGCTTCTTCCAGTGAAAGAGGTTTTTGGGAATCATCCACAAGCCGCCAGCGAAGTTTGGATACTTGAATGGCATCTGCGATCGCTCGTAGCATGGAAAGAGAGTGGCCGCCGGCAATGTCGGTACCGAGTCCGATGTGAAGTCCCTCTTCAAGATAACGCCTGACCGGAGCGATACCAGAAGAGAGATTGGTATTGGACTGTGGGCAGTGGGCGATGAATACACCTCGGTCCTTCATCAGGGAGAGCTCTGCATCAGAACTGTATACACAGTGCGCCATGATCGTCGGGCAGGTTTTGCCGCCAAAGAGACCAAACTGATCATAGGCTTCCCCATAGAAAGAAGTATTGGGGCATAATTCTTTTACCCAGGCTATTTCACTCTTGTTTTCGGAAAGGTGAGACTGTACCGGGAGACAGTAAGCTCGCTGGATTTCTGCCAGTCTGGACATAAGTTCGTCACTGCAGGAAGGGGTAAAACGAGGGGTGAGAATCGGTTTGACGTTCTCATATTTTCCTGCAATATCATTTAGCCAGCGGACAGTATCCGTTGCAGAAACAACAGCACTTTCCTCCTGGAGAGCCTTGGAGCCGTTCCGGTCCATATTTATTTTGCCGATGAAAGCTTTTAGTCCGGTTTTCTCCATAAGGTCCATCAGAAGTTCTGTTGCATCTACATGTAAGGTGCCGAAGATGGAAGCTCGTGTGGTCGCACTTTTTTTCAGATCATCGGCAAAGATGGAATAGGCTTTTTCTGCATAGTTCAGATCAGAATATCTGGCTTCTTCCGGAAACGTGACCGTGTTGAGCCATTCCAGCAGCTCCAGATCCATGTACATACCGTGAAATGCATACTGTGGTGCATGGAGATGAAGATCATTCATTCCGGGGATGATCAGACAGTTGCTGAAATCCTGACAGGGAATGCCGTGAAACTGTTCGGGAAGCTCTGTGAAGACACCGGCTGTCCGTCCATTCTGACAGACAATATAAGCGTCTTCGAGACAGGTCAGATGACTGGAATCTGTACTGAAGCATACAGCGCCTCTGAGTGCAAATGTGGTTGGTTTTTTTGTCATATGAGTTACCTCCTTTTGGCTGTTGGAACTTGTCCGCAGGCAAAAAAAATACCGAATATTAATGCGTAATAAGTCCCTCAAAAAGAACTTATAGGCAACTATTACGGTAGTTGGTAGAGACGTCCAACCAATTATGGACCTATATAAGTTTCGTGATGTTGTTTATAAAATTATTATAAAATAGCAAATGTTTTCTGTCAAATATAAAATAAAAGGTTTGCCTGATAATATTAAGGAAAAAATTTGCATAAAAAATCCGATAGCCTGAAATTCCAGACTATCGGAAAGAGAAGTTGAAATTATTTATTGTTTTTGTTTTTTTCTACTTCCAGTAATTTCATAGCACGAACTTTGAGCGGAAGACCAAAGAGGGTGATGAATCCGTCTGCATCATGGTGATCATACATATCACCTGTTGTAAAGGATGCAAGAGATTCGTTGTACAGGCTGTATGGAGAAGTTGTACCGGCTTTGATGATGTTTCCTTTGTAAAGTTTGAATTTAACTTCACCGGTTACATATTTCTGTGTGGATTCTACGAATGCCTGGATTGCTTCGCGAAGTGGTGTGAACCATTTTCCTTCGTATACAACCTGAGCAAACTGGCTGCCGAGTTTCTTCTTGGCTTCCATTGTGTCACGGTCAAGGATCAGTTCTTCCAATTGTTCGTGAGCTGCCATCAGAATTGTTCCGCCAGGAGTTTCGTATACACCACGGGATTTCATACCAACAACACGGTTTTCTACGATATCAATGATACCGATTCCGTTTTCGCCGCCAAGACGGTTCAGTTCAGTGATGATCTCGGAAACCTTCATTGCTTTTCCGTTGAGAGTTTTCGGAACACCTTCTTCGAAAGTCATAGTTACTTCTGTTTCTTTATCTGGCGCTTTTTCAGGAGTTACACTTAAAACAAGCATGTCATCATAGTTTGGAGCCTGGGAAGGATCTTCCAGTTCCAGACCTTCATGGCTGATGTGCCATAAGTTACGGTCACGGCTATAACTGTGGCTTGCATCAAACGGAAGATTGATTCCATGAGCCTGACAGAATGCGATCTCATCTTCACGGGACTGCATGGTCCATACGTCTGTCATTCTCCAAGGAGCGATGATCTTGATATCCGGCGCAAGTGCTTTGATACCAAGTTCGAAACGAATCTGGTCATTACCTTTACCGGTTGCACCATGGCAGATAGCAACTGCATTTTCTTTACGTGCAATTTCAACAAGTTTCTTGGCAATTGCCGGACGTGCCATAGAGGTACCAAGCAGATATTTATGTTCGTATACAGCACCTGCCTGTACACAAGGCATTACATAATTGTCACAGAAATCATCAACAATATCTTCAATATATAATTTGGAAGCTCCGGAAAGTTTGGCTCTTTCATCCAGTCCATCCAATTCGTTACCCTGTCCGCAGTTTACGCAGCAGCAGATAACTTCATAATCAAAGGTTTCTTTCAGCCACGGAATCAGTGCTGTGGTATCAAGACCGCCTGAATAAGCAAGTACAACTTTTTCTTTCATAATGTAATCCTCCTGAAAATGATTTTCTGCCACTTGGCAGATACATGAATATTTGATATTATAAAAGGTAAAGATTCATACGCTGATTTGATAAAGTGTTGAATCTTCATGCTATGTCGGGTTTCGACAAAAGATAATATACAACAATTTTTATAAATATGCAATACCAATATGCAAAAAAGTTAAAGATTTTTTTGTATAAAAATGCACATTTAAATAGGAAGAAACCAATAAAAATACATAAATTCAAGAAAAAAGAATGTAAAATCCATAAAAATTACGTATTGCATATTATGCATAAAGGATGTATAATTGTTACATCTTATGAGAGAACATTCCGATTTCAGGAGGAGAGAAAAATGATCAAAGCAGGAATTATCGGAGCGACTGGTTATGCAGGAAATGAACTTGCAAGACTGCTCCTTGGACATAAAGAAGTAGAAGTGGCATGGTATGGTTCAAGAAGCTATATTGATCAGAAATATGCAGATGTTTATCAGAACTTTTTCAAACTGGTAGATGCAAAATGTATGGATGACAATATGGCTGCACTTGCGGATGAGGTAGATGTGATTTTTACTGCAACACCACAGGGGCTTTGTGCATCTCTTGTAAATGAAGAGATCCTTTCCAAAGCCAAGGTGATTGATCTGAGTGCGGATTTCCGTATTAAAGATGTAAAGAAATATGAAAAATGGTATGGCATCGAGCACAAAGCTCCACAGTTTATTGATGAGGCTGTTTACGGATTGTGTGAGATTAATCGTGAGGATATTAAGAAAGCAAGACTGATCGCTAATCCGGGATGCTATCCGACATGTTCGACATTATCAATCTATCCACTTCTCAAAGAAGGACTGATCGATCCGAATACGATCATCATTGATGCAAAATCCGGTACATCAGGAGCAGGAAGGGGGGCAAAGGTTCCGAACCTTTACTGTGAAGTAAATGAGAACATCAAGGCGTATGGTGTAGCGACTCACCGTCATACACCGGAGATCGAGGATCAGCTGGGATATGCATGCGGTCAGGAGGTCCTGATCAATTTTACGCCACATCTGATTCCGATGAACAGAGGAATTCTGGTGACCGCATATGCTTCTCTGAAGAAAGAAGTTTCCTATGAAGAAGTAAGAGCCGCTTATGATAAATATTATGCAGATGAAACATTCATCCGTGTTCTGGACAAGGATGTATGCCCGCAGACAAAATGTGTAGAGGGCAGCAACTACGTAGATGTCAACTTCAAGATTGACCTGAGAACCGGACGTGTCATTATGATGGGTGCGATCGACAATCTTGTAAAAGGTGCAGCAGGACAGGCTGTACAGAATATGAACCTGATGTTCGGTTTCGATGAAGCGGAAGGTCTTCATCAGATTCCGATGCTTCCGTAAAGAAACAAGAACACAGGGATATTCCATATGACGAGGAGGAATATATTATGAAGATCATTACAGGTGGAGTTACAGCAGCAAAAGGTTTTCAGGCAGCATCCACAGCTGCGGGAATCAAATATCAGGGAAGAACTGATATGGCAATGGTATATAGTGAGAAACCGTGTGTGGCAGCAGGTACTTTTACGACAAATATTGTGAAGGCAGCACCGGTAAAATGGGATCAGGAGATTGTTTATCAGCATCCGAGTGCCCAGGTGATCATCTGTAACAGTGGTATTGCCAATGCATGTACCGGTGAAGAGGGATTTAGTTACTGCCGGGCTACTGCAAAAGCAGCAGCGGAAACTTTGAATGTGGATGAAAACAGTGTACTGGTAGCATCTACAGGTGTTATCGGTATGCAGCTTCCAATCCAGAAACTGGCGGATGGTGTCAAAGCAATGGCACCGAAGCTTCAGGGAACTCTGGAAGCCGGAAACGAAGCGGCAAAAGCAATCATGACTACAGATACAAAGGAAAAAGAAGTCGCAGTACAGATTGAAGTTGGTGGAAAGACAGTTACCATTGGCGGCATGTGCAAAGGTTCTGGAATGATCCATCCAAATATGTGTACCATGCTTGGGTTTGTCACTACAGATGCGTGCATTTCCAAACAACTTCTGCAGGAAGCATTAAGCCAGGATGTTAAGGATACGTATAACATGGTATCCGTTGATGGTGATACTTCTACAAATGATACTGTTCTTTTACTTGCAAATGGAATGGCAGAGAATCCGGAGATCAATGAGAAGAATGAAGATTATCAGAAATTCTGCGAGGCTTTGAACTATATCAATACCACACTTGCAAAGAAAATTGCCGGTGACGGTGAGGGAGCAACTGCACTGTTTGAGGTCAGGATCATTGGAGCAGAGAGTAAGGAACAGGCAGTAACTTTAAGTAAATCCATCGTTACTTCTTCTCTTACAAAGGCTGCAATCTATGGACATGATGCAAACTGGGGAAGAATTCTCTGTGCAATGGGATATTCAGGCGCACAGTTTGATCCGGAAAAAGTAGACCTGTATTTTGAAAGTAAAGCAGGTAA
Organism: Blautia sp. 210820-DFI.6.14; assembly: GCF_020558815.1. Classification (NCBI taxonomy): domain Bacteria; kingdom Bacillati; phylum Bacillota; class Clostridia; order Lachnospirales; family Lachnospiraceae; genus Blautia; species Blautia sp. 210820-DFI.6.14. Next base: position 35,427 of record NZ_JAJCKS010000003.1, read on the forward strand.
GATTCAGATCATTGAAAATGGTGTGGCAGTTGATTACAGTGAAGAAGAAGCAACCAAGATCCTTTCTGAAGATGCAGTGACGGCAATCGCTGATGTAAAGATGGGGGACTGTACAGCAACTGCATGGGGCTGTGACCTTACTTATGATTATATTAAGATCAATGCGGATTACAGGTCATAACAGGTTTTAGAATATATAATGAGGAGAAATAAAAATGGTAAATCAGAAATATCTGGACAAGGCCGAGACTCTTATTGAGGCTCTTCCTTATATACAGCGTTTTAATCGTAAGATCGTAGTAGTAAAATATGGTGGAAGTGCCATGCTGGATGAAGAACTGAAGGCAAATGTCATTAAAGATGTTGTTCTTCTGAAACTGATCGGATTCAAACCGATCATCGTTCATGGCGGTGGTAAGGAAATTAGCCGCTGGGTGAACAAAGTCGGCATGGAACCGCGTTTTATCAATGGCCTTCGCGTAACAGACAAGGATACCATGGAAATTGCAGAAATGGTTCTTGCAAAGGTAAATAAAGAACTGGTTACTCTGGTGGAATCTCTTGGTGTGCAGGCAGTCGGTATCAGCGGAAAAGACGGTGGACTGCTTCGGTGCCACAAGAAACTTTCCAATGGAGAGGATATTGGATATGTTGGTGATATCGAAAAAGTAAATCCGAAGGTTCTGCAGGATCTTCTGGAAAGAGATTTCCTTCCGATCGTATTTCCGATTGGTTATGACACAAACTTTGATTCTTATAATATCAATGCAGATGATGCAGCATGTGCAATCGCAGAAGCAGTACATGCAGAAAAACTAGTATTCCTCTCTGATATTGAAGGGGTATACAAAGACAAAGATGATCCGAATACACTGATTTCTGAGCTGCATGTACATGAAGCAGAAAAACTGATCAGCGAAGGTTATGTAGGAGGCGGAATGATTCCGAAACTGCAGAACTGTATCGATGCGATCGAAGAAGGGGTAAACAGAGTACATATTCTGGATGGACGTATTCCACACAGCCTTCTTCTGGAAATCTTTACAAATAAAGGTATCGGTACTGCTATTTTGAGAGAGGACGGGGAGAAATACTACGATGAGCATGAATGAACAGATGAATCATGCAGAAGAAAGCATTCTGCATACATATAACCGTTTTCCGGTCATGTTTGACCATGGAGAGGGATGCTACCTCTATGACACAGAAGGCAAAAAATATCTTGATTTTGCTGCCGGAATTGCAGTAAATGCACTGGGATATCATTATCCGGGATATGATGACGCACTCAAGAGTCAGATCGACAAGCTGACACATATTTCAAATCTCTATTACAATGAACCAATGAGTGAAGCGGGAGAGAAACTGATCAAAGCCAGTGGACTCAGTAAAGCATTCTTTACAAACAGTGGTACAGAGGCAATTGAGGGCGCTCTCAAGGCTGCACGTAAATATTCTTATACCAAATATGGCAAAGAAGCAGGAAGATTTGAGATTATCGCGATGAATCATTCCTTCCATGGCAGAAGCATGGGAGCTCTTTCTGTAACAGGAACAGAACATTACAGAGAGCCGTTTGAACCACTGATCGGCGGTGTGAAGTTTGCAGACTTTAATGATCTGGAGAGTGTGAAGGCACAGATCACAGATAAAACCTGTGCAGTCATTACAGAAGTCGTACAGGGTGAAGGAGGAATTTATCCGGCGCAAAAGGAATTCCTGGAGGGGCTTCGCGCACTTTGCGACGAAAAGGACATTATTCTGATCTTTGATGAGATTCAGTGCGGCATGGGACGAACCGGATATTATTTTGCATGGCAGTCTTATGGTGTGCAGCCAGATGTGATGACATGCGCCAAAGCACTTGGATGCGGTGTTCCGGTTGGGGCATTCGTTCTTGGAGAAAAAGCAGCAGCAGAGTCTCTGGTGCCAGGAGACCATGGTACAACTTATGGTGGAAATCCTTTCGTATGTGCAGCAGTCAGCAAGGTATTTGATATCTTTGAACAGGATAACATTCTTGCACATGTGCAGGAACTTACACCATATCTTGAGGAAAAACTGGATGCACTTGTGGATAAATATCCGATTGTCGCAGCACGTCGTGGAAAAGGTTTCATGCAGGGACTGGTGATCGAAGGTACGACAGTTGGAAGTGTTGTGACAAAAGCACTTGCGAATGGACTTCTTGTGATCTCTGCGGGAAGTGATGTGCTTCGTCTCGTTCCTCCGCTTGTTATCACAAAAGAACATATCAATGAAATGATCGAGAAATTAGAAAAGAGCCTGGCTTAATGCCGGGCTCTTGCCTGTTCTGAAAAATTCTTAAATTCTGTACAGTTCTGTACCATTCACTTCATAATGATTATTTCATACTGTCGAGATCAATATGTTTCTTGATCGCTGCAAAACTTTCGCTGCTGATCACATGTTCGATCTTGCATGCATCGCTTGCTGCAACAACCGGATTAACACCAAGCTTTTCAAGCCACTCGGAAAGGAAAAGATGACGTTCGTAGATTTTCTCTGCGGTAGCACGACCGGATTCTGTCAGATAAAGATATCCTTCCGGAGATACAGTGATCTGATCTGTCTCGCGGAGCTTTTTCATTGCGACACTGACGCTGGATTTCTTGAAACCAAGCTCAGCGGCAACATCTACAGAACGCACGACCGGATGTGACTTGCTTAAGATAAGAATTGTTTCAAGATAATTTTCGGCGGATTCGTTTGTATGCATCTATTACACCCCAATTTCTGTTCATGATCTAATGGAAAATGATTTCTCATTTAAATTACTTTAAAATTTAAGGTTTTCACTCAATTTTATAGTATTTCTATAATATCATATTTTATCGCCGGGGACAACAAAAATGCATAAATATACTTATAAATAATTGTATAAAAGTTACTGTGAACAGTAACGTATAAAACCGATAAAATTCAGAGATGCAGAAGTTCCTTGAGCCAAACATTGGTTATATACTACAAATATAAGTTTGAAATAACAGATTGAAGTTATACATAACAAATAATAGTTTTATTAAACGAAAAAAAGTACTTGACAGCTTACAAACGTTAGCATATACTAACCCTGTAAGAAAAAGTAAATGGTGTTTAACTGTGAACTTTTTTTGATAAAGAAAATAATTCTCAATAAAGACTATAAAAGAAAGTGAGCTGATACATATGATGCCTATCACAATGGCTGGAATCGGAGAAAAATGTAAGATTCAGAAAATAGGTGGAAACGAAGAAACAAGACGTTTTCTGGCGAATCTTGGATTTGTCAATGAGGCTGAAGTGAGTATCGTTTCTGCAATCGGCGGAAATGTGATCGTGAACATCAAAGATGCACGTGTAGCAGTTAATTCAGATATGGCAAAGCACATATTTATATAAATTTTATAACGGAAAGGAGACAGAACGATGACTTTAGGTGATGCAAAAGTTGGAAGTACCGTTGTTGTAACAAAGATTGAAGGAGACAGCGCGTACAAACGTCGTATCATGGACATGGGAATCACAAAAGGAAGCGAACTGTATATCAGAAAAGTTGCTCCGCTTGGAGATCCTGTAGAGATCACTGTTAGAGGTTATGAGTTATCTGTAAGAAAGAACGATGCTCAGTGCGTACAGGTAAAGTAAGTACGCTCAGTGCGTACAGGTAAAGTAAGTACGCTGTAGTGTTCTGTAAGAACTATTATGAAAAATGCAACTGTGGAGAAGAACGCAGTTACAATAAGAGGGATTAAGGAGGTAAGAAAAAATGGCAATTAAGATTGCACTTGCCGGCAACCCGAACTGTGGTAAAACAACAATGTTCAACGCATTAACGGGCGCTAACCAGTACGTAGGAAACTGGCCGGGAGTTACTGTAGAGAAAAAAGAAGGTAAATTAAAGGGAAAGAAAGGAAAGGGCGAAGACATTATCGTAACGGACCTTCCTGGTATTTATTCCCTTTCACCATACACACTGGAAGAAGTAGTCAGCCGTGACTATGTCCTCAAAGAGAATCCAGATGTGATCATTGACCTTGTCGATGCAACAAATATCGAGCGTAACCTGTATCTGACCACTCAGCTGATCGAGACAGGTGTTCCGGTTGTTATTGCACTGAACATGGCTGATCTTCTTGAAAAAAGAGGAATCAAGATTGACACCAAGCGTCTTTCCATGCTGCTTGACTGCCCGATCATTGAGACATCTGCGCTGAGAGGGGAAGGCCTTGACAAATTGATCGACGAGGCTGTCAAAGTTGCAAAGAGCAGCAAAGTTGATCTTCCAAAAGAAATCTTCTCCAAAGATATGGAAGCAGCTATCGACGAAGTAAAAGGTGTTCTTCCTACATCTGTTACAGATGATAAGAAGAGATGGTATGCGGTTAAGTTCCTTGAGAATGATGAAAAAGTAAAAGAGGCTATGAAGCTTTCTGCTTCCGGACAGTCTCTGGTTGATACAAAACGTCAGGAACTTGAAAAACAGCATGACGATGACATGGAAAGTATCGTAACAGACGAAAGATACAAATTCATCCAGAAGATCGTTAATACGACGGTTAAAAAAGCAAAAGATAAACTGACTGTATCCGATAAGATCGACCGTATCGTTACCAACCGTATTCTTGGTATCCCGATCTTTGTTGCAGTTATGTGGCTTGTATATTATGTGTCCGTAACAACAGTCGGAACATTCGTAACAGACTGGACAAATGATGTATTTGTAGTAGCTATTCAGGACTTCTTTACAAACATCCTTACCAGCATCGGTGCCGGTGACCTGGTAATGGGACTTGTAGTTGATGGTATCATCGGTGGTCTTGGTGCAGTACTTGGATTCGTTCCTCAGATGGCAATTCTGTTCCTGTTCCTGTCCATCCTTGAAGACTGTGGTTACATGGTACGTATTGCATTCGTTATGGACCGTGTATTCCGTCACTTCGGACTTTCCGGTAAGAGCTTCATTCCGCTTCTGATTTCTTCAGGATGCGGTATCCCTGGAATCATGGCTTCCAAGACCATCGAACAGGACAATGACAGACGTCTTACTATTATGACAGCAACATTTATTCCTTGTGGTGCCAAACTTCCGGTTATCGCTCTTATGGGTGGTGTAATCGCTGGTGAAACTGCAGGATATGCAGAGAGCTCCTTTATCGCTCCTCTGATGTACTTCATCGGAATCGTAGCTGTACTTGTAGCAGCAATCATTCTTAAGAAGACAAAACCGTTCTCCGGTAAACCGGCTCCGTTCGTAATGGAGCTTCCACAGTATCATATTCCGCAGGTTAAAACAGTTCTCCTTCATGTATGGGAAAGGCTGAAAGGCTTCATCATCAAAGCTGGTACAATCCTGTTCCTTGCCTGCGTAGTAATGTGGTTCCTTGGTGGATTTGGATTCACAGATGGTGGATTCGGTATGGTAGAAGACAGCGCAGACAGCCTTATGGCAGCAATCGGTGGTGTGATCGCTCCGATCTTTGCTCCACTTGGATTCGGTGAATGGCAGCCGGTAGCAGCTTCTATCTCCGGTTTTACAGCAAAAGAAGCTATCGTATCTACAATGGGTGTCCTGGCTAACGTAGCTGGTGATACAGAAGATGCAGTAAACGTTGCAGCAGGTGTTGCAAGCTGGTTCCCGACAGGAATCGCAGCTTTCTCCTTCCTGATGTTCAACCTTCTTGATTCTCCTTGCCTTGCAGCTATTGCAACTATGGCAAAAGAAATGAACGACAGAAAATGGTTCTGGTTCGCAATTCTTTTCCAGAACATCTTTGCTTACGTTGTTTGCCTCTGCTTCTATCAGATTGGTTCCTTTGTAACTGGTGGAGCATTCGGTTTCGGAACTGTAGTAGGATTCGTAGTACTTATTGTAATGCTGTTCCTGCTGTTCAGACCGGACCCGTACAAAGATCAGAAAGTTTATTCTAAACGTTCTGTACAGGCATAATAAAAAATGTAATAATAAGGGGGCTGGATACAGAGATGTGTCCGGCCTCTGTTTGATTCGAAACCGATGACTGGTAGTACTTGATGAAGAGAGGATGAGTGAAATGCTGGCAAATATTATTATAATGATTCTGATCCTTGGATATTGTGCATTTATCATTTATAAAAGTGTAAAGAATACCAAAGAAGGTAAACATACGGGGTGTGCCGGATGCAGTGGAAACTGTGGAAGCTGCGGTGGATGCAGCGGTGCTGCTTTTCATAAGAACACCGCGCAGTCTTCTAAGAATCGTTTGAAATAGGAGGCACTGATATGGGAAATTCAACAGGATCCACAATGTACATGTTTGGTGCGGTCATTGTTATTTATATTGTAGGAATGCTGATCTATCAGGGGGTTCAGTGGATCAGGAAAAAAAGGGAACAGAAAAAAGACGAAGAATTCAGAAGAGGTGACAAATAGTGGTAGATATAATTATAGTACTGATCGTAATTGTTTTGCTTGGGTTTGCACTGAAAGGTTCTATCAAACATTTTAAAGGAGAGAGTCCATGCTGTGGAGGCGGCAGTGGAGAGATCGTTCTCGATATTCCGGATAAAAAACTTGAGAATCCGATACTTGGAAAGAAGGTTCTCAAAATTTCCGGTATGCACTGCGAACATTGTGTAAAGGCTGTTACAGAGGCAATCAACAAGATTGACGGAGCAGCTGCAAAAGTAAATCTTTCTGAGAACGAAGCAGTCGTTTCTTATGATCGTGAACTTGATGACGAACAGCTTAGAAAAATCGTCAAGGATGCAGGGTACAGAGTCGTAAGCATCAAATAATTCATAATATAATGAAGGAAATATCATTTCCCGGATCCCGTGGCATATGAAGCTGCGGGATTTTTTCTGCGCATCTCGCAGCAAGAATGCAGAGGCATTATTGAAGTGATTTTTTGAAGTGGTTCCCTGTATAAAAAACAGATTTTCTGCATAAGCTGATAATAAAATTTGCAGACAGCTACAGGAAAATCATCTGAGCTGAGTGGAGGTTGCATTATGTGGGGATTTTTTACGGCATTGATCTCGGGAGCACTGATGAGTATTCAGGGTGTTTTTAATACAGAAGTGACGAAACAGACCAGTTTATGGGTATCAACGGGATGGGTGCAGCTCTCAGCATTTATGGTCTGCGTGCTGGCATGGATATTTACAGGAAGACAGAGTGTTTCGGCATTATGGCAGGTGGATAATAAATACACGCTTCTTGGCGGAGTGATCGGAGCATTTATTACAATTACTGTTATTCAGAGCATGGGGGCACTTGGGCCTGCAAAAGCAGCTATGCTGATCGTCATTTCCCAGTTGATCGTGGCATATGTAATTGAACTTTTGGGAATGTTTGGAACAATGCAGCAACCGTTTGAGTGGAGAAAGATTCTGGGAATGCTGATCGCGATTGCCGGCATTGTGATTTTTAAATGGGAATAATAAAGTTATCATGCACAGGAATAAATAAAGTTTCCTATTGTAAATCTACCGGGAATTCGTTAAAATAAGACATGGTTAAGTATGAGAATCGGGGAGGTCTGCCGTAATCCTACGGAGGGAAGTGAACCGAGATCATGAAAGTAAATTTTTACAGTCTGATATTGAGCATATTTTTTCTGGCAGGTTTGTCAGGAATGAGTGGATGTCAGAAAAACAAAACAGAAATAATGCTGGACGGACAGGATACTGTATCAGAATCAGAAACACAGGATGATACACAGGCTGGGAATGATGCAACAGAGGATCTGGCGGAAGCAAAAATATCAGCAGAAGCGGAGCTATCGGAGATGCCGGTGGAGACAGAGCCGGAAATGATTTTTGTGGATGTCTGCGGAGCAGTAATGAATCCGGGAGTTTATGAACTGGATGGGAGCAGCCGGGTTTTTCAGGCAATAGAGGCGGCTGGAGGATTTTTGCCGGAAGCAGCGGCTTCGGCCGTGAATCAGGCACAGCCGGTCAGTGACGGACAGCAGATTTATGTACCTACGCAGGAAGAAGCGGAAGAGGGAGCTTTACCTGCGGCAATACAGCCGGCGGATCCGGGATCTGAGACAACAGATGCAAATGGTGTAGTGAATATCAACACAGCAGATGCATCTGCGCTTAAGAGCCTGTCAGGAATCGGTGATGCCAAGGCACAGGCAATTCTTACGTACAGAGAGGAACATGGTTTCTTTTCCAGTATTGAGGAGATCATGCAGGTGCCGGGAATCAAAGAAAGTACGTTTTCGGCGATAAAGGATAAAATAGCTGTGAAATAAGGAGAAAAGAATGAGCAGGAAAGTTTTAGTAGTTGATGACGAGAAACTGATCGTAAAAGGAATCCGTTTTAATCTGGAACAGGACGGTATGGAAGTTGACTGTGCTTATGACGGAGAAGAAGCGGTTGAGAAGGCAAAGGAGAATAAATACGATATTATCCTTCTGGACCTGATGCTTCCGAAGATGGATGGACTGGAAGTCTGCCAGCAGATCAGAGAATTCTCCAATGTTCCGATCGTCATGCTTACTGCAAAAGGTGAGGACATGGACAAGATCCTTGGACTGGACTACGGGGCAGATGACTATATTACAAAACCATTTAATATTCTTGAAGTAAAGGCCAGAATCAAAGCAATCATGCGTCGTGCGCGTTCTGAACATGAAGAAAAGGAAAAGGCGAAGACAATTGAAGCAGGCGATCTGAAACTGGACTGCGAGAGCCGTCGTGTATTTATTGCAGGCAAAGAAATTAATCTTACAGCAAAGGAATTTGATGTGCTGGAGCTTCTCGTATTCAATCCGAACAAGGTATACAGTCGTGAAAATCTTCTGAATATTGTCTGGGGATATGAATATCCGGGAGATGTCAGAACCGTTGATGTACATATTCGGCGTCTTCGTGAAAAAATCGAGGCTAATCCCAGTGAGCCTAAATATGTACACACCAAATGGGGCGTAGGATATTACTTCCAGGCATAACCCATGGTAACGAAAAAAAAGACAAAGTTTTTTAAGAGTCTGCGTTTTCGGATACTGGTCATACTGCTCATACTGGGAATTGTGCCAAGTGCTATCGTGACACAACTCATGATCAGTAATTATGAAAAACAGGCAATTGAAGTAAAGGTAAGTGAGATCAGTACACAGTGTGCGATTCTGTGTAATCAGATCATCAAAGAAAATTATCTCAATGACTCCAGCTCACAGTCTGTGAACAGCAAGCTGGAGTTGTTGTCTAATGTATATGGCGGAAGAATGGTGATTGTAGACAGAGATCTGAAAGTAATTGCAGATACCTATCATGTAGATGAAGGACGGACACTGATCTCACCAAAGGTCGTGAAGTGTTTTAAGAACGGAGAAGTCACAAATTACCGCAGATACGGGCAGATGCTGGAAATGGCTGTTCCCGTAAAGAGCGCGGATGTCCCGCAGATTCAGGGAGCCATGCTTGTAAATATTTCAATCAGTGACATTATGGCAACGGTGGGAGCACAGGAACAGATGGCGATGCTGCTCACAGGAATTATCGTTGCATTGTCTGTATTGCTTGCCTATGGCCTTTCTACGATTCTGGTCAAACCGCTGGCCAGTGTTACCAAATCCATCGAAGATCTTACTGACGGATATCAGAAAGATGAGATTTCAGTTCCGGATTATACAGAAACAGAGCTTATTACGGATGCATTCAATAAGATGCTTGCACGTATGAAAGTACTGGATGAATCAAGATCAGAGTTTGTTTCCAATGTATCGCATGAACTGAAGACACCAATGACTTCCATGAAGGTTCTGGCAGATTCCCTTGTCGGCCAGGAAGGAGTTCCGGAAGAACTTTATCAGGAATTTATGCGTGACATTACAGCGGAGATTGACAGGGAAAACCGTATTATTACCGATCTTCTGACTCTGGTAAAAATGGACAAGAAATCTGCAGATCTTCAGATCAGTCATATGGATATCAATCAGCTTCTGGAGGATATTCTCAAACGTCTGCGTCCGATTGCGGACAAACGCAATATTGACCTGATCCTTGACAGTTTCCGTCCTGTGGAAGCGGATGTGGATGAACTGAAATTTACATCTGCGATCAGTAACCTTGTTGAAAATGCGATAAAATACAATGTAGATGATGGCTGGGTACGTGTGTCACTTGACGCAGATCATAAGTTTTTCTATGTTACGGTAGCAGATTCCGGTATGGGTATCCCAGAGGATTCCATCGACCGTATTTTCGAGAGATTTTATCGTGTGGATAAATCACATTCCAGAGAGATCGGAGGAACCGGTCTTGGACTTGCGATAACAAGAAGTACGATTGCCATGCATCATGGTGTGATCAAAGTATTCAGCAGAGAAGGGGAAGGAACTACATTCTCAGTTCGTGTCCCGTTATCTTATATTCCGTAGGAGGTGCCGGATGAAGAAATATATAAGAGTACTTCTTCTGGCAGCACTGGTTTGCAGTTTACTTGCCGGATGCAGTATTGAGACAAAAAGCAGTAAGGATTCGCAGGATGAGAGTAAGTACCATCTGTATTATCTGAACGAGAGTGAGACGCTTCTCAGAGAAGAACCATATTCACCCGGAGAAGAGACGGCAGATTTTATGGTAAAAGATCTTATGCAGAAGGTTGGGAGCAAAGATGCACCGGATGGGGAAATCAGCCTTCTTCCAGAAGATGTTTCCATCAATTCTTATGAAGTGCAGAAAGATCTGCTTGTCATAGACTTCAGTAAAGAATACTCAAAAATGAGCAAGATCCGGGAGGTTATGACACGCGACGGAGTTGTGCAGACATTTTTGCAGATTCCGGATATTCATAAAGTCCAGTTTACAGTTGGAGGTCAGCCGCTGACCAACTCGCGAAATCAGGAAGTTGGAGAGATGACTTCAGATACATTTGCACAATATACCGGAAAAGACAAAGAAAGCTATCGTTATGATACTTTTACACTGTATTTTACGGATAAAAATGGAAAAAATCTGGTGAAAGAAACCAGAAATGTATATTATCGAAGATCTCTTCCAAAAGAACGTGTCGTGCTTGAACAGCTTGCGAAGGGACCGATGGAAGAAGGGCATTATGCAACAATACCAGACAGTTCTCTGGTTTTGAGTGTGATTACAGCGGACAGAATCTGCTATATTAACATGAACAGTACTTTTCGTGATGAAACACCGGAAGTAGGAGAAAATATCTCTATTTACTCGGTTGTGAATTCTATTATAGATTCCTGTGATGTTGACAGGGTTCAGATATCTATTGAAGGAAGTACGGAGGGGAACTTCCAGGATAGCCTGCCGTTATACAAATTTTATGAAAAAAACGAAGATTTAATTGCACAGGATGAGGAACCAAAGTAGTCCTGATGCAGTAATGCCGCAGGTGGAATAGCCTGCGGTGTTCTATATACAGAAAGGAAGGCTTATGAAAAGACGCCCGGTGTGTCTTGTATGCCTGATTCTGATGTTTTGTATATGGTTGATGGATCTGGCGGGATTTGCACGGATCAGTGGAAATCCTTTGCCGGAATCTGTACAATTATATATTGAAAAACATCCGGAAGCTGTCATCTGCGGGGAGGTGCAGCAATATCAGGCTACGGAATATTCTCTTTCTGCCTATCTTAAACATGTCTGTCTGATCGTCGGATCAGAACAAATTCCCATAAAAAATTTAAGAGTATTTTTAAAATCGAATAAAGAGTTCCCGATTGGAACCACTGTTAAGATTTCGGGAAAACTGGAAGAAATTCCTGAGCCACGAAATCCTGGAGAATTTGATTCCAGGCAATTCTACGCCTGTCAGAAAATCTACTATTTTATGAAAAACGGTGTGGTTCTGGCATGGAGCAGCAAATATTCCAGATATGGTCAGTTTATGCAGAATCTGAAAAGTAAGATAATGCAGACGCTGGATATTGCGGCAAAGGAAGATGCCGGTATTTTTGAAGCAATGCTGCTTGGTGAGAAAGATAACCTAGAAGATGAAGTTAAGATTCGTTACCAGATGGCGGGGATCATTCATATACTGGCGATTTCCGGACTTCACATCAGTGTACTGGGGATTGGATTTTTTGATCTGCTGAAAAGAGCCGGATTTGGAAATGTGTCTGCCGGGATGGTGGTGCTCAGTGTTCTTCTGCAATATGGAATCCTTACCGGGGAAAGTGTTTCTGCCATGCGGGCGGTAGGCATGTTTCTGGTGGCGGTTGGTGCAAGAATCGCAGGAAGAACCTATGATCTGCTGACGGCGCTGGCAGTGTCGGCGGTCCTTTTACTTCTGGATGCACCTGCAAATCTGTACAACAGTGGATTTTGGCTGTCGTTTGGGGCTGTTGCCGGACTTGGTGTAGTGGCACCGGTATTGGCAGGATGCATTAGAGTGGAGAATCGTCTGGCGGCATCCGTTATGAAAACACTGGTATCTTCGATAGCTGTGCAGATGACGACTTTTCCGATCATGCTGCGAATCTATGGAGAGATTTCGCTGGCTGGATTTTTTCTGAACCTGCTGGTGCTGCCGACAGTCAGTGTAGTACTGGTCAGTGGAATTGCAGCAGTTGCGGTTGGGATGGCATCGGTCAGTGCTGCAGTTTATGTGGTGCTGCCTGGAAGAGTGCTGCTTTTTCTGTATGAGAAACTCTGCGAACTGGCAGCAGGAATTCCGTTCTGTACATGGATCGCAGGAAGTCCGAAGCTGTGGCAATGTGCCGGATATTATGTATTGCTGTTTTTGGGAGTTGAAATTTTGGGAATGAGTCGGGGAACTGTCACATGGAATGGCGCAACTGGAAAAAGGGCGGGAAATCATGCATTCATGCAGGAAGAAAAGAATCATGGGGAAGGAAAAGGATGGCTGAGAAAATATCAGTTACTGTCAGGTATATCAGGAATCATGCTGATACTTGGACTGGGAATCCTCATTTATCATCCGTCTGGAAATCTGCAGATCACCTGTCTTGATATCGGACAGGGAGACTGTATTTCTATTCAGCTTCCACAGGGGCAGAATTTCCTGATCGATGGCGGCAGCAGTAACAAGAAGAATATTGCACACTATCAGATTCTGCCATTCCTTAAAAATCGGGGGATTGGAGTGATTGATGCTATTTTGATCTCACATACGGATAATGACCATATCAGTGGTGTGCTGGAACTGTTTGATTATATGAGGACACATCTTACTTCTGTCAGGGTGAAGAACCTGATCTTACCGGAATGGACACAACCGGACGATGCGTATCAGCAATTGGTGGATAAAGCGCAGGCAGCAGGCGTGAATGTACAAAAGGGAAGAAAAGGGGAACAAATTGCGCTTGGAAAAGCTTCTCTTCGATTCCTTTCACCGGATAGAGGGACTGCAGGAACAGATGCGAATGAAGACGGTATGGTCGTGGAACTGACATATGGCGGTTTTGAAGGGCTATTTACCGGTGATATCGGGACAGAGACGGAGAAAAAACTTCTGCCGGAGCTGGAAGATGTAGACTTTCTGAAAGTGGGACATCATGGATCCAGATATTCCACCTGTCAGGAATTTCTGGATGTGGTGAGACCGGAACTTGCGGTGGTCTCCTGCTCTGCAACAAATACATATGGACATCCGTCTGGCGAGACAATAGAACGGTTGGAAGATTCCGGGGCAAAGATTTGGTACACAATGAAAGAAGGGGCTGTGACAGCAGAGACCGATGGTAAGGAGGTATGGGTGGATACGTTTGTGCATCCGTGAGCAGAGATACGGTATTGAGAAAAAAATCAAAATCGTCTATACTAAACAGATAATGAATAATTAATGCTGTCTGTGGATGGCATTCCGTCAGAAAACGGTATTTTTCAGGAGGTTTCGCAGGAAGTGAAAAATTTACAGGAAGACATTAAAACAGGAAAATTCAAAAATGCATATCTTCTGTTTGGTGAGGAAGCGTATCTGAAGATTCAGTACAAAGAAAAGCTGATTCATGCATTAAATCCGGATGATGATACGATGAATTTTACCAAATATGAAGGAAAAGGAATTGAGGTGCGTGAAATGATCGACCTCTGTGAGACAATGCCTTTCTTTGCAGATCATCGTGTGGTCCTTGTGGAAAATTCCGGATTTTTTAAGAATAAATGTGATGAACTTGCAGATTATATGAAGACGCTGCCGGATTACCTGAGGCTGGTTTTTGTTGAAGAAGAGGTAGATAAACGAAGCCGTATGTATAAGGCGGTGAAAAACTGCGGCCGCATTGTAGAGTTTGCAAAGCAGGATGAAAAGACACTGATGCGCTGGGCAGCAGGTATTCTGGCGAGAGAAGGACGCAAGATCACGACCAGAGATATGGAACTTTTTCTGACAAAAACCGGTACGGATATGGGAAATATCCGTATGGAACTGGAGAAGCTGATCACATATACCATGGGACAGGATATTGTAACGAGAGAAGATATTGAGGAAATCTGTACAACACGGACAGAGAATAAGATCTTCGATATGGTTCGTGCAGTTACGGAGCGAAATCAGAGGAGAGCACTGGATCTGTATAATGATCTTCTGACGCTGCGTGAGCCGCCGATGAGGATACTGTTCCTGCTGTCGAAGCAATTCCGGCAGATGTGCCTTGCAAAGAAAATGGCAGGGGAAGGGGCATCTCAGAACGAAATTGCAACCAGACTTGGCGTACCGTCTTTTGTGGCAAGAAATATACTGGCCTGTGCGAGAGCTTACAGTGTTGAGGAGCTTGAACAGGCAGAAGAGGATTTTGTTGATGCGGAGGAGGCAGTGAAGACCGGAAGACTGCAGGATGTGCTGAGTGTGGAACTGTTGATAGTGAAATATAGTACTGAGAGAAAAAGATAAAAGTGTAACAGATGTGAGTAAATATAGTACCCGGAAACGGCTTCATCGTCCGGTTGTACTAGAATATAACCTGGCTGTTAAGAACGTCAAAATCGTCAGCAAACTCGCTACGCTCAGACAGAGTTTCCGATTTTGCCAACACAGCCCGAACATATTCAAGTACAACGACGAACGATTGCAGATGTTTCCGGGTACTATATTTATCCATCTGTTTTCGCTTTTATTTAATTTTTCTCCCGGGAAGGGGCGAAGGCACGGATAGTGCAAGAATTTCTTTACACCAATATACATAGGTGTCTTGACACCTAACATGTCGGGTAGTATAATCACAAATCAGAAAACATAAAAATACAAAACCCAACAGAAAATCCGGCATCAACCGGTACGAGGAAACAAAAATGAAAGAAAATTACGATGTCATTATCGTAGGAACAGGAGCCGCAGGTCTCTACTGTGCACTGAATCTGCCTTCCAGAATGAAAGTACTGATGCTGACCAAACAGCAGGCGGATCAGTCCGACTCCTTTCTGGCACAGGGCGGTATCTGCATGCTCAGAGGAGAAGAAGATTATAATGATTACTTTGAAGATACCATGCGTGCGGGCCATTACGAAAATGACGCAAAAGCAGTCGAGCTGATGATCCGTAGCTCTAACAGTATTATTCGAGATCTTTTACAGAGAAATGTTACATTTGAACGAACAGAGACGGGAGAATTGGATTTCACTAGAGAAGGAGCACATTCTCAGCCGAGAATCCTTTTCTATGAAGATATTACCGGTAAACAGATCACACAGACTCTTCTGAATCAGGCACTGACAAGAGACAATATTGAAATCTGCGAATATATGACCATGGTCGATATCATTTCCAAAGACAACGTCTGTGGCGGGGTAATCGTCATGGATGAGAAGAATGAAGTATATCCGGTCAGAGCACCATACGTTGTTCTGGCATGTGGTGGTCTCGGAGGTCTTTACAAAAACTCCACCAACTTCCCGCATATTGCAGGCGATGGACTTGGAATCGCCATGAAACATCAGGTGGTACTCGAACATCTGGATTATATACAGATTCATCCGACTACTCTTTATTCTCAGAAATCAGGACGCCGTTTCCTGATTTCTGAATCTGTCAGAGGAGAAGGTGCACTTTTGTATGATAAAAACGGACAGCGTTTTACAAATGAATTGCAGCCGCGAGATCTGCTCAGCCAGGCAATCTTTGCACAGATGGAAAAAGACGGTACTGATTTCGTGTGGGAAGATATGCGTCCACTGGGAGAAGAAACCATCATGAAACATTTTCCAAATATTTTCCACAGATGTGTAGAAGAAGGTTTTGATCCGCGCAAAGAGCCGATTCCGGTCGTTCCGGCACAGCACTATTTCATGGGTGGAATCAAGGTTGACCTTGGAAGCCGTACTTCCATGAAGGGGCTGTATGCCTGCGGTGAGACAAGCTGTAATGGTGTGCACGGCAAAAACCGTCTTGCAAGCAACTCACTTCTTGAATCTCTGGTCTTTGCAAGACGCGCTGCAGATGATATCATATTTGGAAGAAAACCAGATCCGTGCAGACCGGGTAGCATAGATCTGAAACCATATGAGGACAGAGACGCAGTTCTGACTGTTTATCATGAAATGGTTTTAAATGAAATTGAAAGGATGAAGAAGAGTCATGAATGAAATTACAATGAAAATGCAGGCTGATCAGCTGATCCGTATGGCGTTGCAGGAAGATATTACAAGCGAGGATGTTTCTACAAATGCGGTTATGCCGACAGCAACAAAAGGAACCGTAGATCTGATCGCAAAAGAAGACGGTGTAATTGCCGGACTTGACATTTATGCGAGAGTATTTACAATCCTGGATGAAAAAACAGAGATTGATTTTCACTGCAAAGATGGAGATGAAGTAAAAAAAGGTGAGTTGATGGCAACTGTAACAGGTGACATTCGAGTCCTTCTTTCCGGAGAACGTGTAGCGCTGAATTATCTGCAGAGAATGAGTGGAATTGCCACATATACCAGACAGGTTGCAAAACTTCTGGAAGGCAGCAAGGTAACTTTGCTGGATACCCGTAAGACAACCCCGAACTGCCGAGTATTTGAAAAATATGCAGTAAGAGTTGGAGGCGGATGTAATCACAGATATAATCTTTCAGATGGAGTTTTACTGAAAGATAAC
Organism: Blautia sp. 210820-DFI.6.14; assembly: GCF_020558815.1. Taxonomy (NCBI): domain Bacteria; kingdom Bacillati; phylum Bacillota; class Clostridia; order Lachnospirales; family Lachnospiraceae; genus Blautia; species Blautia sp. 210820-DFI.6.14. Next base: position 52,436 of record NZ_JAJCKS010000003.1, read on the forward strand.
CACATCGGGGCAGCCGGAAGCGTAACCAAAGCGATACAGATGGCAAAAGCGTATGCACCGTTTGTCCGTAAGATCGAGATTGAGGTAGAGACACTGGAACAGGTAAAAGAGGCTGTAGAAGCTGGTGCGGATATCATCATGCTGGATAATATGACACCGGAAGTAATGAAACAGGCGGTTGAGCTGATCAATGGCAGAGCACAGACCGAATGCTCTGGTAATATCACAAAAGAAAATATTCAGAAGATCCGTGAAATCGGTGTTGATTTTGTTTCAAGCGGAGCTTTGACTCACTCTGCACCAATCCTTGACATTTCCATGAAAAATCTTCATGCGGTGTGAGAGGAGGAGACCTTATGAACACTGCAGAAAGACGCGGAGAAATTTTAAAGATCCTTCATAATGCAGATGCTCCGGTGGCAGCAAGAGAGCTTGCGGGAAAATTTGGTGTCAGCCGTCAGGTGATCGTGCAGGATCTGGCGGTGATAAGGGCTTCTACGCCGGGAATATTGTCAACAACAAAGGGGTATGTGATTCAGCAGGACAGCAGTTGCAGTCGAGAATTTAAAGTTCGTCACAGCCAGGATAAAGCTGCTGAGGAACTGAATCTGATCGTAGACTGTGGGGGGCATGTCAAAAATATCAGTATCAGTCACAGAGTTTATGGTCGTGTCAGCGCGGAGATGGATATTCGCTCCAGACAGGATGTGAGTGAGTTTGTACAGGCATTGCAGAACAGTCATTCCACTGTTTTAAGTAATGCAACTTCAGGATATCATTATCATCTGGTGGAAGCCGCAAGTGAAGAACGGTTGGATCTGATTGAAGAACAGCTGAAGAAAGCCGGTTTTCTGGCTCCGCTTCAGCCATGGGAACAGAGCACAGGAAAGGGAAATATTAAATTATGACAGTACAGGAAATTCAGCAGGAGATCCTGCGAATGAAAAAAGAACAGGATGTATGTATTCTGGCACATGCTTACCAGGGACAGGAAATTCTGGAAGTAGCAGATTACATGGGCGATTCTTATGGACTGAGTGTGCAGGCATCCAAGAGTAACTGCAAAGGCGTCATCATGTGTGGCGTCCGTTTTATGGCAGAAACCTGTAAGGTTTTAAGTCCGGAGAAGAAAGTATGGCTTGCCAATCCGACAGCCGGATGTCCAATGGCAGAACAGCTGGATCTGGAGAGCCTGCGTAAGTTAAAAGCAGAGCATCCGGGATATGCGGTAGTTGCTTATATCAATACGACTTCTGAACTAAAGACAGAGTGTGATGTCTGCGTGACATCTTCTTCTGCAGTACAGATCTGCAGTAAACTGGATAATGACAAGATTCTGTTTATCCCGGATCCGAACCTGGGACGTTTTGTTGCAGAGAAACTTCCGGAAAAAGAGTTTGCCTTCTACAAAGGTGGATGTCCAAGACATATTATCGTCAGCGCCCAAGATGTAGAAAAAGCAAAGAAAGCACATCCGGATGCATTGCTTCTGGTTCATCCGGAATGCCGTCAGGAAGTCGTAGAACTTGCTGATTATGTTGGTTCTACAACCGGAATCATGGAATATGCAAAGAAATCTCCGAATAAAGAATTCATCATCGGAACAGAGAACAGTATTGTGGAACATCTCCAGTTTGCATGTCCGGACAAACAGTTTTATCCGCTGTCTGTCATGCTGACCTGTATGAACATGAAGATCACAACACTGATGGATATTTACAATTGCCTGAAGGGAACCGGCGGAGAAGTGATCGAACTTCAGGAAAATGTTATGGAAGGCGCCGGACGCTGCATTCACCGTATGGTAGAACTCGGAGGGTGAATATAATAAATAAAGAAAAAGTTGAGCTGCTGGAAAGGATATTTTCAGCAGCTTGTTTTATACTCGAGTTTATAAAAAGTTTCGTTGACCAGATAGTAGGTTTTTGTTAAGCTTAGAACATAAAGAACTATAGTGAAAAGGAGGGTACAGAAAAAATATTTACCTGTACAGAAGATAAAATTTTCTGGATGAAACAGAAAGTGAAAAATACATTCCGATAATTCCTTTAAGAAACAGTATTCAGAGAAGGACAGTTAGATCAAAGAACAATATCTGAAACTATATAAAACTAATAATACGAATGGAGGACGTTATCGAAATGGAAAATACACCTACAGTCCCGAATAATGAGCTGGAACAGCGTTACATAAGGTATAAAGATGTAATAAAAGAGCTTACAATCATGAATGATATCTTTATGCGGAATGTATTTAAGAAGCGTGAATGTATAGAACATGTCCTGCGTATCATAATGGAAATGAAAAATCTGCAGGTATTGGATTATACTGTCCAGAAGGATTATAAGAATTTACAGGGGAGATCTGCAATCCTTGACTGTGTGGCGCGGGATGATGTAAATAACCAATATAATGTAGAAATCCAACAGGATACAGAAGGAGCGTCACCGAAAAGAGCAAGATATCACAGTGGATTACTGGATATGAATACTTTAAATCCAGGGCAGAATTTTGAGGAATTGACAGACAGTTATGTGATCTTTATCACAAAAGATGATGTGCGGGGAAATGGATTGCCGATTTATCATGCAGATCGAGTGATTGAAGAGACCGGAGGAATGTTTGGAGATGGATCGCATATTATATACGTGAATTCTTCGATTCAGGACGAAGACACAGCTCTAGGGCGATTGATGCATGATTTGCATTGTAAGAATGCCAATGATATGTACAGTGAGGTTTTAGCAAAGCGGGTATCTGAATTAAAAGAGACAGAAACGGAGGAAAGTGTTAGTATGTGCGATGCGTTAGAGAAACTTATTCAAGAATTTGAGCAGAAAGGCGAATTACAGGGCGAAGCACGTGGAATAGCAAAGGGCGCAATAAAAAAGGCGAAAGAGACTGCGAAAGCACTTAGCCAGGAAGGCATGCCAGTACAGAAGATTGCTCAGATTCTTGGAGAAGAGGGAGAAATAGTGAGGAATTGGTTAGAGGAAGAAAAATAACTGATTAATTGCTATTTGACAGGATGTCTTCAAAGTAAATGAGAAAATAGGATTCTATCGGAAGATTACAGACAGGGTGATGGAAATAAATCCGTTATCCTGTTTGTTTTTTGAAAATTCGTCGCTTTATACAAAAAATAGAGAAAAATATTGTCTGATTTAGTGGATTGCATATTGGAATCCGATATGATATTATACATACATGAAGAACGAAGTTCAAATATACAGAACAACGGAGCTTGGATTATCCCTTATCCAAGTTTGAATTCACCCGATATATGAGAACAAAGTTCAATAATACAGAACAAATACAGCTTAACATAGAGTGGAAAGGAGGAAGTTATTTTTTTAAACAAGAACAAAAACATTGTACATTATTAATGAACAAGGAGGGCGAGCAGTAAACTATGAAAGCAGCAGTTTTTACAGGACCTTATGAATTCAAAATCTGTGATCGTGAAAAACCGAAACCGGGTCCGAAAGAAGTACTTATCCGTATTCGTGCAGTTGGAATCTGTGGCTCAGATATTCATCCATACATGGGGGATGGAATAGATCGAAGAGAGCCTGGAATCATTATGGGACATGAAGCCTCTGGAGATGTTGAGGAAGTTGGTTCTGAAGTAACGAAATGGAAACCTGGCGACAGAGTTGCTATTAATCCACAGATCAATGATGAGACATGCCCAATGTGTAAGAAAGGACTTCCACATCTGTGTGATCATTCACTTCTGATTGGATCATCCATGAGAGGATTTCTGGATGGAGCAATGTGCGAATACCTGATCATGCATGAAAAACAGCTATATCATTTGCCAGATGAAGTAAGTTATGACCATGGCACATTTCTTGATCCACTTGGAAATGCGATACATCTGATCAACAGGGGTGGCGTAAAACTCGGAGATGTTGTTGTGATCATTGGTGCAGGAACGATCGGTCTTCTGGCAATCCAGACAGCAAAACTTGCAGGAGCAGTCAAAGTCATTGCAGTGGATCTTTCAGATTATAAACTAGGAATTGCAAAAGATGTTGGTGCAGACATCTGCCTGAAATCAGATGATCCGGAATTTATGGATAAGATCAAGGCTGAGACTCATGGCACAGGACCGGATGTAGTTGTAGAAGCTGTTGGAATTGGAGTTACTTATAATCTGGCACTGAATATGTGCAAAAAGAGAGGAACGGTTGTTGCTCTTGGCTTTACAAAACCGGAACTCGATATTGCAATTCAGCAGATCATATACAAAGAACTGAATGTATACGGAAGTACAGGATATGCGGATGAATGTGAGACAACACTGGAATTCCTGAAAATGAAAAAAGTAGATATCGATAAAGTTATCACACACAGGCTGCCACTTGAAAAAGTAAAAGAAGGTTTTGACCTGTTATGTGATAAGAACAGCGGAGCAATCAAAGTTATTTTAAACCCATAGGAGGTAATCTATGAAGAACAGATGGAGAAAATTAGTAGCAGGTGGGCTTGCAGCGTCAATGACGGTTATGATGGGAACCAGTGGAGTATATGCGGCAGATAAAGATGTGGAAATCAACCTTCTGAGTCACAGATATGCGGCGCTTGAGTATTATGCTCAGGCAATGATTGATAATGCACCGGAAAATGTCACAGTTAATACAGAATTAACAACATATGGAGACTGGCAGGAAAAGATGACCATGAACTTATCATCTAAGTCCAGTGCATATGATATCACATATATTTTCCCACCAGATCTGGCTACATTTGCAGATAACGGATGGCTGATGCCATTGGATGATTATATTGAAAAATATAATGACGTTTATAATTTTGATGATATTCCAGATTATCTGTGGGATGCATATACATATGATGGACATATCTATGGTATTCCAAGTCATCAGTGGGCTGCATTACTTTTTGCAAGAGATGACGTATTGGATGAAGCTGGATTAGAAGTACCAAAGACTCTGGATGAGCTAGTAGATACAGCAGATAAACTGAATACAGATGATATGTCAGGTATTACTCTTTCTCTGAAAGCATCAGATATGCTTGCAATTACCTTCCAGTGTTTTATGACAGCCTGCGGTGGATGGTGGTTTGATGATGATATGAAACCAACATTTAACAGTCCAGAGGCAATGAAAGCAGTTGAATACATTCAGAAATTAATGAATGATTGTCCTGATGGCAGTATGACATATGGTTCTGATGAAACTGCACTTGCAGTAGCACAGGGACTGGCAGCAATGGGACTGATTCAGACAACAAGATCAGGTGATATGGACAATCCTGAGAAATCTACAGTTGTGGGCAAGGTTGGATTCTACAGCTCTCCATCAATTGAAGAGGGTGGAGCACCTGCTTCGTTGTATGCAACAGCTGGTTATTCAATATCTGCATTTACAGAGCAGGATCCGGATCTTGTATTCCAGACAATGTGTAATGCACTTACAGAAGATGTTATGAAAGAGGGTGCATCAACTGGTATGCCAGTCAGAGAATCCCTTTTGAATGATACATTATTTGCAGAAAGACCAGATTATAAAGCTGCATGGGAAGCGATTCAGGTTGGTGCAAAGATGAGACCTGCAATTCCTGAGTTCTCAGAAATTATGGAAATTTCCATGACCGCATTATCTGATGCATTATCTAATGGAACAGATGTACAGGCTGCAATGGACAAAGCAGCAGAAGAATGTGAACAGATACTCTCTGATGCAGGATACTATGAATAATCTTATGAATTAGAATAATGAATTAAAGTGAAAAAGACAATACAGTATAGCCTAAATGTAAAAACATCTGCGTGGTCATGACAGCATGGTGGTGCTGTATTGTCTTTTTTGAATAATATTTAAAGAAAGGGTTGAGGTGATGGATCGAAAAAGTAAATACCTGTTATTTGCATTACCAAGTTTTATTTTGATTTTTACAGTTATGCTTTTTCCGGTAGGCTATGCGATCATATATAGCTTTACGGATTTCAGACTTGGTAAGAGTGCAAAATTTATAGGGCTTGAAAATTATATCAGTATATTCCAGGATTCCGAATTTCTCAGCGCCCTGGGCTTTACACTTATACTTACTTTAGTTGCGGTATTAAGTCAGTTTGTAATAGGAATGATATTAGCATTACTTTTGGATAATATTCATCACTTTAAAAAACCAATCAGTATTATGATCTATATTCCTTATTTCATAACAGCAGCTGCAATGGGTGTTATTTTCAGATGGATGTTTATGTCAAACTGGGGAATTATTGATCAGATATGCCGCATGATAGGAATAAGTACACCAGGATGGTTGGATTCACCGTTCTGGTCACGTGTGGTGATTATTCTGGGCGAAGTATTTCAGAATACACCGTTTTCAGTAATTATTTTATATGCAGGACTTCAGTCAATGCCGTTGGATCAGATTGAAGCAGCTAAAATTGATGGAGCCAATAACTGGCAGTTATTTACCAAAATAAAACTTCCGAATCTGAGACAGTTAATTATTATCATTTTTATGATGAGGACAATGGACGCATTCAGATTATTCGACAGAGTAAATGTAACGACAGGTGGTGGACCGGGAATTTCGACAGAAACTCTTGCAATCTATAATTATACAACTACATTTACAAAACTCAGAGTAGGAAGAGGATGTGCAATTGGTGTTATAACGTTGATCATTCTGGCGGTGATCATAAACGTTATAATGAAAGTTTTGAGAGTTAAGGAGGTGGATTGATGAGAGCGAAAAAAAGAATGATCGTAGTAATCAGTTATGTAGTTCTTATTCTTGTTGCACTCATTTCAATCTTTCCGCTTGTTTACGCAGTTATGATTGCAACAAAAAAACCGGTTGACGCATTTTCCATGTCGTTTAAGTGGATATATACACCTATTTTTGATAATTTTAAAACCCTTTGGATTGAAAAAGGATTTACAAAATATTTGTACAATACAGTAGTAGTTACCGGTTGCTGCGTATTGATTTCAGTACCTACTGCTACGTTGGGTGCATATGGTCTTATCAGAAATGGTGGAAAATTTGCGACCAGGATCTTAAATTCGACATTGTTGTTAAGGATGTTTCCACAGATGTTGTTGGCGATTCCTTATTTTATAATTGCAACTAATTTTGGACTGGCAGATACAAAATTTATTCTGGTTGTGATTGTAGTAGCATCCAATCAGCCATTTGCATTATGGTTGATGAGAGGATTTCTGATAACGATTCCTCCTGAGTTGGACGAGGCCGCACGAATAGACGGTTGTAATATGGTTCAGACGGTTACAAAAGTTATTTTACCGGTTGCTAAACCAGGTATCGCAACTGCATCTATATTTACATTCTTGCTTTCATATAATGAATATTTATTTGCATTGATTCTTACTCAAAAGAAAGCGATGACTCTTCCGGTAGCTATCGGACAGTATGGAGCAGAAGATCTTTCTTATTGGACATTATCGGCAGCGGGTGTTGTAAGCATTGTCATACCGATATGTATTGTAATGATATCCCTTCAGAAATATCTGGTAAAAGGAATGGTAGCAGGAGCCGTAAAAGGATAAGAGAACATACTTGATGGAGGAAAAGATATGAATAGTATTACAGTAAAAGTATTAGAAAAAAGATGCGAATATAAAGAAAATCCATTAGGAATTGATACCCCGAAACCAAGATTTTCATGGAAAATCAAAGCACTGAAAAGGGCTGCCGGTCAGGTGGCATATAATATTCAGGTCTGGGATGAAACAGGAAAGTGCATCTGGGATACCGGAAAATGTGAGAGTGATAATACTGTAAATGTACAGTATGAAGGTCAGCCACTGGAATCAAGAAAAGAATATCGGTGGACTCTGAAGGTCTGGGACAAACAGGGAGACGAATACGAAACAGATGCGGAGAAATTTGAGACTGCAATTTTAGAAGACAGCGAATGGAAAGCTGAATGGATTCGGGGCGGTAACCTTCTGAGAAAAGAGTTTTCAGCAGATAAGAAAATTAAAAAATCCAGAGTATATATATCTGGCCTTGGTTATTATGAGCTTTATATTAATGGAGATAAGATTGGGAATCATGTACTTGATCCGGCGTGGACAGACTTTGATCAGAAGATATATTATTCTGTATATGACGTTACAGAAAGTGTGAAAAAGGGAAAAAATGCTGTTGGTGTTATGCTTGGAAATGGACGTTATTCCCCATATGAGACAACTATTGCGAAGAACTGGCATCCATTAAAAAAATATGGAGAATCCCCGGTACTGTTTTACCAGCAGTATGTATATTATGAAGATGGAAGTGAGGATATCATTGTATCTGATCTGTCATGGAAAGTATCGGATGGTCCGATTGTATTTGATGATATTTATGATGGGGAACGATATGATGCACGTCTTGAAAAAGATGGATGGGATATGCCTGATTATGCTGACAAAGACTGGGCAGATGCCTGCAAAGTAAGTGAAAAGATGGGCAGACTGGTTTCTCAGGGAACATTTCCTGCTGTAAAAGTAATCAAACCGAGAATTCCAGTTTCTATGACCCAGCCACAGGCGGGGGTTTACCTGTATGACTTTGGACAGAATTTTGCTGGCTGGGTACATCTGACCGTACAGGGAAAGCCTGGCGATGTTATTTCTGTACACTATGCGGAGCTGAAAGATGAAAAAACAGGAATGCTTTGTCCGAATACAAACAGAAATGCAGAAGCACTTGATACGTATACATGCAAAGGTGATGGAACAGAAATCTTTGAGCCACATTTTACATATCACGGATTCAGATATATTGAACTTCGAGGATATCCGGGAACACCATCTATAGATAGCGTGCAGGCAAGAGTGGTACATTCTTCAGTAGAAAGAATTGGAAGCTTCAGCTGCGGAAATGAACTTATTAATAAAATCCATTCAAATTATGTGTGGACTCAGGTAAGTAATTTGCATAGTGTTCCGACAGACTGTTGTCAGCGAGATGAAAGAATGGGATGGGTCGGAGATGCACAGATGTCAGCAGAAGCAGCAGCTTATAATTTTGACATGGCACAGTTTTATAGCAAATTTGAAGGTGATATCAGAGAATCACAGCTTGAAACGGGAAGCGTGGCTGGTGTTTCTCCGGCATATTGGAGCTGTTATCCGGCAGATCCTACTTATGCAACAGCGTGCGTTGAATTTCCGTGGGTTGTAAGCAGATATTATGATGATGATAGAATCGTTGAGGAAAGTCTTGAGACAATGACGAAGTGGGTAGATTACCTTGGAAGTCAGGAGGATGAAGATGGTATTGTTTCATTTGGACTCTTTGGTGACTGGTGCCCACCGATGCATGCAAATCCGGTTGATACACCATTTGAGATTACATCTACATGGTATTATTGTCATGATGCTCTGATGGTATCACGTATGGCAGCAAGAATTGGCAAAGCAGATGTAGCAAAGAAATACCGTGAAGTGGCAAATAAAGTAGCAGACGCATTTAACAGACGTTTCCTTAAAGTAGACAGATATTCTGCATCTAAGTTTTCTGATGAAGAACTTGCAGAAAAAATTAAATCTTGGCTGAATGTTCTTCCGGAAGATCAGAGACCGGCAGTTATGAAACGATATGCAACATTGTATTCATCCAGTAGCCAGACTGCAAATCTCCTTCCGCTCTGGTTGGATATTACACCGGAGAAAAATGTAAAAGATGTACTGGAAACACTGGTGCAGGATTTGGAAGTTACGCGGGCATGGCACATTAACACTGGCGTAGTCGGACTTAAGTTTATGTTTGATGTTCTGATTAAATATGGATATGAAGATCTGGCATACAGACTTATTACACAGACTTCTTTCCCGTCATTTGGATATCAGATCGAAAAAGAAGGCGCTACAACACTTTGGGAAAGATGGGAATTCCTCAATAATGATAAATGTTTTAACTCTCACAGTCATCCATTTGCAGGAAGTGTAGATGTATATTTCTATAAAATACTTGCAGGTCTGGGATTGGACGAAGAAGTTTCTGGATTTAAGAAGATTATTCTGAAACCGATTATGTCAGGAGATCTTCCATATGCATCAGCATCAGTGAATACCATTCGTGGTAAAGTGGTATCGGCATGGGAGCGAAATGATGAAGAACTCAGATATAAAGTAGAAGTTCCGGGAAATACAACAGCAGAGTTGTACATTCCGAAAAATGCGTGGGACAAAATTGAGATCACCGAAGGAACAAAGAGCTGTTGGAATGGAGAAAATGCAGTAGATGTTGAAGGAATGACTTATTTAAGAGAAGAAGAAAAATATGTTGTTTATCAGATTGAAGCCGGCAGTTATGAGTTTAAAGTGGCACCAGTGAAATAAAGGAGGGACAGGCTTTGAAGAGAACGGGAAAAAAGCTGCAGGGAATCATTCCTGCTATTGTAACTCCAATTGATGAAGATGGAAAATTAAATTTGAAATTGCTTGAAAAACAGGCGGGATATTTACTTGACGGAGGTGTTCAGGGACTATTTGCCTGCGGTGGAACAGGTGAGGGAGCTTATCTGAAAACAGAAGAGAAAAGACTGGTATTCCATACATTAAAACAGATGCTGCCGGAAGATAAATTTCTGTGTGCTGCCCTGATTAATTCAAATACCAGAGCTGTGGCTGATGAAATCGCAGCTTTGGGAGATCTGGAAGCGGATTATATAGTGGCAACTGCACCTTATTATCATGCAGCGTCCCAGGCAGATATTCTGGAACATTATATGACAATTGCGAAGAAATCACCTGTTCCGCTGATCGTATACAATATTCCGTCTACAACCCATAATTACATAGAACCTGAAACGATCAATAAGCTGATTGCAGTTAAAAATATTGCAGGAGTAAAAGATTCATCAGGAAATTTTATGAATTATACAAGGGGATTATTTGAGAATCAGAATAAAGAATTTGCATGGATACAGGGAGAAGATTATCTTTGCGGGGCAAACTTTCTTGCAGGGGCAGATGGAGTTGTTTCGGGACTGAGCAATGTAAGAATTGAACCGTATGTGGAAATGTATGAAGCTTTTTTGAATAATGATGCGCGGAAAATAAAAGAATGTCAGGTCAAAATCAATAAGTTATATAAGCTGATTCATTTGTATGGAAATGGCAATGCATCTATTAAGGCTGCAACGGAATTATATGGCAGAGGAAGCCGGTGGATGCAGCAATCCAGTATGAGTCTGGATGATACACAGATGGCAGAAATTAAAAAGATTCTGGATGAATACGAGCGATAGGAGGAGCCTATGAGCAAAAACTTCAACAATGGTGTATGGCCGGTTATGCTGACACCATTCACAGACGACAACAGAGTAGACTATGATTCTCTGGAAAAACTGATCAACTGGTATATTGAGAATGGCGTTGCGGGCCTTTTTGCAGACTGCCAGTCCAGTGAGATGTTCTTCCTATCGCTGGAAGAGCGTGTAGAACTTGCTCGTTTTATTAAAGAAAAAGCAGCAGGAAGAGTACCGGTTGTGGCTTCTGGTCATATTTCAGATATGATTGAAGATCAGGCAGAAGAACTGAATGCAGTAGCCGGGACAGGTGTCGATGCGGTGATTCTTCTTACAAACCGCCTGGCGGCAGAAGAGGAAAGTGATGAAGTATGGCTTGAAAATCTGAAAAAACTGCTTGCACTGCTTCCGGAAGACCTGGCACTGGGATTTTATGAATGCCCGTATCCATATAAGAGAGTAATTTCTCCGGAACTTCTGGAATGGTGCGCAAATACCGGAAGATTTTATTTCATTAAGGACACAAGCTGTGATATCCACAATATGGAAGCAAAACTTGCAAAGATCAAGGGCAGCAACCTCAAACTTTTTAATGCGAACTCATCTACGTTATTAGAAACTTTGAAGCTTGGAGGAAGCGGATTCAGTGGTGTAATGGCAAACTTCCATGCAGATCTTTATGTATGGCTGTGTGAAAACTATGAGAAAGAACCAGAGAAAGCAAGAACGGTTGCTGATTTTCTGACAATAGCTTCTATGATTGAAAGACAGGTTTATCCGGTGAATGCAAAGTTCTATCAGAAGAGCATTGGCAATTTTGCATCGATCCATACTCGTACGAAGCCAGCAGAACTGTTAAATGAAACTGCTCGTCTTGAAGTGGATCAGCTTACCAGACTGACTGATTTTATCAGAAAAGAACTTGATGTATAAAGCAGGAGGAAATGCACATGAAGGTACTGGTAACAGCAACGAATTATTCTAAGTATTGTCAGCCAGGTAAAAAGTTACTGGAAGAGGCTGGCTGTGAGATTATTGAAAATCCGCATGGAAGACCATATACGTTTGAGGAGCTTAAGGAAATTGTAGGAGATATTGACGGCGTAGTCGTTGGAGTTGATACATGGAATGAAGAGGTATTCCGTCTTGCACCGAAATTAAAAGTTCTGGCAAGATTTGGCGTAGGCGTGGATAATATAGATCTGAAAGCGGCAGAAAAAAGAGAAATTGTTGTCTGCAACAGTCCGGGAATCAATTCATCGGCAGTTGCGGAGCAGGCTGCAGCATTGATCCTTTCTTCAATGAGACAGATTCCGCAGATGAACAATGCAGTGAGAGATGGAAAATGGCCTCGCCCGATGTTTCATGAACTTAAGAGCCGTACAATTGGATTTCTGGGATTTGGAGCAATTGCAAGAAATCTTGCAGAACGTCTTGCAGGATTTCATCCGGAAATGATCGCATATGATAAGTATCCGAATCAGGAGATGGCAGATAAGCTTGGAGTAAAGTTGGTTTCACAGGAGGAAGTTCTGAAAAAGGCAGATATTATTTCGATTCACCTTCCGGCAACGGACGAGACAAAACATCTGATCAACCAGGAAACTCTTAATAAGATGAAAGATGGTGTTTATGTAGTAAATACAGCAAGAGGCAGTATCGTTTCTGAAAAAGATATGGCAGAAGCGTTAAGAACAGGAAAAGTAGCTGGATTTGCATCGGATGTATTTGAAACGGAACCGATCGATCTTTCTGGTTCGCTGTTTGGCTTTGAAAACTATATTGCAACCCCTCATGTTTCAGCAGAGACATATGAAAACTGTGAGACGACTTCTGTGGTGACAGCGAAAGCAATCCTAGCAGTTTTTGATGGAAAAGAACCAGAGCATAAACTTGTATGATCGTACAAAATAAAGGCAGAGGATGACCTGTTTACCGGGAAAATCTATTGATGAAAAAATTTATTGATGCTATACTATTACTATTAACAGTAACGCTATATTTGTTATATTGTTATATAGGTTTTGACCAGCTAAATGGTAAAATAAAATCTATGAGGAGGGGTAATGGATGACAATAATGAAATTAAAGTAAAGAGTCTTCAGAAGGCTTTGGAAATTCTGAATCTTTTTACTGTGAAACCTGTTTTGGGAGTGACGGAAGTCAGTGAGTACTTTGGATGGTATAAGAGTACGGTACATAATATTCTGTGTACCCTTAAATCTATGGAGTATCTGGAACAGGATGAAGAAACAGGAAAGTATCGGTTAGGGATTCAGGTTTTCAATCTGAGTAAAGCTCTGGGAGATAATTATTCTATTACTAAAATTGCCGGACCTTACATGCAGGAGTTATCAAATATTACCAGAGAAAGAGTTTATCTGGCGGTTCCATATCGAGAGGAAGTATTGTATTTGGATGCAATGTATCCAGCAGAATCTGTTGAGCTGATGCGTTCGATCCTTGGAGAGAGGGCTCAGATGTATTGCACTGGTATCGGTAAAGCGATGCTGGCGAATATGAATGATCGTTCAATTGACGAATACCTGACTGTACATGAACTGAAAGCATTTACAGAGAACAGCATTACAGATAAAGACGTGTTCAGACAGGAACTTATGCGTACTCGTCAGAGAGGATATGCGATTGATGATATGGAGCATGAATTTGGGATAAAATGTGTTGCAATGCCGATATTTGACCGTAACAGAAATCTGTATGCGGCAATCAGTATCAGCGGGCTTGCAAGTCATTTTACAGAAGAGAAAATGTCTGAATGGGCGATTCTTCTGAAAAAATATGTTACCAAAATTGAGAGCAGATTATAAAAAGAAATAAAAAACTGTCATTGCATATGCAGTGGCAGTTTTTGCGTGAGGTAAGAGCAGGACAGGAGAAAATAAAGACAAGAAAAAAGACAGTCACTGACGGTTGTGACTGTCTTTTTAATTATAAGCTTATAATTAAAAATGTATATTTCCTGAATTAGCCAATGCTGTTGACAGCTTTAGACAGACGGGAAATTTTTCTTGCACAGTTATTTTTGTGATAAACACCTTTAGATGTTGCTTTGCTGATTGTAGAGATAGCCTCTGTAAGAGCAGCCTGTGCAGCAGCTTTATCGTTTTTCTGAACTGCAGTTTCTACTTTTTTGATGGAAGTTTTAACAGCAGAACGGATAGATTTGTTTCTAGCAGCTTTAGTTCTGTTTACTAAAATTCTTTTCTTTGCAGATTTGATGTTAGCCAATTGGTACACCTCCATTTCAGATTTATAATAATGTGTCGTTGTTACAGAAACAGACACGGGCGCTTCTGTAAACATGCTTATATATGATAGTATATTTATTTTTACTTGTCAATAGTAAAATGCGGAAATGTTAAAAAAATATAAACATAATATTACTGTGAGAAAAATCTTCCATACATAATATAGGCTTAAAACAGAGACATTAATGATAAAGTGAAATATTGTAGACAGATAAGAAACAAAATTTTACAGATGATAATCGGATATCAATAATTCAGATGATCAGGAGGAAGAGAGATGGCAGTCAGCAAAAGAATCAGAACAGACCTTGCACTGGAAACAACAGAACGTTTTAAAGAAGAAAACACAGAGATTCGTGGTGTAGAGATTCAGGAGGACTATGATGAAGAAAAGGATGTACGAACGACTGTCGTCAGGATCGTGACAGAAAACGGTGCAAAGGCGATGGGAAGACCGCAGGGAACTTACATTACAATAGAAGCTCCGGATCTGTCTGTACCGGATGAAGATTATCATCGTGAGATATCAGAGGAGATTTCCAAACATCTGAAACAACTCATTGATCTGAAAAAGGAAAAATCCATTCTTGTGGTGGGGCTCGGAAATGCAGGAATCACTGCTGATGCACTGGGACCGCATGTGGTAGAAAATTTAAGGATGACCCGTCATATCATAAGGGAATACGGCCTTCGAGGAATTGATCATGAAAAAATGCACCGTGTCAGTGGAATTGTGCCGGGAGTGATGGCACAGACCGGTATGGAAACTGCAGAGATCATACAGGGAGTGGTTGCGGAAACGAAACCGGATGTAGTAGTTGCAATTGATGCACTTGCGGCCAGAAGTGTCCGCAGACTGAATCGAACGATCCAGATTACAGATACAGGAATTCATCCTGGGTCAGGCGTGGGAAATCACAGAAATGGACTAACGGAGGACAATCTGCAGGTAAAGGTGATTGGAATCGGTGTTCCGACGGTTGTGGATGCGGCAACGATCGTTCATGATTCGATGGCACATCTTCTGGATGCACTGGAAGAAGCGGAGCAGAAAGAATTTTTGGAAGAAATGATTGCTCCGAATCTCTACAGCATGTTTGTGACACCAAAGGATGTGGATGAGACGGTAAAATATCTGAGCTTTACAATATCTGAAGGATTGAATACAGCGTTCGGTGAAATCTGATATAAAAATATGGAAGTTGTTTTTTCATATTTAAATGGATATTTTGTGGGGAATAATCCGGAAAAATTTATCATAGGATACTTTGAAAGGGGTGATCCTGTGACAAAATTCCGGAAAATACTGTATTTGGTAGTGGAAGGCTGTGTGCTTGTGACGCTATCCGTGACAGCGGGCATTCTTGTGATGCACGAAAATGTATTTCGCCAGCTTCCATTGTACTGTTTTCTGGAAGAGAAGGCACAGGAGCGTTCAGCTGGACAGGACCGTGAGACTTATGAAAAGCTGATGGAGAGCAATGCACGTTATCTTGGCAGGATGGTTGTGGATGAAAATAAAGAAGTTGGCAGTAAAGAAACTGATAGAGAGACTGAGGACAAGCAGTCAGAGCGTGAAGAGGATGTTGAGAAGGATGAACGACCGGAAAAGCCAACGATAACTTCAATTGAGGAACCAGAGATTACAGCGACTCCAATAACTCAAAATACAGAAGAGCAGAAAGCAAAAAATGCAGATAAACAGACAGAGCCAGAAGAAAATTTAGCCGAAGAATCTCCCGGGGAAGAGGAAGTTACTACGGCAGCCGCTCAGGTACAGCCGATGCCGGAAATTGACCTTGCACCGGAAAGACTGGCAGATTACGATTATCTGATGAATCATTTTTTTATTCTTGATCCTAATACAGAAACCAGTGCGCAACAGTTGAATGCGGCTGCTCTTCTTGGGGAGGATCTGACGCTCCGTAAGGAAAAAGCGGAGCCACAGATTTTGATCTATCATAGTCATTCGCAGGAGACTTTTGCAGATTCCAGAGAAGGAAAGACAGAAGATACGATCGTGGGGGTGGGGGATTATCTGGCTCAGCTTCTGACAGAAAATTATGGCTATCAGGTTATGCATGTAACGGAAGCATTTGATCTGGCTGGAGGGGAACTTGACCGGAGTAAAGCATATGACTATGCAAGAGCGTGGCTGGAACCTGTTCTGGAAGAGAAGCCATCTATACAGATTCTGATAGACCTGCACCGGGATGGCGTACCGGAAGACCGCCATCTGGTCACCGAAATTAACGGAAAACCGACAGCGCAGATCATGTTTTATAATGGCTTGAGTCATACAATAAACAGCGGTGATCTTTCATACCTTCCAAATCCGTACATACAGGATAATCTGGCATTTTCTTTCCAGCTTGAGTATCAGGCGGCTCTGTACTATCCTGAATTGTACCGTGGCATTTATCTGGCAGGATTACGTTATAATCTGCATCTGCGTCCACGAGCCCTGCTTTTGGAGGCAGGGGCTCAGACAAATACTGTCCAGGAGGTAAAAAATGCAATGGATCCTTTTGCGGATATCCTGAACCGGGTGCTGCAGGGGGAAAATTAAAAAAATAACGCTTGCAATTCAGAACAAATGTTCGTATAATGAAAACACAGATCAGCAATACAGACGTGAACCGCGTCATAACGGTGTGTCAGCAGAAATATCCCTTTACAAGAACTGGACTAAAGGTAAAAAGCTATGCTATAATGCCTCGTAGTATGATTTTCTATACTTTATTATATAAGGAATAGTTTTTTGGAAAATAAAGAGAAGTACATAAGGAGGAATTTCGCAGAATGATAGACCAGAGCAAAATTCGTAATTTCTGCATTATTGCACATATAGACCATGGCAAGTCCACTTTGGCTGACCGTATTATTGAGAAGACGGGTACACTGACAGAACGTGAGATGCAGTCTCAGGTGCTGGATAATATGGAGCTTGAGCGTGAGAGAGGTATCACGATCAAGTCTCAGGCTGTACGAATCGTTTATAAGGCTAATGATGGAGAAGAATATATTTTTAACCTGATCGATACACCAGGACATGTCGATTTTAATTATGAGGTTTCCAGAAGTCTTGCTGCCTGTGATGGGGCGATTCTGGTCGTAGATGCAGCACAGGGTATCGAGGCGCAGACACTGGCGAATGTTTATCTTGCACTGGATCATGATCTGGATGTTCTTCCGGTCATTAACAAGATCGATCTCCCAAGTGCAGATCCGGAGCGCGTTGTCAACGAGATTGAGGATGTGATCGGACTTGAGGCACACGATGCACCGAGAATTTCTGCCAAGACAGGATTGAATGTTGAAGAGGTTCTGGAGCAGATCGTTACGAAGATCCCAGCACCGCATGGCGATGTAAATGCTCCGCTGAAGGCATTGATCTTTGACTCTGTTTATGATGCTTATAAAGGCGTCATTGTTTTCTGTCGTGTTATGGACGGCCGTGTTAAGAAGGGTACACAGATCCGTATGATGGCAACAGGATTTACGACAGAAGTTGTGGAGGTCGGGTATTTTGGAGCCGGACAGTTTATTCCATGTGATGAGCTGACAGCCGGTATGGTTGGATATATTACCGCAAGCATTAAGAATCTTGGTGATACCAGAGTTGGTGATACAGTTACCGATAATGAAAGACCGTGTGCAGAAGCGCTTCCAGGTTACAAGAAAGTACAGCCAATGGTTTACTGTGGACTGTATCCGGCTGATGGCGCCAGATATGGTGATCTTCGAGATGCTCTTGAGAAACTGCAGCTGAACGATGCTTCTCTGTTCTTTGAACCGGAGACATCTATTGCACTTGGCTTTGGTTTCCGTTGTGGATTCCTCGGACTTCTGCATTTGGAAATCATTCAGGAACGCCTGGAAAGAGAATACAATCTTGATCTGGTAACGACAGCACCAGGTGTTGTTTACAAAGTATATAAGACGAATGGAGAAGTAATCGAACTGACAAATCCATCTAATCTCCCGGATCCATCTGAGATTGAATATATGGAAGAGCCAATGGTAAATGCTGAGATTATGGTAACGACTGAATTTATCGGTGCAATCATGGATCTCTGCCAGGAACGCCGTGGTCAGTATAACGGAATGGAATACATGGAGGAAACCAGAGCACTTCTGAAATATAAACTTCCACTGAATGAGATCATTTACGATTTCTTTGATGCATTGAAATCCCGTTCCAGAGGATATGCATCTCTGGATTATGAGCTCTGCGGTTATGAACGCAGTGAACTGGTTAAACTTGATATCCTTGTTAATAAGGAAGAAGTTGATGCACTTTCTTTCATCGTACATGCAGATACTGCTTATGAGCGTGGACGTAAGATGTGTGAGAAGCTGAAAGAAGAAATTCCGAGACAGCTCTTTGAAATCCCGATCCAGGCTGCAATCGGAAGCAAGATCATTGCCCGTGAGACTGTCCGCGCTATGCGAAAGGATGTTCTTGCCAAATGCTATGGTGGTGATATTTCCCGAAAGAAGAAACTTCTTGAGAAACAGAAGGAAGGTAAGAAACGTATGCGCCAGGTCGGAAACGTAGAGATTCCACAGAAGGCATTTATGAGTGTACTGAAACTGGACGATAAATAATTGACGGGAGAGACCGTGAATATGGAATGCATATTGTTGTGAACGGCGGACTTACAGAAGGGAGGCAGGGCCATGAAAAAAGGAACTGCAAAAGCTATGAGATATATTGTTGCGGGGAGTGCATTGACACTCTGTGTGATTATGACGGGATGTGGCTGCGGGCAGAAAAAGACAGATCCTGCTTCGGAACAGGTACTGAAGATCAGTATCACACCGGAACCATCACCAACACCGGCACCGGATACGGTAGATGCGGCAGCAGTTACTTCGAATGGAGATATCAGTATGGTGAATCTGTATCTGGCAGAAAATCCATCAGCGGTGACAAACAGTACAGATACGGGTGCGGGTGATGCGAATACTACAGATGCTTCGAATATGCAGAGCCAGGATCAGGATCAGTCGGAAGATACATCGGGTTCTTCTGATGAGGGTGGAGACAATGAAGAATAAGAATCGTATCCCACTGGAATTATATATTCATATACCGTTCTGTGTGCAGAAATGTCAGTACTGCGATTTCCTCTCCGGTCCATCGGATCAGGAGACAAGAGACAGATATATAAAGGCTCTGCGTGCTGAGATTCAGGCGGTGCAGGGTGTTGAAGCGTATGAGATCGTTTCTGTTTTTATCGGAGGGGGGACTCCTTCCGTACTGAAAGCAGAAGCGATTGCTTCTATTATGGAGACAATTCAAAAGAAATTCTGTTTCTCGCCGGATGCAGAAATAACAATAGAATCAAATCCTGGCACAGTTGATCTTGCGAAACTTAATGCTTACCGAGAAACAGGAATCAACCGTCTGAGTCTGGGACTGCAGTCCACGGATTCGAAAGAGCTGAGGATGCTTGGAAGAATTCATACATATGAAGAATTTCTTCAGAGTTATCAGTGGGCAAGAGAAGCAGGGTTTCAAAATATTAATATAGATCTGATGTTTGCAATCCCCGGACAGTCAGGAGAGGCATGGCGTGCTCACCTTCGTCAGGTCGCGGAGCTGAAACCGGAACATATTTCTGCCTATAGTCTGATCATCGAGGAGGGAACTCCGTTTGCGGAGTGTGAACTGGACCTTCCGGATGAAGATACGGAGTATCAGATGTATGAGGACACAGCGGGGATTCTTGCAGAGTATGGATATCAACAATACGAAATATCCAATTATGCAAAAGACGGATATGCATGTCGGCATAATATCGGTTACTGGAAACGTACAGAATATCTTGGCCTGGGGCTGGGAGCATCTTCTCTTTATGGGGAAAACCGTTTTTCCAATACGAGAGATATGCAGGAATATCTGGGATTTTCCGAAAACACAGAACGAATTCGTAAAGATGTTCTGAAACTTTCACTTAAAGACCAGATAGAAGAATTTATGTATCTGGGGCTTCGTATGACGGAAGGGATTTCAGAGATCGATTTTGAACAGAATTTCGGACAGAAGCTTGAGAATATTTATGGTTCTGTCCTGCAAAAATATAAAGAGACCGGATTCCTGGAGAAGACTGGTGCGAACTGGAGATTTACAAGAAAAGGAATTCATGTGAGCAATCATATCCTGGCAGAGTTTCTGTTGGATGAAGAATAAGTGCGAACATGCAGCGGATAAGAGGAGAAAAGATGTCTGAACGAACAACTGGAAAAAAGTTTATTAAGATTCGAGGAGCAAATGTCAACAATCTCAAGAATCTGAGTGTGGATATTCCGAGAGATGAATTTGTGGTTCTGACGGGAGTCAGCGGATCAGGAAAGTCTTCTCTGGCATTTGATACGATCTATGCAGAGGGGCAGAGACGTTATATGGAATCTCTGTCATCTTATGCAAGGCAGTTTCTGGGCCAGATGGAGAAACCGGATGTAGAGTCGATCGAAGGACTGCCACCGGCAATTTCCATCGATCAGAAATCTACCAACCGCAATCCGCGTTCAACGGTTGGAACAGTTACAGAAATTTATGACTATTTCCGACTTCTTTATGCACGTATTGGTATTCCGCATTGTCCGAAGTGCGGAAAGGAAATCAAAAAGCAGACAGTCGATCAGATGGTTGATCATATTATGGCACTTCCTGAAAGAACAAAGCTGCAGCTTCTGGCACCGGTAGTTCGTGGTCGAAAGGGAACACATGCAAAGCTTCTGGATCAGGCGAAACGCAGCGGTTATGTACGTGTACAGATTGATGGAAATCTGTATGAGCTGTCTGAAGAAATTAAACTGGATAAAAATATCAAACATAATATAGAAATTATCGTAGACCGTCTGGTAGTAAAACCGGGAATCGAGAAACGATTGTCTGATTCCATTGAGACAGTTCTGAATCTTTCGGATGGGTTGCTTATGGTAGATACGATGGATGGTACTGTGAAGACATTCAGTCAGAGCTTTGCCTGCCCGGATTGTCAGATCAGTATTGATGAGATCGAGCCGAGAAGCTTTTCGTTTAATAATCCGTTTGGAGCCTGCCCGGATTGTTTTGGTCTGGGATATAAGATGGAATTTGATATTGATCTGATGATTCCGGATAAATCTCTGAGTATTTCCCAGGGAGCTATTGTGGTCATGGGCTGGCAGTCCTGCACAGATAAGGGCAGTTTTACAAGAGCAATCCTTGATGCACTGGCGAAAGAATACCATTTCAGCCTGGATACTCCGTTCCAGGATTATCCGGATGATGTTAAGAATGTTCTGATCCATGGTACAAATGGACATGCTGTTAAAGTATATTATAAAGGTCAGCGTGGAGAAGGCGTTTATGACGTTGCTTTCCCGGGTCTGATCAAAAATGTGGAACAGCGATACCGCGAAACAGGATCCGATGCGATGAAACAGGAGTATGAGTCGTTTATGCGGATCACACCGTGTAAGACCTGCAAAGGCCAGCGATTAAAAAAAGAATCTCTGGCGGTGACGGTAGGAGATCGCAATATTTATGAAGTGACTTCTCTTTCTATAGAAAATCTGAAGAAATTTATGAGTGAGCTGAAACTTACTGAACAGCAGGAACTGATCGGTAAGCAGATTCTGAAAGAAATCCGTGCAAGAGTTGGTTTTCTGTCTGAGGTAGGTTTGGATTATCTGTCTCTGAGCCGTGCAACAGCGACGCTGTCCGGTGGGGAAGCACAGAGAATCCGTCTGGCAACACAGATTGGTTCCGGACTGGTGGGAGTCGCTTATATTCTGGATGAACCGAGTATCGGACTTCATCAGAGAGATAATGATAAGCTTCTTCGTGCACTGATGCGTCTTCGTGATCTGGGTAACAGTCTGATTGTGGTTGAACATGATGAAGATACCATGCGCGCAGCGGACTGTGTTGTGGATATCGGTCCGGGAGCCGGAGAACATGGTGGAGAACTGGTGGAAATTGGTACGGCAGAGGCGCTGATGAAGAATGAACGTTCAATTACAGGTGCTTACCTGAGCGGACGTTGCAAAATTCCGGTGCCGACAGAACGTAAACAACCGACCGGCTGGCTGAAAATCCGTGGAGCAGCAGAAAACAATCTGAAACAGGTAAATGTAGATGTGCCGCTTGGCATTATGACTGCGGTGACGGGAGTCAGCGGTTCTGGCAAAAGTTCCCTGATCAATGAAGTTCTGTATAAGACGCTTGCGCGAGACCTCAACAGAGCTAGAGTGATTCCGGGAAAACATAAAGAAATTCAGGGACTGGATCAGCTGGATAAGGTAATCAGTATCGATCAGTCACCGATCGGACGTACACCGCGTTCCAATCCTGCAACCTATACAGGTGTGTTTGATCAGATCCGTGATCTGTTTGCATCTACAGCTGATGCCAAAGCACGTGGCTATAAGAAAGGACGTTTCAGTTTTAATGTCAAAGGCGGACGCTGCGAAGCCTGCAGTGGTGATGGTATCATCAAGATTGAGATGCATTTCCTTGCAGATGTTTATGTACCATGTGAAGTCTGCAAAGGCAAACGATATAATCGTGAGACACTGGAAGTAAAATACAAAGACAAGAGTATTTACGATGTTTTGAATATGACGGTGGAAGAGGCTCTTGCTTTCTTCGAGAACATTCCTTCCATTAAGAGAAAGATTCAGACACTCTATGATGTAGGACTTTCTTATATCCGTCTTGGACAGCCATCTACCGAACTTTCGGGTGGAGAAGCGCAGAGAATCAAGCTTGCGACTGAACTCAGCAAACGCAGTACCGGTCGTACCATTTATATTCTGGATGAGCCGACGACAGGACTTCACTTTGCGGATGTTCATAAGCTTGTTGAGATCCTGCAGCGCCTGACAGAGGGCGGCAATACAGTTGTAGTCATCGAGCATAATCTGGACGTGATCAAAACTGCAGATTATATCATAGATATGGGACCGGAAGGCGGTGAACGTGGAGGTACTGTTATTGCAACAGGTACACCGGAAGAAATTGCTGTCTGCCCGGATTCCTATACAGGCCAGTATGTGGCAAAATATTTAAAGTAAACGGCCGGTTATTGTGCGTGTTAATATCCGCAGGTGTTTTGTTATGAATAAGGGACTTTTCAATTGCTGAAAAGTTGTTTATAATAAGCGTGATTATATGTATAACGAAAGAATATCAGATTTTTACAGGAAGCATATGGAAGGGAGATCTTATGCCTGCAAATGATATAGGAATAGATCTGGGAACGACAAACAGTCTGGTATATTCTACGGGCAGAGGCCTTGTTTTGAGCGAACCATCTGTAGTAGTATATGATAAAGATACAGAGAAGATCAAAGCAATTGGTGAAGAAGCCCGGCAGATGGCTGGGCATGTTACTTCCAATATGGAAGTAATCTGTCCGATTCGTCAGGGAATGATCATAGATTTTGTCGTTATGGAAAAAATGTTGAAATATTTTATCGCCAAGGCGATGGGGCGGCGGGCGTTCCGCAAACCACGGATCAGCGTGTGTGTGCCGAGTGGTATCACGGAGATTGAACGTAAGGCAGTGGAAGAAGCAACTTATCAGGCAGGAGCGAGAGAAGTGTTTCTGGTTGAAGAACCAATCGCTGCTGCAATCGGTGCCGGTGTGGATATTACCAAGCCTTTTGGCAATCTGATCGTGGATATTGGTGGCGGCACAACGGATATTGCTGTTATTTCGATTGGCGGTGTTGTTGTGTCATCAACGATCAAGGTTGCGGGAGATGCGTTTGACCAGGCAATCATGAGTTATATACGAAAGACGCACAGTTTGTTTATCGGATCGGATACTGCAGAAGCAATCAAAATAAAAATCGGCACAGCTATCGAAGAAGCGAATCCACAGGTGATGGAAGTAAAAGGACGAAATGTACTTACAGGACTTCCGAAAAAAGTAAAACTGACTTCCGAAGAAATCCGTGAGGCACTGAAAGATGCGACAGGACAGATTGTAGAAGCAGTCCATGGAGTGCTGGAAAAGACACCGCCGGAACTGGCCGCTGATATTGTGGACAGAGGAATTGTCCTGGCGGGCGGAGGAGCACTGCTTCGGGGAATGGATGCACTGATCGAGCAGAGGACAGGGGTAAATACTCTGACTGTTCAGAATGCGATGCATGTGGTAGCTGTTGGAACCGGCAAATATGCAGAGATAATGAGCCGTATGGAATCTTAATAACTGCAGACAGGAGCCAGGAATATTTATGATAGATCATAGATATCCTGGTTTTGCTGTTATAAGGCTGAAAAACAGTAGCAATTTTGGGGCCGGAAGAAAGAGGAAGAAATGAGCGAGAGCATTACAGGATATATTGATCATATTATTTTTCGAAATGAAGATAATGGATATACGGTTATGGTATTAAAAGGGGTCAGCGAGGAAGATGAGCTGACCTGCGTTGGAAGTTTTCCGGTGGTCACACAGGGAGCATCTGTAGAACTGGAGGGGAATTTTACACAGCATCCGGTTTATGGAAAGCAGTTTCAGGCAGTGCGGCTGACTGAAAAAATGCCGGAAGATGCACTGGCTATGGAAAGATACCTCGGTTCGGGTGCGATTAAAGGAATTGGCGCGGCGCTGGCGGGAAGGATCGTACGTCATTTTGGAGATGATACGTTTCAGATAGTAGAAAATGAGCCTGAAAGACTGTCTGAAGTTAAGGGAATCAGTGAAAAAAAGGCAAGAGAGATTGCCATGCAGATCGCGGAAAAGTCCGATATGCGGAAGGCAATGATGTTTTTGCAGAAATATGGGATTTCACTGAACCTTGGTGCCAAAATCTACCAGAAGTATGGAGACTCTGTTTACAGTGTTTTGCAGGAAAACCCGTATAGACTTGCAGATGATATCAGTGGTGTGGGATTCAAAATTGCAGATGAGATCGCCTATCGCATTGGAATTCATACAGATTCAGATTACAGAATAAAAAGTGGAATGGTATATACTCTTCTGCAGGCAACCGGGGAGGGACATGTGTATCTTCCGAAAGACGAGCTCTTTCAGCGTGCAGCAGAACTGCTCGGTGTAGATTCTTCTTATATGGAGAAGCATCTGGTCGATCTGGCGATGGACCGTAAGATCGTTCAGAAGGAACAAGGAGATCAGATACTGATTTATCCGGCTCAATATTATTATCTGGAGTTAAATACGGCAAGAATGCTTCGGGAACTTGATGTTTTCTGCCCGGAAGATGAGAAAATAGTGGAACGAAGAATTGTCCAGATAGAGAAAGAAACGGGAACGGTTTTGGATGAAATGCAGAAAAAAGCAGTGCAGGAAGCTGCCGGGCATGGCCTGCTTATTCTCACCGGCGGTCCCGGTACCGGAAAAACAACGACAATCAATGCGATCATCCGATATTTTGAGGGCGAAGGTGCAGAGATCAGGCTGGCGGCTCCAACCGGAAGGGCAGCGAAGCGTATGACAGAGGCTACCGGCTATGAGGCGCAGACGATCCATCGTCTTCTCGAACTTTCGGGAATGCCGGAAGATGACAGAGAAGGCCAGCCCATTCATTTTGAACGAAATGCAGAAAATCCTCTGGAAACGGATGTCATTATCATTGATGAGATGTCGATGGTGGATATACATCTCATCCATTCGCTTCTTATGGCAGTTACGGCAGGAACGAGACTGATCCTGGTAGGAGATGAAAATCAGCTTCCAAGTGTGGGACCGGGGAATGTACTTCGCGATATTATCCGAAGTGGACAGTTTCCGGTAGTTGAACTGAAGAAAATCTTCCGACAGGCATCAGAGAGTGACATTGTTGTGAATGCACATAAGATCAATAAAGGTGAGCAGGTGGAAATCAATAACAAGAGCCGGGATTTCTTTTTTCTCAAAAGATACGATGCGGATATCATCATTCGCGTAGTGATTGCACTGATTCAGGAAAAACTTCCCAAATATGTGGAAGCAAAACCGTTTGAAATCCAGGTTCTGACACCAATGCGAAAAGGACTTCTCGGTGTGGAACGTCTGAATCAGATCCTGCAGAGATACCTGAATCCGCCGGACGCTTCCAAGAAAGAGAAAGAAATAGGACAGGGACTTTTCCGTGAGGGTGATAAGGTCATGCAGGTTCGCAATAATTATCAGCTGGAATGGGAAATCCGCGGAAGATATGGAATACCGATCGAAAAAGGTGTTGGAGTTTTTAATGGGGACACCGGCATCATCAAAACAATCAATGAATTTGCAGAAACAGCAGAAGTTGAGTTTGAAGATGGCCGATGGGCGGAATATTCATTTAAACAGCTGGATGAACTGGAACTTGCTTATGCAGTAACCATACATAAATCACAGGGATCAGAATATCCGGCAGTGATCATTCCACTGCTTTCCGGTCCGAGAATGCTGATGAACAGAAATCTTCTTTATACAGCAGTAACACGTGCGAGAAAATGCGTTACTGTTGTGGGAAGTGAGGAGACTTTCCGTGATATGATCCGAAATGAGAAGCAGCAGAGAAGATACAGCTCGCTGGATCAGCGCATTCAGGAAACCGAATAAATCTCTGCAAAAGAACTCGATAACAGGAAAAGAGAGCATATCATCGGGGAGAAAGGCTTTCTTTGAAAAAAATAAAAGAAAAATGTCTGGATGTACTGTACCCTCCCAGATGTCCTGCATGCGGCGGTATTCTGGAGGATAAACAAAGAAGTATCTGTCCGCAGTGCGAATCGATTTTTCACCCTGTTTCAGAATATTATTGCATGAAATGTGGAAAACCGGTAAATGAGACGGAAGAATATTGTAGTGAATGTCGGCACAGAGAACGGAAATTTATTCGTGGAAGAAGTGTGTTTCTGTATAATGCGCAGATGAAGAATTCTCTTCTTCGGTATAAATATTACGGGAGTCGTGAATATGGGAAATATTATGCGGAATCGATGTGCAGATATGTGGGAAGAGATATAAAAAGCTGGAGACCGGACGTAATCATTCCGGTGCCGCTTCACAGGCGCAAAAAGAGAATGAGAGGGTTTAACCAGGCGGCCGATTTGGCAGAGCGCATTGGGAAAATCCTTGGAATTCCGGTTGCGGAAGATGTTATTTATAAGTCCAGGGAAACACGGTCACAGAAAAAACTGGACGCTGAAGAGCGAAAGAAAAATCTCAGAAATGCGTTTCAGGCAGCAGGGCCGGTAACAGGCCTGAGAATTCTTGTGGTCGATGATGTGTATACGACAGGGAGTACAGTGGAAGCCATGGCAGAATGTCTGCTGGAAAATGGAGCGAAAGCCGTATTTTTTGTAACTTTGTGTACGGGAAACATCTGAATGGGTACATCTTTGAACGAAGGTTGGACGGAAGCGGAAAAAATACTTTTCATGATTCGGGATATATGATACAATCAATCTATGTATGATTATTTCTGGTATTTTCAGGAAATATGGTTTGAACAAGTTACTGTGTACAGTAACAATGATTGTGAGGAGCAGGATATGATCAACGAAGAGAAGGTTAAGATTATGACAAAACTTGCCATGTATGAGCAGGGCAAGGGCAGAAAATATCTGCCGGTCAGCAAGTATTACCGAAGCGATTATATAGGGCTGGCACTGATCAAGAATTTTTTTCTGGTCACAATTGGATATTGTCTGAGCGTTGCAGCTGTAGCGGTTTATTTTGGAGAATATCTTCTGGAGAATATACACAAAATGAATCTGATAATGCTCGGTGTATATATTGTGATCGGCTATCTGATCGTACTTGTGGCATATTCAGTCCTGACGTATATACAGTACTCGGTTCAGTATTATCGGGCAAAAAAGAGTGTCAGAGAATACTACAGTCAGCTTACTGAACTGAATAAGATTTATGCCAGAGAAGAAAAAAAATCTTCCGGCAGAGGAAACGCAGGAGGGTATCGTAAATGACAGCATTACTGGAATTCAAACAGAAAATAAAAGGAATTTATGCACAGTACGAAATGTACCTGCTTCCTTTATTGAAATTTGTCCTTGCACTGGTTTATTTCATCTGGATCAATACCAACATGGGATATATGACTGCACTGGATAATATTTTTGTTGTATTGATCTTATCGCTGATCTGCTGTATTCTTCCATCCGGAATGATGATCTTCGCAGGATTTGCACTGATGGTGGGACATTGTTATGCACTTGGAATCGAAGTGGCAGCTTTTCTTCTGGTACTGATTCTGTTCATGATGATCCTTTTCCTGCGTTTCAGCAGCGGTAAAAATATCGTGCTTGTGTTTACACCACTCGCATTTGCATTTGATATTCCGGTGCTGCTTCCAATCGGATGCGGACTTCTCAGCAGTGCGGTATCAGCACTTCCGGCAGCTGGCGGCGTGATCATCTATTATTTTGTCCGTACAGTACGTATACAGTCGCAGGCTCTTCTTGGCATGGACTCAGACATTGTCGGTAAACTGACACTTCTGTCAGACAGCCTTATGAAGAATGGTGAAATGTGGCTTACACTGATTGCTTTTATTGTAGTGGTTCTTGCTGTGAATCTGATTCGTACCCGCATGTTTGATTATGCATGGAGAATTGCAATTGTTGCCGGTGGAGTGATCTATATTGTGATCATGCTGGCAGGAAGTATGAGTCTTGGAATTTCAATTTCCGTATTTTCACTGATCATTTATACTGTGGTTGCGGTACTGGTTGGAATCATACTGGAGTTCTTTGTGTTTGGTGGAGACTATACAAGAACGGAACGTCTGGAATATGAAGATGACGATTACTATTATTATGTGAAGGCTGTTCCGAAGGCACTGGTTGCTACTTCTGAAAGAAGTATCAAAAAGATCAACGGAGAATCTGCAAGAGAAGAACGAAAATCGGCAGAGCGCGTGGTAAATTATTCCACCCCTCTTTTTCAGGGGGAAGAGCCACCGAAAAAGAAAAAAAGAGTTCAGGAAACAGAAGCGGCGTCTGTAGTACAGAAGGCTGATATAGATGATATTGATTTTGAGAAAAAGCTGGAGGAATCCCTGAAGGATCTGTGATCCGGCAAAAGTAACCTGACAACAGCAACAGAAGGAGAGGAGAGTTTATGCGGAATATTACAGACATACTGGCAAGATATTTATCAGATATCAATCTGCCGTCTGTCAGTATTATCGATATCATTGAAATAATCCTGATTACATTTTTTGTATATCAGTTCATGGTGTGGATCAAATTTACACGCGCATATACTCTGCTTAAGGGACTTCTGGTCATTGGCGCATTTCTTATTATTGCTTATATATTTAAGATGAATACGATCCTGTGGATCGTATCAAAACTGGCCAGTGCACTGATCACGGCGATCGTTGTAATATTTCAACCTGAATTGCGAAAGGTCGTGGAACAGCTGGGACAGAAAAAAATCATGGCATCCATTTTTCCTTTTGATTCCGGCAAAGAAGTAAAAGAAAGATTTACAGATAAGACGGTCAATGAACTGATCAAAGCATGTTTTGATATGGCTGAGGTTAAGACAGGCGCACTGATCGTGATCGAACAGGAGATCAGACTTGATGAATATGTCAGAACGGGAATCAATGTGGATGCTCTTTTGACCAGTCAGCTGCTGATCAATATTTTTGAACACAATACACCACTCCATGACGGTGCAGTGATCGTAAGAGGAAATCGTATTGTTGCTGCAACCTGTTATCTTCCACTGTCTGACAATATGGAACTGAGTAAACAGCTTGGAACCAGACATCGTGCAGGTGTTGGAATCAGTGAAGTGACAGATTCTGTTACGATCATTGTTTCAGAGGAAACAGGACAGGTTTCTGTGGCACAGAACGGTCGGCTGTTGAGAAATATCAGCAGCAGTCAGCTTCGTGAAGTACTGGAAAAAGCACAGAATAAGAAAATTGTGGATAACAACAAACTGAGACAGTTGTTGAAGGGAAGAGTGAAACATGAAGAAAAAAATAGGAAATAATCTTTCTTTGAAAATTCTGTCTCTTGCAATTGCTATTCTGGTATGGCTTCTGGTTGTCAATATAAACAATCCGATCAGTACAAAGTCATTCATTGTGTCAGATGTGGAATTGCTGAATGAGGCATATATCGATGCAGACGGAAAAATGTGTATGCAGGATGAAGAACAGGTTCCCATCCGTGTGACGATCAAAGCTCAGAGAAAGATCCTGGACAGGATCTCACTCAATGATATTCGTGCGGTTGCGGATCTTCAGCAGGCGGTGAGCCTGAAAACAGATCCGGTCATGGTTCCGATCACTGTATCCTGTGGGCGGATTTCAGCAGACAATATTGAAGTGAGTCCGCAGAATATGAGCCTTCATCTGGAGGATAAAGATACACAGGAGTTTGTAGTAAATGTGAATACAAACAACACAAAACCTGACAGGGGCTATGAAATTGGAGCGCTGACTTCCAATCCGGAGAAAATCAAAATTACAGGTCCGGTGTCTCTGATCAATAAAATAGATAAGGTAAATGCTTCCATCGATGTAGATGGAGCAATGGAAGATGTGACTCAGGAGACCGATGTCAAGATCATTGATAAGAACGGTGAGGAATTTACCGATACAGACATGGGTTATCTGAATGTTTCGAAAGTATATGTAACTGCAAAATTATGGAAAGTTCAGTCGAATGTCAGAATCAGTGCAGAGTATTCCGGTACTCCGGCAGCAGGATATCAGGTGGAGAGTATTATGACAACACCGAATGTGATCAGTATTGCCGGAAGTGAAGATGCACTGGCATCACTGAAAGAGCAGAATAATACGATCTGGCTGCCGGGTTCTGTGGCAGATATTTCGGATCGAAACAGTGATTTTGAAGAGAAAATCAATATTTCAGATTATCTTCCGGATGGCCTGAAGCTTACCAGCGATTCCAGTGAAGATGTATTTGTCAGAGTAAATATTCTTCCGGAGGGAAGCAATGTATGTGAGGTTCCGACAAAGAATATAATTGTGAATGATTCACCTGAGGGAATGCAGGTTTCATTTGATACTGCAAAGATAGAAATTCGTGTTAAGAAAACTTCCGATGATCTTGCAGATCTCACAGAAGGCGATATTAAAGCGTCAATAGATCTTAAGGGAATGAGCGAAGGAAGTTATGAAGTGCCTGTCAGCATAGAAATACCGAAGGGATATGAGCTGGTAGACGAAGTAACGACAGGGGTGGAGATTTCCAAAATTTCTACAGCAGATGAAAGCAATTAACAGGAGATTTCAGAATGGTAAGTCAGAAGATAACAGTCAATAATCCATCGGGACTTCATTTGCGCCCGGCTGGTATATTGTGTAATGAAGCTATAAAATACAGTTCCGCGATCACATTCACTTTTGAAGGCGGTACAGCAAACGCGAAGAGTGTATTGAGTGTACTGGGAGCATGTGTAAAATGCGGAGATGAAATTGAACTGGTCTGCGAAGGGGCAGACGAACAGGAAGCATTGAAAGCTTTGACCGATGCGATCAGCAGTGGTCTTGGTGAATAGAAACATATGTAAAGAAGTTTAAGGAGGAGTAGTCGTGAAAAAACAAGTTGTGGCAGTAATGTTGAGCCTTGCAATGTGCGCATCTACCGGTGCAGAAGCAAGTATTGTCAGTGCAGCCGAATTTTCTTCTGAGGTGTCAGCAGCAGAGGAAACGGAATCTGATGAAGCGTCCGTTGCGGACGAGAACGATGGTTCTGCAGTAGTAGATGATTCCGCAGTAGTAGATGATTCTGCAGTCGATATCAATTCAGATGCGGCAGCAGATGATGCAGATCAGGCAGAAGATAGCGTTCCGGCAGATACGGAAAATCAGGCAGATGTTGATTTCAGTTCCGGTGAGGAAGAGGTTGTGACTGAAGAGGCAGAGGATGAGGCTCCGGCAGTGACAGAAGAAACTGCAGAAGAAGCTGGTAAAGCAAATGAATCATCTGATGCTAATGGTAAAGTAGCTTCCCTTGAGTATACAAGATGGAAATTTGTAAATGGCAAATGGAAACTGGAAAAGTACTCACCTTCCAGAATACAGGAAACTGCAGCAGCTGTCGGAACAGAAGAAACTGCAGAAGCAGCAGGAACTGATGAGAATGCAGCTGTTGATACAGCAGCAGAAACTACAGAAGCTGTAGCAGATGAATCACAGGCGGCTGTTGATACAACTGCAGAAACTACAGAAGCTGTAGTAGATGAATCACAGGCAGCTGTTGAGACAGCAGTAGAAACACAGCAGACAGATGAGACACAGCCGGCTGCAGATGAACAGCAGGCAGAGGAAGCAGGTGCAAGTGCTTATTATACATCAGCAGATGGCCTGGTAAAGATTACAACATTGAATGTTAATAACAGTGTTCTGGCTTCAGGATATTATGCATTTGATAAAGATGGATATCTTCTGACAGGAAGAAATGCTGTTGGAAATGATTTCTATTATTTCCGTACAGAAGGCGATGTTCAGATTGTGAATGCACTTTCTGCAGATAAGAAGACACCTTATAATTCTCAGCTCGGTCAGGCAATTTCCGA
Organism: Blautia sp. 210820-DFI.6.14; assembly: GCF_020558815.1. Classification (NCBI taxonomy): domain Bacteria; kingdom Bacillati; phylum Bacillota; class Clostridia; order Lachnospirales; family Lachnospiraceae; genus Blautia; species Blautia sp. 210820-DFI.6.14. Next base: position 85,477 of record NZ_JAJCKS010000003.1, read on the forward strand.
TACATGGATCTGGGATGCAGGTCAGGGAGCATTTAACTATTATGGTCATGATAATGGTAAACAGGTAAATCTTGAAGCAAACAAGATTTACAGTATCAATGGAGCTTCTTACTATCTTCTGAATGGTGGTAAGCCATACGTAGGAGATCAGAAGATCAGCGGAGGCATCTGCTATTTCCAGCCCGCAGCATCTGCAGGAGATATTCCTGGTAAGATGGCAGTCAACGGATGGTTTGGAAAGAGTACCAATAAGGGTACACAGTGGCGTTATTTTAATGCAAACGGAGATTACCAGAAAAAAGGAATCGGAGCATACAAGCTTCTGAGTAACAGCGACAATCTTTATCTGCTGGATGCAAATGGTTACCTGATCAGAAACAGAAAACCAGTCAAGGGTGCTGACAGATATTATTATATGGCTGACGGTAATGGTGTTGCATACAGAAACAAACTGATCAAATACGGTAAATACAGATACTATTTCACCGGCAATGGACGTCGCGCTACCTGGAAAAATCGTTGGGTGAAACTTTCCGGAGCAGGAAACCGCTATTATTATTTCGGAAAAGTAGCAGGACGTGTTCAGGAACAGAAGGGAATCAAGAAAGTTACTGTCAATGGTAAATTTGTCGGATGGTTCTATTTCTCTTCCAAAGGTAACTCTTTTATAAACTGCTGGAAGAGCGGAAGATATTATCTCGCAGACGGACGTATGGCAAGTGGTGTTACCAAAATTAATGGTAAATATTACTTCTTCCAGAGATCCAGTTCCAAATCATATAGAGGTAAAGTATACAAAAGCAAATGGGTTAAGTATAATGGCAGATACTATTATGCTTCCAAAAGCGGTGTACTTGCAGAAAATGGCTGGAAACGTATCAAGACAGACGGAAGATTCTATTACTTCTATTTCAAGAATCTGACAGCTGTAACAAATAAAACCGGTGTAGAACACAATGGAACTTACGGAAGCCTGGATGGCAGAGGTCGTTTCATTGAGGCTGGCTGGGTTGTTGTAAATAACAACAGAAACTATGTACGTTATATCGATCCGAAGACTGGTAAATATGTCAAGAATACAACCAGATGGATCAATGGTATGCAGTACAGATTTAACAGCAGAGGATACAGAGTCAACGACAGAACAAATGAGTTCAGACGCAGCAGCTATTATCTGACCTGTGATCGTGTGAACGGAGTGCTGACTGTTTACACAGACAGCACCATGAGAATTCCGATCAAAACAATCCGCGTTTCTGTTGGTAAAGCCGGTACAGAGACACCTACCGGTACATGGACAATGCACAGAGCAGGACGCTGGCAGGAACTGATGGGACCATCCTGGGGACAGTATGGAACACATGTTGTGAATGGTATTTTTGTTCATTCCGTAGCATGTGGTCAGGCAAACAGTTATAATCTTCCGGTTGGAGAATACCTGAGACTTGGAAATCCGGCATCTCACGGATGCATCCGTGCCTGTGTAGCTGATGCAAAATGGGTTTGGGACAACTGCAATGGTTCCAAGATCCATATCTTTGATGGCACATATACATCCAATGAAGCACTCAAAGGACCTCTGGGCAGAAAAGCACTCACACCTTTAAGAGGCAGCAAGAACTTTGACCCGACGGACCCGGCTTGTAAGTAAATAATAAAATACAGCGCTCTCCCAAATGGAGGGCGCTTTTCAGGAGGAAAGTAAAATAATGAGAACATACCTTGTAACTGGTGGTGCAGGATTTATCGGATCCAACTATATTCATTATATGTTTAAAAAATATGACAACGAGATCCGTATTATCAATGTAGATAAACTGACTTATGCAGGAAATCTTGAAAATCTGAAAGATATTGAAGACCGTGAAAATTACACATTTGTGAAAGCTGATATTTGTGACAGCGAGGCAATCATGAAGATCTTTGATGAAAATGACATTGATAGAGTCGTTCATTTTGCAGCAGAGAGTCATGTAGACAGAAGTATCCGTAATCCGGAAGTTTTTGTTAAGACAAACGTACTTGGAACTCTGGTTATGCTGAATGCAGCAAAATCTGCATGGGAACTTCCGGACGGAACATTCAAACCGGACAAAAAATTCCTGCATGTATCAACGGATGAGGTATATGGATCTCTGGAAGAGAACGGCGGATTTTTCTATGAGACAACTCCATATGATCCGCACAGTCCGTATTCTGCAAGTAAAGCATCCTCTGATATGCTGGTAAAATCCTACATGGATACTTACAAATTCCCGGCAAATATCACAAACTGCAGTAATAACTATGGTCCATACCAGTTCCCGGAAAAACTGATTCCGCTGATCATCAACAATGCACTTCAGGGAAAGAAACTTCCGGTATACGGAGATGGAAAAAATGTTCGTGACTGGCTTTATGTTATGGATCATGCAAAAGGAATCGATATGGTACAGGAAAAGGGAAGACTTTTCGAGACATATAATATCGGTGGTCACAACGAAAAACAGAACATTCAGATCATCCATATCATTCTGGATACTCTGCAGGAGATGCTCCCGGAAGGGGATCCTCGTAAAGAACTTGTCAGTGAGAACCTGATCACATATGTAGAAGATCGTAAGGGACATGACCGTCGTTATGCGATCGCACCGGACAAGATCAAAGAGGAAGTTGGCTGGTATCCGGAAACCTGTTTCGAAGATGGTATCCGTCTGACAATCCAGTGGTTCTTTGAGCATGAAGACTGGATGAAAAATGTTACCAGTGGTGACTATCAGAAATATTACGAAGCAATGTATAAAACAAAATAATATCTCATAAAAGATGAGATCAGAAACGCTGTATATTTTAGGAATTCTCCTGATCTGTACAGCGTTTTTTTATGCACAGAGATATGGAAAAAGATTTTAGCGAAAATAGGCATTGAATTTACAGAGCGATTGTGAGAAAATAATATGAGATATGTCTAGCTTTAAAAAGCAGAATCTGACAGGCTGTATAAGATAGCAGCTTATAACAATGGAGGTAAATAGATGAACAAAGGAATATACCGGATTGCGGCTGGTGTTGGTGCGGCAGTGATTCTGGTGTCTTCTGCGACAGCACAGGCAGCAACCGTAACTGCAAATGGAACTCCTGCACCGGTAGCGAGTGACAGCATTGCAGGTTGGCCGGCAGCTCCCGCTGTCACGTCAGAAACAGCAGTTCTGATCGATGCAGATACGGGAGCGGTTTTGTATGACAAAGGAATGGACGAATATCGTTATCCTGCCAGCACGACAAAGCTCATGACGCTGTTGGTTGCAATCGAGAACAGTTCCCCAAAGGATATTGTTACTTTTACAGAAACAGGAATCAGGGATGTCACCTGGGACAGCAGTAACATCAACGCACAGCTTGGTGAAACGATGACGATGAAGGACTGCTGGATGGCTGCATATATTAAATCAGCCAATGAAGTCTGTGCACAGATTGCTGAGACGGTAGGTGGGACAGAAGCAAATTTTGTTGAAATGATGAACCAGAAGGCAAAAGAACTTGGATGTACACATACACATTTTGCCAATGCCAGTGGGCTGCCGGATGAAAATCATTATTCCAGTGCTCATGACCTGGCAAAGATCATGCGTGCATGCCTTCGAAATAAACGTTTCCGTCAGGTGATGAAATGTTCGAATTATAAGATCCCGGCAACGAATTTAAGCGAAGCAAGGGTTATGCATACGCATATGCCGCTTATGGCAAAAGAGTCCAATCTTTATTATGCAGACTGCATAGGCGGTAAGACCGGATTTTCAACGGATGCACAGCATACACTTGTGACAGCTGCTGAACGAAACGGACGTACGTATATAGCGGTTACCATGCGTGCAGCGGATCTTGGAATCAACTGTACCGACAGCACATCATTATTTAATTATGCATTTGATAATTTTGATACAATTGATGTGGACGGAACAGCAATGACAGTGCCAAAAGGCGTTACGGTCAATGATCTGACAACCGATACAGCAGAACGAAATGGAAAGATACTGACCAGATATTACTATAGCGGGCAGTTTGTAGGCTATGTGGCAGAAGCACAGCCGACAGAAACTCCGGCCGTGGAAGAGACAGCTGAAACAGTAGCAGAATCTTCAGAAACAGAGGCGGCTGAAACTGTGACAGATTCGCTGGAGACGACGGAAAATGATTCTCAGGCAGAGGTTCAGACTGGACAGAAATCTATGTCCGAGCAGATTCAGGAGATTCGTACCGAGGGATTATCCGGTATGATGAAAGCTCTTTTGATCGCAATGGGAGTCATGGCAGTGATCCTGATCGCATTATTGATCGCACTTTATATAAAGAATGGATGAAAATAAATAAAGAACTTGAAATAAAGGAGGAAACATAATGAAAGGTATTATTTTAGCAGGTGGTTCAGGAACCAGATTATATCCATTAACAAAGGCAATTTCCAAACAGATCATGCCGGTTTATGACAAACCGATGATCTATTATCCATTGTCTACACTGATGCTTGCCGGAATCCGTGAGGTTCTGATCATTTCTACACCAAGAGATCTTCCGGTTTTCCGTGATCTTCTGGGAGATGGAAGCCAGCTTGGAATGAGATTTGAATATGCAGTACAGGAACAGCCGAGAGGACTGGCAGATGCATTTATCATTGGTGCAGATTTCATTGGCAATGATGCAGTTGCCCTGGTACTTGGAGATAATATTTTCTACGGACAGAGCTTTTCCAGAGTCCTTCAGAATGCTTACAGACGCACAGAAGAAGAAAAAGGTGCGACTATTTTCGGTTATTATGTAAGAGATCCTAGAGAATATGGTGTTGTAGAATTTGATGAGAACGGCAAAGCTCTTTCTATTGAAGAAAAACCGGAACATCCGAAGTCAAACTATGCAGTACCGGGCCTGTATTTCTATGATAATGATGTTGTAGAAATCGCCAAAAATGTAAAACCGTCTGCCCGTGGTGAGATTGAGATCACCAGCATCAACAACGAATATCTGAGAAGAGGAACTTTGAAGGTAGAGACTCTGGGACGTGGATTTGCATGGCTGGATACAGGAAATCATGATTCTCTGCTTGATGCAGCAGATTTTGTTGCAGCATTCCAGAAACGTCAGGGACTGTACATTTCCTGCATCGAAGAGATTGCATACAAACGTGGATTTATTACAAAGGAGCAGCTTGTTGAACTGGCACAGCCTCTTCTTAAGACTGCTTATGGAAAATATCTGATTGAAATAGCGGAGGGATTATAAAATGGGAAAAATTACAGTAGAGACATGTCATATTGAAGGCCTGAAAGTGATCACACCGGCAGTATTCGGTGATGAACGCGGATATTTTATGGAAACATATAACTACAACGATTACAAAGCAGCCGGAATCGATATGGAATTCGTACAGGATAACCAGTCCAGTTCCCGTAAAGGCGTACTTCGTGGACTTCATTTCCAGATCAACTATCCACAGGATAAACTTGTTCGTGTAGTGAGCGGAGAAGTTTTTGATGTTGCGGTCGATCTGCGAGAAGGTTCCCCGACATATGGACAGTGGTATGGAGTCCTTCTTTCTGCAGAGAATAAGAAACAGTTCTTTATTCCGAAGAATTTTGCTCACGGATTTGTTGTTCTTTCTGATTCTGCAGAATTTGCTTATAAATGTACCGATTTTTATCATCCGAATGATGAGGGAGGTCTTGCATACAATGACCCGGATATCGGAGTAGAATGGCCGATTCCGGAAGGTATGGAACTGATCCTCTCTGACAAAGACCAGAAATGGGGAAGTTTTAAGGAATATACTGCCAACAGGAGTAAAAAGGATTGAAAAAAGAAACATGGCTGCCTGGGGAAATCTACAAAAACCGCAAATTAGTGTTTTCTCTGGCAAAAAATGATTTCAAAACAAAATATGCGGGTTCCTATTTTGGAACAGTCTGGGCATTTGTTCAGCCGATCGTAACGATCTGTGTTTACTGGTTTGTATTCGGACTGGCGCTTCGCAATGGTTCGGATAAAGGTGTTCCATTTGTACTTTGGCTGATCGCAGGTCTTGTCCCCTGGTTCTTTATTCAGGAGGGCCTGACCGGAGGAACGAATGCACTTCTGGAATATAATTATCTGGTAAAAAAAGTAGTATTTAACATTCGGATCCTTCCGGTAGTGAAAGTATTTTCAGCGGTATTTGTACATTGTTTTTTTGTTGTGATCGTACTGGTGATCTATACCTGTATGGGATATCCGCCGAGTCTGTATGCACTGCAACTGGTATACTACAGCTTCTGCATTTTTATGCTGATCCTGGCAGTCACATATATGACAAGTGCGGCGGTTGTATTCTTCAGAGATCTGAGTCAGATCATCAACATTATGCTCCAGGTTGGTGTATGGGTTACCCCGATCATGTGGGATTTTAATGATCTTGGTCTTGGAGGACTTCTGGCAAATATATTGAAACTGAATCCGGTATTCTATATTGTGCAGGGATACAGGGATTCTCTGATCAACAAAGTAGCAATCTGGGAGCATCCGGTGCTGACACTTTACTTCTGGGGATTTACCCTGATCGTATTTGTGCTTGGAACCAGACTGTTTAAAAAACTTCAGGTACATTTTGCAGATGTACTGTAAGCGGAGAGTAGAATGAGTGAATTTGCAATTCAGGTAAAACATCTGGATAAGATGTATAAATTATATAATAAGCCGTCTGACCGGTTGAAAGAGGCTCTGGGAATGAAAGTTCCTGTAAGAGAGCATTATGCACTACGGGATGTCAGCTTTGATGTAAAAAGAGGAGAAACAGTGGGAATTATCGGGACAAATGGTTCCGGTAAATCCACGATCCTCAAGATCATTACCGGTGTATTGAATCCTACTGGCGGAGAAGTCACAGTAGATGGGAGAATTTCCGCTCTGCTGGAACTGGGAGCCGGGTTTAATATGGAGTATACCGGGATTGAGAACGTATATCTCAATGGAACTATGATGGGTTTTTCCAAAGAGGAGATTGATGCCAGACTGCAGGATATTCTGGATTTTGCAGACATCGGCGATTTTGTACATCAGCCGGTCAAAGCATATTCCAGTGGTATGTTCGTTCGTCTGGCTTTTGCCGTTGCAATCAATATCGATCCTGAAATTCTGATCGTTGATGAGGCACTTTCTGTAGGGGATGTGTTCTTTCAGGCAAAATGTTATCGTAAATTCGAAGAATTTAAGAAAATGGGTCGGACAATCCTTTTTGTAAGCCACGATCTGAGCAGTATTTCCAGATACTGTGACAGAGTTATCCTTCTGAATAAGGGTGTGAAGCTGGAAGAAGGTTCTCCAAAGCAGATGGTAGATATGTACAAGCAGCTTCTGGTAGGCCAGGATCCGACCAGGAAAGTGGAAAAAGAAGTAAAGAAAAAGGAAAACTGGAGTGAAAAATTCCAGGTAAATCCGAATATGCTGGAATATGGCAGCAAACTTGCTGAGATCACAGATTTTGTTGTGATGGATGAAAAGGGCCGTTATACCAATACCATCGACAAGGGAACAACCTTTACGATCAAGATGAGGGTTGCATTTCATGAGAATATTCAGGAACCGATCATGGCATATACATTTAAGGATATTCGTGGAACAGAAATTACAGGAACCAACACGATGTTTGAAAAAATGCATATTGAGCATTCTGAAGCCGGAGATGTATGTACCGTAACCTTTACACAGGATATGTTCCTGCAGGGTGGGGAGTATCTGCTTTCCTTTGGATGTACCGGCTATAAGGATGGTGACTTTACGGTATTCCACAGATTATATGATGCATGTAATATTACGGTGATCTCAACGCAGAATACCGTAGGATTTTATGATATGAATTCAAAAGTAGAAATTCAGTACGGAGAGGAATAATGGAAAAAATCGGACAGGTAATTCTGGATGATACACTATATCCGGGCAAAGATTTGTATACAGATGGTGCAATTGAGGATGAGATGCTGGAAATAGCACGCAATTACCGGGAAAAACAATGGAACGGAGTTATTGCAGAGCGGGCGAGCTGGCCGATTCTCTATCATTTTTCTCATATCAGGGAAAATATACTGAGCTGGATTCCGTTTACAGGTGAAGAGAATGTTCTTGAAATCGGTTCCGGATGTGGTGCTGTGACCGGCGCTCTCTGCAAAAAAGCCAAAAAGGTTACCTGTATTGAACTTTCAAGAAAGCGAAGCCAGATCAATGCATGGAGACACAGAGACTGTGACAATCTGAAGATCCTTATGGGGAATTTTCAGGAAGTCGAGAAGACGCTTACCGAAAAATATGATTATATTACATTAATCGGTGTGTTTGAATATGGAGAAGCCTATATACAGAGTGAGACTCCTTATGTGGATTTCCTTAAGATCATATCCAGACATCTAAAACCGGATGGTAAGATCGTTCTTGCAATCGAAAATCGTCTGGGGCTGAAGTACTGGGCAGGATGTACGGAAGATCATTTTGGAACTCTCTTTGAAGGTCTGGAAGGTTATCCGACAACGAGTGGCGTTAAGACATTTTCCAGAAAAGAAATGTCAGCAATCCTGAAAGAGGCAGGAAATCTTAAAGCATCCTGGTATTATCCATTTCCGGATTACAAATTACCAATGACGATCTATTCAGACCGTCGCCTTCCTTTGAAGGGAGAACTGAATCGTCTGGAAACAAATTATGACAGACTGCGTTTGCAGCTTTTCCAGGAATCTGCGGTATATGATTCACTTCTTGCGAATGATATGTATCCGGATTTTGCCAATTCTTTTCTTCTTCTGATCGGAAAAGAAAAGAAAGAAGCAGAAACCATTTATGTAAAGTTTTCCAATGAAAGAGATCCGGCATTTTCTGTGCGTACGGAAATCTGTGAAAACTCTTCAGGGAGAAGATATGTCCGTAAGTTACCGACAGAAAAAACTTCTGAAGAACATGTGAAGAATCTGGAAAAAATCTCCAGGGAACTGGGAACCTTTTACGGAAGAGAAGGTCTGGAACTGAATACCTGTACAGTTGAGAATGATGGAGTACGTCTGGAATATCTGCAGGGAGAGACACTGGAAGGAAGACTGGACGAACTTCTGGAGGCAGGAAAGACAGAAGAGCTTGAGAAGCTGTTTTTCAGCTATATCAAAAAGATCCGTCGTATCCATGAAGGAGAGATGTTCTTTAAAACACCGGAATTCGTGCAGGTCTTTGGTGATGCAGAAATCAGTGAAAGCTGTCGTTGCAGCGGCATGTCCAATATCGATCTTGTGCCAGCTAATATTCTGCTTCAGGATTCCGGAGTGTCCGTAATCGATTATGAATGGACCTTCCGCTTTCCGATTCCGTGCAATTTCATCCTTTACAGAATGATCCATTACTATCTGGAAAGTGATGGCAAGCGTGCTGTACTGCGTGATCTTGATTTCTATAAAAAGGCAGGAATCAGTGAGAAAGAACTGGAAATTTATGCAGAGATGGAGCGTAATTTCCAGAAATATATGGAAGGCGGTCATGTGCCTCTTCGGGAAATGTATGATGAGGTTTCACCTGGCAAGGTAGATATCATGGCATATTATGACCGGATCCGTGCCGCATGTGCAACGAGAAGACTGCAGGTATTTTATGACCGAGGAAATGACTTTTCGGAAGCGGATTCAGATATCTATCCAATGACAAAACATGGAATTGATTTCGGAATCACTGTTCCGCAGAATGTGCGCCGACTGCGTCTGGATCCCGGGGAAGCTGCCGGGGGACTGGTCCTTAAAAAACTTGTATTTGAAAACGGAAAAGAGGCGGATTTTTCTTCTAATGGTTTTCCGATAGGAAACGGAAGATACTATTTTGGAGGCGGAGATCCGCAGTTTGTAATAGAGAGTCTGCCAAAGAATACAGGCAAACTTTATATAGAGATTGAAGTGATGAAGGAATCTGAAGCACAGGAGGCGTTCTGGATGAGTTTTTCACGGATCTCAGCAGAAAAAGACAAAGAGATTCAGAAACTAAAACATCAGATTTCTGAAATGAAAAATACAAAGGCATGGAAGCTGTACCGGAGTATTAAAAAGAAATAGGGGAATATTTATGGACAAACTTTGTTTCAGCATTGATGAAGAGAGATACGATGACAGACATGGACATGTGCTGAGCCTTGTAGGTTGGTATATGCATCCTGAAAAAAAGAAATGCATCTTTCAGTTGCTTGGGGATGGTTATGAAGTAATCGATATACCGGAAATCGAGAGATATGAACGCCCGGATGTGGCGCAGTCTCTGGATGTGGAGACAGAAGGATTTCTTCCGGGTTTTACTGTGACGATTCCAGAGGTACTGGAACTTCGCAGAAAATACGATCTGTTAGAACTTCTTTTGCTGGACGGAGAAGAAAAAACACTGCTTTGGGAGTGTGCGGGTGATGACCTGGATGAACTGGTCAAGGATAAACTGGTAGAATTTCATATTGACCGTGTAGAGGTACTTTATGGACTGATGCTGGAAATCCAGGGATGGACAACGGACCAGAGAGGAAATGTGGAAGTGACGGTTCACAAAGAAAACACGGAACTTCTGGACTGCAAGATCACAAGAGGACGCAGACCGGATGTTGTGGAACGTCGTCATCTCGATGATGATTACAAAAATCAGGAGATCGGATTCAGTATTTCAGCAGCTTTTCTGGAAATTCCGGGGAATCGTATCGTACTTCATTTTTGTGGAGATTCCACAACAAAGACTTATGAAATCGATATTAAAGCACTTCGTAAAGAGCAGAAATCCAAAGGATTCTGGGGACGCCTTTTTCATAAAGACAAAGATGGAGAACACAAGGAAGACTATGAAGAGTGGTTCAAACGCCATAAAGCTGACCGGCGTACACTCAGAAAACAGAGACATACACATTTTGAGCAGAATCCGCTGATCAGTATTGTGATTCCGCTGTACTGTACTCCAACCCCATATCTAAAGGAATTGATCGATTCTGTTCGGGCACAGAGTTACACAAACTGGCAGCTTTGTCTGGCAGATGGAAGTCCGGATCAGAAAGTAGAAGAATATATTCAGAAGCGTTATGGAAAAGACAGCCGTATCCTGTACAAACATCTGGAGGAAAATGGCGGTATTTCCATTAATACAAATAAAGCGATTGAGATGGCGACGGGGGAATATCTGATGCTCAGTGATCACGACGATACGCTGGAACCGGATGCGTTATATGAAATCGTCAAAGCCATCAATGACCATCAGGGGCCGGAGATTGTTTATACAGATGAAGACAAGCTGAGTATGGATGGGGAATTTTATTTTGAACCCCATTTTAAATCAGATTATAACCTGTTTCGTTTAAGAGATAATAATTATATCTGCCACATTTTTGCAGTCAAAAAAGCCCTGGTAGATCAGGTAGGCGGTCTGAGACAGGAGTATGACGGTTCTCAGGATTATGATTTTATCCTGCGTTGCTGCGAACAGGCAAAACAGGTAATCCATATTCCGAGAGTACTGTATCACTGGAGATGTCATATGAATTCCGTTGCGGCAAATCCAGAGAGTAAGACGTATGCGTATGAAGCCGGATGCCGTGCAATTCAGGAACATTACAGAAGAGTTGGTATTGAGGCTGAAGTGGAGATGACGAAACATCCGGGCTGGTATCGCAGTCATGTGAAGATTCAGGGTGAGCCGCTTGTTTCCATCCTTATTCCAAATAAAGACCACATTGATGATCTTGAAAAATGTCTTTCTTCCATTTATGAGAAATCAACATGGAAAAATTACGAGATACTGGTAGTTGAAAATAACAGCGAAAAGCCAGAAACATTTGAGTATTATAAAAATCTTTCCTGGCGTTATCCAAAAGCAAGGGTGCTCACCTGGAAAGAGGGATTTAATTATGCCGCAATCAATAATTTTGCAGCAAAGGATGCAAAGGGCAGTTATCTGCTGTTCCTGAATAATGATGTAGAAGTCATTACTCCGGGATGGATCGAAGAAATGTTGATGATCTGCCAGCAGCCAGATGTCGCAATCGTTGGTGCTAAACTTTATTATCCGGATAATCTGATCCAGCATGCAGGTGTTGTCCTGGGAATGGGCGGAATTGCAGGACATATCATGTGCCAGGCATCATGCGAAGATAAAGGATATTTCGGAAGAGCCGTAAATGTTCAGGAAATCAGTGCGGTAACGGCGGCATGCATGCTTATGAAAGTCGAAGATTTTGAAGCTGTGGGTGGTTTTGACGAAGAGTTTGTGGTTGCATTTAATGATATTGATCTTTGCATGAAAGAGCGGGCAGCTGGAAAGAAAGTTGTATTTACACCATATGCGGAACTTTATCACTATGAATCCAAGTCAAGGGGAATGGAAGACACACCGGAAAAACAGTTCCGTTTCGAAAAGGAAACAAAACATTTCGAAGAGAAATGGGGCGAACAGATGAGCAAGGGAGATCCGTATTATAATCCGAATCTGTCACTGAAAGAAGCAGACTGTTCCCTGAGAGAAGACTGAGAAATGAGGTAGGATAATTCTATATGGCAAGAGAAATTTTTGAGGTAACAAAGGACCGATTCCATCTGCAGGATCCATGTTGTTATATTCTGCAGGGCACATGGCCCAAAGAGGCCAAAATGCGTGCGAAACTGGACGGATCTGAGGTAAAGGCAGAAATTCAGCGACTGGAAGTCGTCAGTGCACTGGAACGATTTAAAGATCCAGACCTGATGCGGGGCGAGCGGATCACAGCGGCTGTACAGCTTCCGGAATCTCTGGAGGGATACCAGAAACTTAGTATTTATGCGGAGATGCCGGAAAAAACATTTTGCTGGTTTTCGATTTCAGTAAAGAATCTTGAAAAAAGAAGGGGAAAACCACAGTTTTACATTGAAGAGGAAAAAGTGCAGCAGGGATTTCTGCGTGTCCGGGGATGGGCAGTGGCAGCAGAACCAGTACGTATCCAGATCTTTGATGAAAATAAAGAAAAAATCCAGGCGGAAGTACTTCGAACGGAGCGTGTGGATGTAGAACAGCTTTATGAAGAGATGGAACAGATGGAAAACAAAGACAAATCAGGATTCTTTGTGGAGCTGACAAATCTAAAAGGCAAAGTTGTTTACATTGTTTTTTATGCCGGAAATACAAAATCTGTGCATGTGGTTCCGTTGCAGCAGACGGTGGTGATCCGGAAAAAAATCGAAAAATATGCAAAAAAAGGAATCCGTTACTGGAAAACACAGGGAAGTGCCGCTCTTGTCGGAAAAGTTGCAGCTAAGGTCAGAACGGCATCTACCAGGGAAATTCCATATCAGAAGTGGATCGTCAGACATCTTCCGGGACCGAAGGAACTGGAACGTCAGAGAAGAGAAAAATTTGATTTTCAGCCAAAGATTTCCATTGTGATCCCACTGTATAAAACACAGGAAAAATATCTTCGACAGTTGGTTGAGACGATCAAAGAGCAGACATATCCGAACTGGGAGCTTTGTCTGTCAGATGGAAGTGGGGCAAATTCACCAATCGCCGGTTTGCTTGAATCACTTGCAGCATCGGATGAGCGGATTAAAGTAGTGTCTCATGAGGAATCACTGCAGATTTCTGAAAATACAAATGCTGCGATTGAGATTGCAACGGGTGATTATATTGCGTTTGCAGATCATGATGATGAACTGACACCAAATGCGCTGTTTGAATGTGTGAAGGCACTGAATAAAAACAGAGATGTGAAGGTCCTTTATTCTGATGAGGATAAGATGTCGATGGATGGACATAAATTCTTCCAGCCGCATTTCAAACCAGACTACAATCCGGATCTTCTGTGCACAGTAAATTACATCTGTCATTTATTTGTTGTTGACAGAAAAGTTATTGAACAGGTCGGAACTCTCCGTAAGGAATTTGACGGAGCGCAGGATTATGACTTTATTTTCCGCTGTATAGAGGCTGTCAGCCCGGAAGAGATCTGTCATGTACCGAAGATCCTGTATCACTGGAGATGTCATGAGGAATCCACCGCGGAAAATCCGGAGAGCAAAACTTATGCATTTGAATCCGGGAAGCGTGCGATTGAAGAACACTACAGAAGAACGGGTATTGACGCAGAAGTATATCAGGGAGAGTTTCTGGGGCTCTACAGGACAAGATTTCACAGAGACCATGATCCACTGATTTCCATCATTATTCCGAATAAAGATCATATTGATGATTTGAAACGGTGTATGGATTCCATTGATCAGAAATCTACTTACAAAAATTATGAATATATCATTGTTGAAAATAACAGTACAGATGATGCTACTTTCCAGTATTACAAAAAACTGGAAGCAGAGAATCCAAAAGCCCATGTGGTTTACTGGGATAAGGAGTTCAATTATTCTGCAATCAATAATTATGGAGCTGCTTTTGCAAAAGGTGAATATCTCCTTCTGCTGAATAACGATACGGAAATCATTAATGAGGATTGTCTGGAAGAACTGCTTGGCTACTGTATGCGCAGTGATGTTGGAGCTGTCGGTGCCAGAATGTATTATGAGGATGATACGATTCAGCACGCAGGTGTAGTCATTGGTTTCGGCGGAATTGCAGGGCATTGTTTTGTTCTGCAGCCGAGAGGAACGACAGGCTACTGCCACAGAATCATCTGTGCACAGGATTACAGTGCAGTTACTGCTGCATGTATGATGGTGAAGCGCGAAGCTTTTGACAAAGTCGGAGGGCTTACAGAAGAACTTGCAGTTGCATTTAATGACATTGATTTCTGTATGAAACTGCGAGAAGCCGGTTATCTGATCGTATATAATCCATACGCAGAACTGTATCATTATGAATCCAAGTCCAGAGGATTGGAGGATACACCGGAAAAAGTAGCACGATTTAATAAAGAAATTCAGATTTTTGAAAGACGCTGGCCGGATATCATGCGTGATGGGGACCCATATTACAACCCGAATCTGACATTAAAGAGCCAGGATTTCTCACTGAAACGGATATAGGAGGATTTTGTATGAAAGTATTAGTAACAGGTGTAAAAGGACAGTTGGGTTATGATGTTATGAATGAGCTGGCCAAAAGAGGTTATGAAGGCGTTGGAGTGGATGTGGATGAAATGGACATCACAGATAGAGCTGCTGTTGAGCGTGTGATCGGAGAAGTACATCCGGACAAAGTTGTTCACTGTGCTGCATGGACAGCAGTAGATGCAGCTGAGGATAATCAGGAAGTTTGCCACAAAGTCAATGCAGAAGGTACGGAAAATATTGCCAGAATGTGTGGAAAACTTGATATTCCGATGGTGTATATCAGTACAGATTACGTATTTGACGGACAGGGAACACGTCCGTGGGAGCCGGATGATCCGGTTGTAAAACCATTGAACGTTTATGGCCAGGCAAAATACGATGGAGAGGTTGCCGTAGAAAAATATGCTCCAAAACATTATATTGTACGTATTGCATGGGTATTTGGACTTAATGGCAAGAACTTTATCAAAACTATGCTGAATCTTGGCAAGACGCATGATACTCTGACAGTTGTTGATGACCAGATCGGAACACCTACTTATACTTATGATCTTGCGAGACTTCTGGTGGATATGCTCGAAAAAGAAGAGTATGGTAAATATCATGCAACAAATGAAGGTGGATACATTTCCTGGTGTGATTTTGCAAAAGAAATTTTCCGTCAGGCAGGTATGGATGTAAAAGTACTTCCGGTAAGTTCAGCAGAATATCCGGCAAAGGCAAAACGTCCGACAAACAGCCGTCTTGAAAAGAAAAAACTGGAAGAACATGGTTTCACAAGACTGCCAGACTGGAAAGATGCACTTGGTCGTTATCTGAAAGAAATTCAGTAAAATAATTGAGAAGCAGAGAATAAAAGATAAAAAGAACCGGCTGCTGTCTGAAAAGACAGTGGCCGGTTCTTGCATGTTCGTAAGTTTGACAGGAATCAGGATTTCGCAACCTTTACGATGCGGAAAAGGATCAGGAGAAGCAGAAGAAGTCCGATACCACCGATCACAAAGTATGGAACAGAAGTATGACTGACTGTATAATCCTGGGCATTTGTCAGATTCTGTGTGCTGGCTTCAATAACAGCAGTATCTTCTTCCGGTGAAGTTACAGACATAACCGCAGTGCCGACCGGAGTTCCATTAAAGAGAAACTGACGGTTGTACTGTCCATCCTGAACTTCGCCATCCTGTGTTGTAAGTGCATCAGCAGTAGTACCGTTTGGTACAAATACGTTTCCACCGGATGCCATATCAAAATCATTATCTCCAAGAGAAAGGAGCTGGAAGTTGTCAAATCCATAGTTGAGAAGACTGACTGCTTCGGCAGCAGTTGTGCCGGATGCACCCTGGAGAATAACGGCGATCAGAGAAACTCCGTTTTTTTCTGCTCCGCAGACCAAAGTACTTCCGGAAGCTTCTGTGTATCCCTCGCGTCCACCGAGACAATACTGATAATAAGAAGCATTTGTATTGTTCAGCATAGAGAAGTTGTTGGTCAGTACACGTTCACCGCCAGATACATTGGTGGCCGGAATCGTATAGGAAGTGGTTTCTGCAATGGCTCGAAAAGATTCGTTGTCGATAGCCGCTTTTGTGATCAATGCCATATCATGAGCGGTTGTATGCTGATTTTCGTCAGGAAGTCCGGTAGGATTAGTGAATACGGTATTGGTACATCCAAGTTCGACAGCACGGTTGTTCATCATCTGAACAAATCCGTCAACGGAACCACCGATCTGTTCTGCAATCTGAAGAGCAACATCATTGGCAGATGCAAGCATGATCGCATACAGACATTGTTCTACAGTAAAGACTTCATCCAGCTGAGCGGAAATACTTGCACCGCCGTCCGTGACACCGGAAACACCGGTCGCGGTCATAGTAACCTGATCGCTCAGCTGTGCATTTTCCAGAGTCAGAAGCGTGGTCATAACTTTTACTGTAGCACCGGGGTAAAGAACCTGGTCCATGTTTTTGGCATAAACGGTAGTCTGTGTACTGTCTTCCATGATCATTGCAGCTGTGGAGGTTATATCCGGACCCTGTGGCCAGCCGGAGATGCTGTTGGTCGAAATGGAAGAGGTCTGCGTTTCGGCCGTTTCTTCGGCTGCCAGGACAGGTGTCTGGAATATCAGTGTACATGCAAGCCCAAGAGCCATCAGACCACTATATAATCTTTTTGATTTCATAAATCTGTACTCCCATTATATTTCTTATCTTAAGGTTTCAATAGAATCTATCATATCCCATTTTAGCGCTTAATTCAAGCAGAATGACATACGCCCTTGCAAAAACAGGGGCAGGATGATAAAATGATATCCGATTATATATAAAAACAAAGAAAAATAACCTGAGGGTATCAATAAAATATGAGTAAAAATAAAGATGTGGCAGGGCATATCGAATGGGGAAGGATGCTGAAAAAATTAAACCCTTATACGATCAAAAAAGGACTGCGTTATTTTAAGCATTACGGACCAAAAGAATTCTGGATACGCCTTCATGAACGTTTTGAACCGGAAGAAGTACCATATGGCCCCTGGTATGAGGCCTATATACCGGATGAGGCAGAGCTTGAGAAACAGCGTCATCACAGATTTTCAAGTGCTCCACTGATCAGTGTGGCGGTTCCGGCATACCGGACGCCGGAAACATTCCTGCGTCAGATGATCGATTCACTTCTGGCACAGACTTACGGCAACTGGGAGTTGTGTATTGCAAACGGCAGCCCGGATGATGAACAGATGAAACAGGTACTTGCTGAGTATACACAGAGGGACAGCCGCATACGTGTACAGGAATTAAAAGAGAATCTTGGAATTGCAGGGAACACAAATGCAGCACTTGCAATGACGGAAGGTGAGTTTGCCGGAATACTGGATCATGATGATCTGCTTGCACCAAATGCACTTTATGAGATTGCGCTTGCTCTGGAAAAAGATCCGGAACTGGACGCTGTTTATACGGATGAAGATAAGGTGACTACAGATCTGAGCGAGCATTTTCAGCCGCATCTGAAGCCGGATTTTAATCTGGACCTTCTGCGCTCCAATAATTATATCTGTCATTTTTTTGTTGCCAGACAGTCTGTTATACGTAAAGCCGGCGGATTCAGGCAGGAATTTGACGGTGCGCAGGATCATGATTTTATTTTTCGCTGTGTAGAGGAGGCCGGCAAGATCGGACATGTTCCGGAAATCCTTTATCACTGGCGGACGCATAAAGCATCTACTGCAGATAATCCTGCAAGCAAGATGTATGCATTTGAAGCAGGCAGGCGTGCGATTGAAGCACATCTGAAACGCACCGGTACAGAGGGAACAGTAACACATACACCGGATCTCGGATTTTTCCGCGTACAGTATCCGGTCCATGGAGAGCCGCTTGTTTCGATCATCATTCCGAATAAAGATGAGAAAGAAGCACTTCATGCGTGCATTGCATCCATAAAAGAAAAAACAAAATATCAGAATTATGAGATCATCATTGTAGAGAATAACAGCACTTCTCAGGAAATTTTTGCATATTACGAAGAACTGAAGAAAGATCCGAAGATTCGAGTCATTCGCTGGGAAAAAGAATTTAATTATTCTGCGATCAACAATTATGGAGCACGTTATGCAAATGGGGAGTATCTTCTGTTCCTGAATAATGATGTGACAGTTATTACAGAAGGCTGGTTGACAGAAATGCTTGGAATGTGTCAGCGCAGGGAGGTCGGAGCAGTAGGTGTAAAGCTGCTTTATCCGGATGATACGATCCAGCATGCAGGCTGTGTAATTGGAATTGGCGGAATTGCCGGACATATGTTCGTGAATATGCCGGCAAATCGTACCGGATATCTGCATAAGGCTTCAATCCTTCAGGACATGAGTGCAGTGACTGCAGCATGCATGATGATGAAAAAAGCAGCTTTTGAGGAAGTTGGTGGATTTACCGAGGAACTGTCCGTTGCATTCAATGATGTAGATCTTTGTCTGAAGGTCAGAGAGACTGGCAGACTGATCGTTTATGATCCATATGTACAGCTGTATCATATGGAATCAAAAACACGAGGTGCAGAAGACAGCCAGGAGAAGGTACGGCGTTTTCAGGAAGAAATCGAGTATATCCGGTGTCACTGGATCGATATTCTGAAAAAAGGAGATCCGTACTATAATAAGAACCTTTCTCTTTCAAAATGGAATTATTCTCTTCGTCCATTGAAAGGAATGGAGTTAAAAGAGAAAGAAAACAGATAGGAGATAATATGGAAGTATCGGTGATCATACCGAATTTTAATGGAATCGCATTTCTGGACAGCGTTTTGGGAAGTCTGGAAGGGCAGACACTGAAAAATTTTGAAGTGATCCTGGTGGATAACGGATCCGCAGACGGAAGCTGTTCGTTTGTAAGTGCAAATTATCCATGGGTGCATATTATTGAGCTGCCGGATAACTTTGGATTCTGCCGGGCTGTCAATGAGGGAATAAAAGCATCAAAAGCACCATATGTACTGCTTCTGAATAATGATACGGAAGTAAAGGAAGATTTTGTGGAGCAGATGCTGCTGGCGATAAGAAGACATAAAAATGCTTTTTCGTGTGCGGCACGAATGGTACAGTATCATGACAGAGATAAGCTGGATGATGCAGGAAATTATTACTGTGCGCTGGGCTGGTCTTTTGCGCGGGGAAAAGGAAAAAATATTGATATGTATCAGAAAGAAGAAAAAATTTTTTCAGCCTGCGGAGGTGCAGCTATTTATCGTAAAAAGATCATGGAAAAGATCGGATATTTTGATGAGGAGCATTTTGCATATCTGGAGGATACGGATATCGGATACCGTGCCAGAATTTATGGATATGAAAACTGGTATGTACCGGATGCAGTCGTATATCATGTGGGAAGTGGTACGAGTGGCTCCAGATATAATCATTTCAAGACCAGATATTCTTCCAGAAATAATATTTATCTGATCTATAAAAATATGCCTCTCCTTCAGATCATCCTGAATCTGCCGTTTCTGGCAGCGGGTTTTCTGATCAAGTTTCTGTTCTTTGCACTAAAAGGAATGGGAAAAGAATACCTGGCCGGTATCAAAAACGGATTTTCTATCAGCATGAATCACAGGAAAGTTCCGTTTTCGGTCAAACATCTTCCCAATTACTGTAAGATACAGCTTGAATTGTGGGAAAATATGTTCCGCAGAATTCGGGCATAAAGTCATTTTTACAGTGGTTTATGGAAATTTAATATAATAAAAGATAAGATTTTATTGATTTTGAAGGACAACTATTATAATATAAACGTGTCTGTCCAGACATGGGATTCAGAATGTACGGACAGAGATGCTTAAAACACAATGAAATGGATAGAGGTGGCAGAGATTGATTCAGGACAATCAGAAGAATTTCAGTCGTCTCCAGATGTTAATTGATGCCATTGTCATTGCTGTGACCTATGTACTTGCCTGGATGATCCGTTTTATCGGTCCGTTTGCATATTCAGCAGTCCGGGCACTTGCGTTTGAAGAGTACATGTTTGCATTGATATTTATCATACCGGGGTATCTGCTTCTGTATCAGGCATTTACTTTATATGAGCCTTTGCATATGCAGGGGCGCAGACTGGTTCTGGCAAATATCATCAAGGCAAATGTACTCGGACTTCTGCTGATCGTATTCAGTCTGTATATGATGGGAGAGTCTGATTTCTCCCGACTGACGGTTTACATTTTCTGTGTGATCAACATCTTTGCAGAATGGGGAGTAAGGCTCTTTATTTTCTCCATGCTGAGAAAAATGAGAAAGCGCGGACTGAATCAGAAGCAGATGATACTGGTAGGTTACAGCCGGGCAGCGGAAGAATATATTGACAGAATTCAGCAGAATCCACAGTGGGGTTATGTTGTCAGAGGAATCCTTGATGATAATGTTCCGGCAGGAACTGCTTATAATGGAATCAAGGTTATCGGACGAATTGCAAATCTTTCTGTGATACTTCCTGCAAACAGGCTGGATGAGATTGCAATTACACTGGGACTGAGTGAATATTACCGACTGGAGGAAATTGTCGGAATGTGTGAGAAATCTGGTGTTCATACCAAATTTATACCGGATTATAATAAGATCATTCCTACGAAACCATATACGGAAGATATACTGGGACTTCCGGTGATCAACATCCGTTATGTTCCATTGAGTAATACATTTAATGCAATGGTCAAACGCTTGATGGATGTTGTTGGGGCGATCATGGCGATCATTGTTTCTTCACCGGTCATGCTGCTGATGTGCATACTCATCAAATTGACATCACCGGGACCACTTATATACCGACAGGAGCGTGTCGGGCTTCATAATAAGAATTTCTGGATGTACAAATTCCGTTCTATGGAAATTCAGCCGGAGGCCGAAGAAAAGAAGGCCTGGACAGTTAAGAATGATCCGAGGGTAACCGGAATCGGTAAATTTATGAGAAGGACCAGCATTGATGAACTGCCTCAGCTGTTTAATATTCTGAAGGGTGATATGAGTCTGGTGGGACCGAGACCGGAGAGACCGTTTTTTGTTGAGAAATTCCGTGAGGAAATTCCAAGATATATGGTGAAACATCAGGTGCGTCCGGGACTTACCGGCTGGGCACAGGTAAATGGTTACCGGGGAGATACCTCTATTCGTAAACGTATTGACTGTGATCTCTACTATATAGAGAACTGGTCGATCGGATTTGATATAAAGATATTGTTCCTGACGATTTTCAAAGGGTTCATTAATAAAAATGCATATTAAAGATAAGGGGAGAGAAGATGGCAAGACCTAAGTCAAAAACAAAAAAGATACTATTTGCTGTTGAAATTATTGTTCTTCTGCTGTTTATCGGTGGTCTGTATGTATATGGACAGCTGAATTCAAAACTGGACAAGATCAATCAGCCAGTTCTGGATGACAGTAAGATCAAAGTAAACCAGGAAGTACAGGATTCTATTGATTCACAGGAATCAACTCTGACAGGTTATACAACATATGCTCTGTTTGGTATTGACCACCGTGATAAAAATACTGCACTCGGCGGTGAGAACAGTGATACAATTATTATTGCAAGCGTAAATAATGACACAAAAGATGTGAAGCTGGTTTCTGTATATCGAGATACCCTTCTCAATCTTGGTAACGATACTTATTCCAAGGCGAACGCAGCGTATGCTTACGGTGAAGCCGAACAGGCGATCACAATGCTGAATACAAACCTCGACCTGAACATCAGCGAATATGCAACCGTAAACTTCAATGCGCTGACAACGATCATCGATGACCTTGGTGGACTGGATATGGATATGTCTTATGCCGAGATTGTTCATATGAATAACTACTGTGTAGAGACATCCGAAGAAACAGGTAAGGATTATACACCGATCGAACTTCCGGACAGACCGGATGATATCGAGGCAGTTCAGTATCATTATCATCTGAATGGTGTACAGGCAACTTCTTACTGTCGTATCCGTTATACAGCAAGCCTTGATATGGGACGTACAGAGAGACAGAGACGTGTGATCCAGATGATCGTCAGCAAGGCAAAATCTGCCGGTCTTGGCAAGATCTTCAAGATCATGGACGATGTATTCCCGATGGTTACAACTTCTATGACAAAAGACGAAATCCTGCAGCTTCTGCCTACTCTGATCGGTTACAGTGTAGACGATACGACAGGATTCCCGTCCTCTTTCAAATTCGCTAATGTTAAGGGAAGTATTATTGTACCGACGACACTGGAAAGCAATGTTATCGAACTGCATAAATTCCTTTACGGAGATGAGGCATATACACCGTCTGCAACTGTACTTGCAAACAGTGAAAAGATCCTTGAGATCGTTGGCGGTGAGAGCAGTCTGGATGACAAACAGGCTACAGTAGAAGAGAATACTGCAAATGATACAGTCATTTTCGAGAATAACGGAAGCGGATGGTCTGATACAAGCAGCAATTATGACTCCGATGACAGTGGAAGCGCTGACAGCAGTTCTGACAACTCTGACAACAGTGACGGAAGTTCCGGCGGTGGAAATACGGATTACGATTCTGATAATAGTGGCGGAAGTTCCGGCGGTGGAAATACGGATTATGATTCTGATAATAGTGACGGAAGCTCCAGCGGTGATGATTCCAGCGGTGATGACGGTTCTGGCGGAGATACTACAGGCGGAGATACTACAGGCGGAGACACCACAGGCGGAGACACCAGTGGTGGTGATGACGGTTACGTTGATGAAGGAAGCGGTGATGATGGCGGAGCTTCGTCAGAAGCAGCTGCAGAGGCCGATCCAAGTGCAGCATAAATAACTATGATAAAAGAAGGGAATTTCTCGTTGAAGAAATTCCCTTCTTCTGTTACCATACATTCATACGAAAAACCAGCAGCGAAGAATGACGCAAAGGGAGAAAGCATGGAAAATATAAAAGTAGATGTGATCATTCCGGTGTACCATCCGGGAAAAGAATTTTCTGTACTGCTTGAACGGCTCACAGAGCAGACAGCAGTGATCCATCGTATTATTGCAATGAATACAGAGGAAAATTACTGGAATAAAGAATTAGAACAGAAGTATCCACTTCTGGAAGTACACCATTTGAAAAAATCTGAGTTTGATCATGGCGGAACACGTGCATGGGCAGCAGAATTGTCGGATGCAGAGATTATGGTATTTATGACACAGGATGCTGTTCCGGCGGACAGAAATCTGATAGAAAATCTTGTAAAGGCACTGGAAAAGGAAAAAATGATCGCAGCAGCATATGCCAGACAGCTGCCGAATGAAATGTGCAGTTTTGCAGAACGTTATACGAGATCATTTAACTACCCGGAGAAATCTTATGTAAGAACCCAAAGAGACCTTTCCTTATATGGAATAAAAACTTTTTTCTGCTCTAATGTGTGTGCTGCATATAAAAAAGAAATTTATCAGGAACTGGGAGGCTTTGTCAGAAAGACGATTTTTAACGAAGATATGATCTATGCAGGAAAACTGATCCAGATGGGATATGGAATCGCTTATGCAGCGGATGCAAAAGTGATACATTCTCACAATTACTCCTGCATGCAGCAGTTCCACAGAAATTTTGATTTGGGTGTATCACAGGCAGAACATCCGGAAATTTTTGCAGGAGTGCCGTCAGAGGGAGAAGGAATAAAACTTGTAAAGAAAACAATAAACTACCTGATCCAAAAAAGAAAAATATGGCTGATTCCGGGAGTAATACTTCAGTCGGGCTGTAAATATGCCGGCTATCTGAGTGGTAAAAACTATCGTAAACTTCCTCGAAAAATGATTTTATGGTGTACAATGAACCGCGAATACTGGAATGTGTAAAAATACAGACGGCTGTCAATGAAACAGCTATAAGCACACGGTTTTTTAAAGGAGTTGTCACATTTTGAACACAATTGATTGTTACACTGTTTTCATAGGATAAAAAAGATAGAAAGAAAGGAGCACAGGCATGGATGATGAAAAAAAATGGAATCTGAATGCTCCGCAGAATGATACAGAAAACAATCGACAGAATGAGCCACCAAGATATGAACATTATTGTATGCATCAGAATACAGAATCAGATACAGTGAAGGAATTACCTGAAAAGAAAAAAAACAAAAAACGTGGCGGAAAAAAACTTGCAGAAACGATTTCGCTGGCAGTTGTATTCGGTCTGGTAGCAGGTGCTGTATTTCAGGGAGTGAATTTTGCGTCCGAGAAATATCTGGGATCAGACGGGAAGGACAGTCAGATAGAGACAGCACAGCTTGCAGGAGATTCTTCGGCAGATAGAAGTGATTCGAATGAAAGTGAAGGAGCTGCTTCAAATGAAACGGTCGCTTCGGAAACAGCAGCTGCTGTGTCACAGACGGGTTCTGTTGCAGAAGTTGCAGATACAGCAATGCCAACGGTAGTCGCAATTACATCTGTAAGCGTACAGGAAATCCCCAATTATTTCCGGGCATTTGGATTTGGTTATGGTACACAGCAATATTCCAGTGAAGGAAGCGGTTCTGGAATCATTGTCGGAGAAAATGACGATGAGCTTTTGATCGCAACAAATAATCATGTGGTATCCGGTGCGACAACACTCAGTGTATGCTTTGTCGGAAATGATGTAGTCAACGCAGAAGAGGAAACGGTGGATATGTCCGGCAGCGATGGTGATGTCAATGTGGAAGATGCAGTCAGTGCCAAGATAAAAGGTACGGATGAATCAAATGACCTGGCTGTGGTTGCAGTTCAGAAATCAGATATACCGGAAGACACACTCTCGCAGATCAAAATAGCGCAGCTTGGCAATTCCGATGACCTTCAGGTTGGGGAACAGGTTGTGGCAATTGGAAATGCACTTGGATATGGACAATCAGTTACCTCCGGATGGATTAGTGCATTGAACAGAAACATTTCGACAGATGATGGTACCAGTTCAAGCCTGATTCAGACAGATGCGGCGATTAATCCAGGTAACAGTGGTGGAGCACTGCTGAATATGCAGGGAGAAGTGATCGGCATCAACTCTGCAAAGTATGCGGACAGTGCGGTAGAGGGAATGGGATACGCAATTCCAATATCCAAGGCACAGCCGATTCTTGAGGAACTGATGAACCGTCAGACAAGAGATAAAGTTGAATCAGAGAATGCAGCTTATCTTGGGGTCGTTACGGCTGATCTTTCCACAGAGGCAATACAGATGTATGATATGCCGGAGGGAGCTTTTGTTATCCGTGTGGAGAAAAATTCCGCTGCAGGGAAAGCAGGTATCCAGAAAGGTGATATTATCGTAAGTTTTGATGGACAGACGGTCAGCGGCAAAGATGATCTGGAGAGTAAGCTTGCGTATTATGCATCCGGTGAGACGGTGGATGTTGTTGTATCAAGAGCAGATAACGGAGAGTATGTTCAGAAGACAATTTCAGTCACGCTCGGAAGCAAAAATTAATTTATAAAAACTTTAGTTTACAGTTTTACTGGTTATGTTATAATGAACGCATAGATTCGAAGATGCAGAATGCACTTTTGATCTGTGCGTTCTTTATATGAGACAGATAACAACTATGCAGAAGGAGTTTACAGATATATGGCAGATAAATACGAGGATGAGATTTTAGAGGGAGAGGTCAGCGATGACGATGATCAGGAAGAAAACAAGAAAGAACCTGAGAAGTACTGTACGCTCTGTCATCGGGCAGAGAGTCAGGTTGGTAAGATGATCGATCTTCCTAATAATATACATATATGTCCGGACTGTATGCAGAGAAGCTTTGACAGTATGAATCAGCAGATGCAGACAGGAAATTTTAATTATGGTGATCTGCTCAATATGCCAAATGTCAGCATGATCGATCTAAGCAGTTTCCAGAATCAGATGGGACAGCAGAAGAAACCCAAAAAGAAAAAAGCAGAAAAGAAAGAACCAGTCCTAGATCTCAAGAAGATTCCGGCACCGCATAAGATCAAGGCTACCCTGGATGAATATGTGATCGGTCAGGAATATGCCAAGAAGGTAATGTCCGTTGCCGTTTACAACCATTATAAACGTGTAGCAACAGATACCATGGATGAGATCGCAATTGAAAAATCCAATATGCTGATGATCGGACCTACCGGATGCGGAAAGACCTATCTGGTCAAAACACTGGCCAAACTGCTTGATGTTCCGCTGGCGATTGCCGATGCGACTTCTCTTACAGAAGCAGGATATATTGGTGATGATATTGAAAGTGTTGTTTCCAAATTGCTTGCAGCGGCTGATAATGATGTGGAGAAGGCTGAGCATGGAATCATCTTTATTGATGAGATTGACAAGATCGCAAAGAAGAAAAATACCAATCAGCGAGATGTCAGCGGAGAAGCTGTACAGCAGGGTATGCTGAAACTTCTGGAAGGAGCAGATGTGGAAGTGCCGATCGGAGCCAACAGCAAGAATGCAATGGTTCCATTGACAACGGTAAATACAAGAAATATTCTGTTTATCTGTGGAGGCGCTTTCCCGGATCTGGAAAATATCATTAAAGAACGTCTGAATAAGCAGGCGTCTATTGGATTTTATGCAGATCTGAAAGACAAGTATGATGACGATCCACATATTCTGGAGAAGGTGACGGTGGAAGATCTTCGAAGTTTTGGTATGATTCCGGAGTTTATCGGACGTCTGCCGATCATATTTACCATGAATGGGCTTACAGAGGATATGATGGTACAGATCTTAAGCGAGCCACGCAATGCGATCCTGAAACAATATCAGAAGCTTCTGGCACTGGACGAGGTAAAACTGGAATTTGAAGAGGGAGCACTGCATGCCATTGCAGCCAAAGCAATGGAAAAACACACAGGAGCCAGAGCTCTTCGGGCAATTCTGGAAGAATATATGCTGGATATTATGTATGAGATTCCGAAAGATGATAATATCGGTCAGGTTACGATCACAAGAGAATATATAGAAGGCAATGGTGGCCCGAAGATTCTTCTCAGAGGACAGGAAGTTCCGCTGCTGGAAGGAAATCACTAAATACAGAGTATATATAACATGGCTTTTTATAAAGAAAGAGAGGTAACTTATCATGGCAAAAGATTTTTTTGGAAGTCTTGGAGAAACACTTACAAAAACTGCGAAGGAACTGAGCGGACGTGCAGAGGAGGTTTATGAGACCCAGAGACTTAAAAACAAAATCTCCGGTGAAGAACGACAGATAGAAAAAGCAATGGCCGACCTCGGAAGAATCATTTACAAACGTTATAAAAAGGAAATTCCGGTAGATGATGCACAGAAAGCACTTTGCGAACAGATTGACCAGCGCATGGAACAGATCGAGAAATATAAAACAGATATATCTGAACTGAAGGTAAAAAATAAACGTTTTTGTCCATCCTGCGGAAGTCCGCTTGCAAAAGATGATGCGTTCTGTTCACAGTGTGGCGCAGCATGTCCGACTGTTGAACCGGAAGAAGATGCCGGAGATGATGTGATCGAGGGAACAGCAGAAGAAGTTGCTGAAGAGACTGCAACAGAGGAAACAGACGAAACTGTTGAGGAAGCAAATGCAGATACTGCTGAAGATGCGGTAACAACAGAAGAAACAGTAGAGGAAGCTGCTGAGGCAGAGGAAGCAGCACAGACAGATGCAGAAGAGCAAACGGAAGCAGAGGGCGAAAAAGAAGAATAATGTCAGTGAAATAAATGATCTGAACAAATAAAAAAGAACAGGCTGAAATGCAACATCATACAGATGCAGCGTTTCAGTCTGTTCCTTTTATTTGTGAAAAACTCTGCCTGGATTGTGGATAACTGATGGCGTCTGGCTTTTACAATGTGTATACAAGGATGCCGGCAATGATGATCAGATTACCGATCAGTTTCCCCTTTGTGATCTTTTCGTTCAGGATGAAACGAGAAAGCAATAATACGAATACATAAGCGGCAGTATCGATCACAGGCCCATAGCGCATGTCTACTTTGGTATAACACCAGGTGTTCAGAAGAAGAATACCGAAGAACATCACATAGGCGAGGATGACACGCCAGTTGAGATATTCTCTTAAAGGATTGTCATATTTTATATTTGCACTTTGCTTCAGAAGAATCTGGGAGATTGCGGAAAAGAAAGTTCCTCCCAGCATGATCAGGATAAAAGTTCTATTCATATCTCTGCACCGTCCATACTCCGAATAATACGATCAGGATTCCGATGATGTTCTGTACGGAAAGCTGTTCATGAAAAATTGCGACTGCCCAGATCTGTGACCACAGAAGATAGACACTTTTGTTGGCATAGGCGGTGGACAGTGAGAATTTTTTGATGACCTGTTGCCAGGCGATCGCGTAGATTCCGCAGTTGGCAATCATCAGGAACAGGAATACATATAGAAGCGGGGCATGCAGTCCGTTTTTATTGTACTGGATCGAGGCAAGTTTTGAAAAAACACTTGTCAGAGAAAACAGCAGAATATTCAGATGGAGCTGCAGATAGTTTCTGAAATTTTTCATAATTCCTCCACAATATTATTTTTTGACCAATATTTATTAATTTTACACCATATACTAATTGTTTACAATGGATTATGAAAATGATATGATAAAAAAGAATGCATAAATTTATTGCGTATTTAGAAAGAAAGGGAAACCTATGAGTTTGTATTCCGTTGTTGTTCCTGTATACAATTCCGAACACACCTTACAGGAACTTTATACACGCCTGGAAAAAGTATTCCGGGAAGTAATAAAAGAAGAGTTTGAACTGATTCTTGTGGATGACGGTTCCAAAGACCGTTCCTTTGAAGTCATGCAGGAACTTCGTGCAAAGGACAATAGAGTTCGCATCATACAGATGGCAAGAAATTTTGGACAGCATCCGGCGCTTCTGTGTGGATTTGCACATGTGAAAGGTGATTTTGTTGTAACCATGGATGATGACCTGCAGCATCAGCCGGAAGAACTTCCGAAGATGATAAATGTTATGAGAGAACGCGATGATGTTGATGCGATCATTGCGAGCTATGAAGGCAGACAGCATGGATTTATCCGCAAACTCGGAACGAAATTTTCTGTGTGGGCAACTTCTAAGATGCTTGGCAAAGACCCGGATCTTCAGATCACCAGTTACCGTCTGATCCGTCGCTTCCTTGTAGATGCAATGGTGAAGACAAATACATACCTGCCTCAGATCGGAAACCTTCTGGTGCTGACATCCAACAGAATCATCAACGTACCAGTACAGCATGCGGCAAGGGTTTATGGAAAGAGCGGCTATTCTTTCAAACGTCTTGTGAAGGATCTGATCTATGATATCACCGCACATACAGCATTTCCGCTTCTTATGGTGAGAAATATCGGAATTGCCAGTTTTCTGGTGAGCATGGTCATGGCAGTGTATTTTCTTGTGCGTTACTTTGCGTTTGGTGTGTCGGTTGAAGGCTGGACATCCCTGATGATGGTGATGCTGGCATTTTTTGGACTGATTCTTTTGTCGATTGGGATCATGGGAATCTATCTGATGAATATTCTGAACGAAGCAAAGAAAATGCCACATTATGTTGTGCGCCGGGAGGACACGGACTGATGAAAAAAGAAATCGGAGGCTATTTTGAGCTGGAAGATTTTGGAGGTAAAGAGTATTATCCGAATCTTTATAAAGTAAATCTGGGAAGAACAGCACTTCGGTGGCTTCTGGAAGGCCGCGGTTATACAAAAATATATCTGCCGGTATTCTTATGCGAGTCGGTAACGGAAGCCTGCGAGCAACATGGAATCCGGATCAGCCGTTATCAGTTGGATGCGGAGTTAAATGTTTTGCTTCCCCGGAAAAAACTGGGAGAAAGTGAATGTCTGTATCTGGTCAATTATTACGGTCAACTGACAGATGAGAAGATCCTGGCATATCAGAAGATTTTTGGAAATATTATTGTGGATCATACGCATGCTTTCTTTCAGAAACCGCTGAAAGGTGTGGATACCCTGTATTCCTGCAGAAAATTCTGGGGAGTCAGTGATGGAGCATATCTTTCCACAGATGCAGTGCTTCCGATGGATAAGCCAGTGGATCATTCCAATAAAAGAATGGGACATATCCTTGGGCGGTACGAAGAAAATGCAGGCGTCTACTATCAGGAGATGCTTCAGAATGCAGCTCGGTATGAAGGCATGGAGATTCGACGTATGTCCAGGCTGACAGAGAATCTTCTGGGAGCAATCGATTATGAGACGGGAAGACGTAAGAGAGAGGAAAATTATCGTATACTTTCCGAGGCACTTCCGTCAGAATTTATTTTTACCCGGGTGACACCGGAGGGGCCATTTGTTTATCCGTATTATCATAAAGAAGGCCTTAAGTTAAGACGCTGGCTTGCAGAACATAAGATTTTTGTAC
Organism: Blautia sp. 210820-DFI.6.14; assembly: GCF_020558815.1. NCBI lineage: Bacteria > Bacillati > Bacillota > Clostridia > Lachnospirales > Lachnospiraceae > Blautia > Blautia sp. 210820-DFI.6.14. The sequence goes on from NZ_JAJCKS010000003.1 coordinate 116,372, forward strand.
CGACCTACTGGAAAAACATTCTCGAAGAATGTACAGAGAGCAGTCTGGAATATCAGTGGGCGGCAGATGTACTGCCTCTGCCATGTGACCAGCGTTATGGAAAAGAAGAAATGCAATATATGGCAGAACGGATCAAAGAATGGGAGGCAGCCGGAGAATGAAGCACAGATTACTGATACTTGGTACACTGGGCGAATTTGTACAGCTTGTTAAAAAATCAAAAGAACGGGGATATTATACGATCGTCTGTGATGGTTACCCAGATGGACCGGCAAGACAGTATGCAGATGCATCTTACGTGATTCCTGTTACGGATATTGATGCAGTGGCAGAGCTTTGCCAGAAAGAAAAGGTTGATGGAATCATAACCTCTTTTTCAGATCTGCTCATGGAATGCATGGTCAAAATTGCAGAGAAAGCGGGATTGCCCTGCTATCTGAAACCGGAACAGCTTTGCTGGTACAGAGACAAATCAGCCTGTCGGGAACTGCTTTCGAAGCTGGGGCTTCCGACGCCTGGATTTGTGAAAGTACCGGCAGCAGAACAGAATGAATATAAACTTGCCGAAATAACAGCAGGGCTTAAATATCCATTGATCAGTAAACCGCTGGATAAATATGGTTCAAGAGGAATTTTCATCATTAAAGATCAGGAGCAGCTTGCAGGAAGTGTTCGTAAAACCGCAGAGTTTACAGATCTGGATGAAATTCTGATTGAAGAATATAATGATGGATTTGAATTTAATATGATGACCTGGGTTTCTGATGGAGCGGTGAGAGTCATCAGTATTGCAGACAGAGAGAAAACACAGTTTGCGGAGGGAGAGCTTCCGGAGAGCACACGAAATGTGTATCCGAGCTGCCTGATCGATAAGGTGGAAGAACCGGCGGTTTCCCTGCTGCAGTCGTATATTGAGTATACCGGACAGAAGGAAGGACCGCTTTCCATGCAGTTTTTCTGGAAAGCAGGAGAGGGAATCCAGGTCTGTGAGATTGCTGCACGTTTCTTTGGCTATGAGCATGAGCTGACTGATATGGTATATCGCTTTAACATGGAAGAACTTTTGCTGAATTATGTTTACGATAACGAGTATGTTACAAAGATGTTGGAAGCGCAGGATATCCGTAAACCATTGATGCATGGAGCTGTTTTGTATTTTCATGGGAGACTGAAACAGATTCAGGAACAACAGGCTGCATATGAACTCGCGGAAGATAAAGCGGTTGTAAAACCGTGGATTTTCTATGAGGCAGGAGAAGAAGTTGTGGCATACGGTCCGAACCCGTATCTTGCATTGTATTATATAGAGGCAGGCAGTCGAGAAGAACTTGATGAGATATCAAGAGATTTTTTTGAGAAAATGAGTATGACGGATCCGGATGGAGAAGAAATTGTTTTTCAGAATAAGATACCCAAGTATTCTTTATAAAGAAAAGTAGAGGAGTCAGATGATTTATTTTAACAGACCGGCACTTGTCGGTAATGAATTAAAGTATATTCAGGATGCAGTAGCGCAGGGCATGCTCTGTGGTGATGGAAAATATACGAAGCTTTGTTCAGCATGGATGAAAGAACGTTTCCAGGTAAATCAGGTTTTCCTGACAACATCCTGTACGCATGCATTGGAGATGGCGGCATTCCTGAGTGATATCCAGCCAGGGGATGAGGTCATCATGCCATCGTATACATTTGTTTCCACTGCGGATGCTTTTGTACTTCGAGGTGCAAAGATTGTATTCGTTGATATCCGTCCGGATACGATGAATATAGATGAAAATCTTATCGAAGATGCGATCACAGAGAAGACCAGAGCAATCGTTCCGGTCCATTATGCCGGTGTTGGCTGCGAGATGAATAAAATTATGGAGATTGCACGCAGACATAACCTGAAAGTTGTTGAGGATGCAGCACAGGGAGTGGATGCTTATTATCATGGAAAGGCACTTGGTACGATTGGTGACTTTGGCTGTTACAGTTTTCATGAGACAAAAAATTTCACTATGGGTGAAGGTGGTGCTCTGGTATTCCAGAAGAATGAATATCAGGAAAAAGCTGAGATCCTGCGTGAAAAGGGAACGGACAGAAGTAAATTTTTCCGAGGACAGATTGATAAATATCGATGGATTGATTATGGATCATCCTATCTTCCGAGCGAGATGAATGCGGCATATCTGTATGCACAGCTGGAAGAGTGTGATAAGATCAACAGGAAACGTCATCAGGTTTATGATGGATATCATGAGAGACTGGAAGATCTGGAAAAACAGGGAAAGATTCAGAGACCGGTCGTTCCGGAGGGATGTGTACACAATGCACATATGTATTACATTAAGGTGAAAGATATTGCTGTACGTACAAGACTGATCGCTTATCTCCGTGAAAATGGAATTGCACCGGCTTTTCATTATGTTCCATTGCATAGTTCTCCGGCAGGTGAGAAGTTTGGAAGGTTTCATGGAAAAGATGTTTATACAACGAAAGAAAGCGAACGCCTTTTGAGGCTTCCGATGTTCTATGATCTTTCAATGGATGATGTGGATTATATTGCGGAAAAGATCAGAGAGTTTGAGTTTTGATGGAGGAAGGTAAGTTGAAACGTAAGAAAATAAGTGCAGAGACAACTGTGGAAATCCTTTTTTTCCTGTTTCTGCTGGTGTTTTATCTGATGTGGGCACGTGTACAGCCTATGGGTGCCGGGCCGGATGAGCAGATGCGCTATCAGATTGCGGATTATATTTATAAGCATGGTTCACTTCCGGTAGGGGATGACCCGTCGGTACGAAATGTTGTATGGGGAATTTCTTATGCATTTTCTCCGATTCTGTCTTATATGATCGCAGCTGTTTTTATGAAAGCAGTAAGCCTTGTGACGACAGCACCGTTTGCGTTGCTTCTCGCAGCCAGATTTGTAAACATTCTGTTTGGACTTGGAACAGTTTGGCTGGTACTTGATATGGGAAAACGGTTGTTTGACCGTAGAAAAGCATGGATAGCTGCGGCTTTTGTAGGACTGCTGCCAGGTTCTTTGTTTGTATTCACTTATGTTAACTGTGATGCACTGGCGGTATTCTCAACGGCAGTGATCGTGTATGCATGGGTGCGGTATCTGGATGAGGGATGGATATACAAAAACTGTGTGATCCTGGCATTGGGTGTGGCAGCATGTGCATTGTCCTATTACAATGCGTACGGATTTATTCTCTGCAGCATCTTTTTCTTTGGGATAACTTTGTTTATGGAGGCGAAAAGGAAAGGAAAGTATACGGATTTTGTGAAAAAGGGACTTCTTGTCTGTGTGATCGTTCTGCTGTTGGCTGCATGGTGGTTCATTCGAAATGCAATTCTCTATGACGGAGATTTTATTGGTATGAATGCATCAACGATCTGTGCGGAAAAATATGCGAAAAAGAATTACAAGCCATCCAATAGACGTACACCGCAGATGGCTGGATATTCTTTACTGGATATGTTGAATTACGGTTTCCCGCAGGAAGACGGATTTTCCTGGGTAGAGCTTGTCAGTGGAAGCTTTGTCGGTCGTTTTGGAAATATGGATGTGTTTATGCCGAAATGGCTGATCAACAATTATCTGGACTTTATTAAAGCGGGATTTCTTCTGATATTCCTGCATCCGGTGAAGACTTTTGCAATCCGTGTGAAAAAACAGTGGAGTGTGAAGGGGATTTTCAACTGGTGCATGCTGGCTGCGATGATCATTCCGAATATATTGAATGCATATTATTCTTATGCATCGGATTATCAGCCACAGGGACGTTACAGTCTGCCAATGATCGTGCCGCTTACGTATTTCATGGTAATGGGATATGGAAATCTTTTTGATGTGCAGATTAAGAAAGAGAGCCTGCGTAAGAAGATTTATGCTGTAATCTGTGTGGCACTGGCTGTACTGGCAATTTTTGTGTTCTTTGGCGTGATCTGGCCGGAATATAAGGATGTGCCGTTCAGTATCAGGGCGTTTATATATGGTTCATAATGTATAAAGAATTCCCGGTGACGGGAAGTAAAATGATTGAACTCCAGAGAGGGATGAATTTTCTCTGTGAGTTATCCTCTGTACTTGTCTCAGTTCAGAACTTCTGAGATATCAGGATATACAAGAATTTTGCTAAGGGCGATACAGAAAAGAGCTGAACTCGCTGCGCTCAGACAGCAGCATTTTCTGTATCAACGCAAAATCGTGTATAATCCGATATCTTTACGAAGTTCTTCAGGCGAGACAGATACAGAGGATAATCACAGGCAGTTCTTCCTTTACTGGAGTTTTTTGTTTTTATTTCAATTTCACCGGACTTTATTGTGGGTAGTGTGGCGGGGGTCGAGATGGCAGTGGAAACAGGAAACGCGCAAAGTGCGAGGGATTAATTTTTTTTATAAAGTTTGTTGAAAAAATACAAGAACAAATAGTGCTATAACTGTAAAGCATAGTGAGGTAGAATTTTAGACAAAAAAAGAATGCAGGAGATGGGACTTGAACCCACACGATCTTGCGACCACAGGCACCTGAAGCCTGCGCGTCTGCCAATTCCGCCACTCCTGCATTTCATATATCAGATGTCATTCACGACAACTGCCTAATTAGAATACATCATATGTTACGAAATGTCAACAGCTAAATTCAAAATATTTGCAAAATAAAATGCTAACTCTGGACATGCGCCATTTTTCTTCTCCTGCTTATTATAAAGCAGGGGGGATGTGACTTGGAATATAGGGGAATTGATGTTTCTTCCTGGCAGGGAGTAATCGACTGGAAAAAAGTGGCTGATCATGGAACTGAATTTGCAATTATACGCATCACGGAAGTCGGAAATGCTATAGACCGTTATTTTGAACGAAATTATGCCGGATGCATGGAATACAGAATTCCAACAGGTGTATATAAATTTTCTTATGCATTGTCAATCGATGAAGTACGAAGAGAAGCAGAAAAGGTAATTGAAGTTTTAAAGGGGCGGAAATTACAGTTCCCAGTATTTCTTGATCTGGAATACAGCAATCAGCGTAGACTGGGAACAGAAATGATCGCACGTCTGGCAGAAGCATTTCGAAGGATCATTGTAGATGCCGGATATCGGTTTGGAATCTATTGTAATCTGGATTGGTATCGTAATGTGATCAGTGAAGAACTCAAAAAATATGATTTCTGGATCGCACGATATCCGGTGGATGATAATGGTACATTAATTGAGAGATACCGGCCAGATATAGGCGTAGGATGGCAGTATACCAGCAAAGGACGCATTCCGGGAATAGAAGGATATGTAGACAGAGATGTTTTTTACAAAAACTATGTAGCAGAAGAACCTTCTGATAAAGAAAAGCTGAGTAAAGAACCCAAATTTGTAGGGAAAGTTACAGCGTCTGCGTTGAATGTACGTACCGGAGCCGGAACGGAATATCCGAATCTAAGAGAATATCCACTGTTGAAAAGAGATAATCTTATAGATGTATGTGATACACGTGAGGCTATCGATGGAACAAAGTGGTATTATGTGCGAATTGCCGGAAAATATTTTGGGTTTGTGGCGGCGAGATATATAGAAAGACAATAAAAAAAGAATGCAGGAGATGGGACTTGAACCCACACGATCTTGCGACCACAGGCACCTGAAGCCTGCGCGTCTGCCAATTCCGCCACTCCTGCATTTCACTATAAATCAGTCAGTCTCGTTGACTGCCTAATTATCATACCTCATAGAAAAAGAAATGTCAACATAGAATTTGAAATTTTTTAAATTATATTTTCAACTTAGACAATTTACCAAAACAAAGTTTTTTAGAACAACTTAATTATTTTTAGCACTTTAACCTGTTGAAAAAAGGAAACGCTTATGATACAATCTTGAAGATTTAGATAAAAACAGAAAGGGAGATTATATGAAAGCATTTCTGATATTAGAAGATGGCCATGTGTTCAAAGGAACCAGTATTGGTTCAACAAGAGAAGTCATTAGTGAGATCGTTTTTAACACATCCATGACCGGATATCTCGAAGTAATGACTGACCCATCGTATGCAGGACAGGCTGTCTGCATGACTTATCCTTTGATTGGAAATTACGGAATCTGTTATGAGGACCAGGAATCCAGGAAACCTTGGATCGATGGTTTTATTGTTCGTGAATTATCCCGTATCCCAAGTAACTTCAGAAGCGTGGATACGATTCAGCATTTTCTTGAAAAGCATGATATACCTGGTATTGCCGGTATTGATACTCGTGCTCTCACAAAAATTCTTCGTGAAAAAGGTACCATGAATGGTATGATCACAGTCAACGAAAATTATGATTTAGATGAAATAATCCCCCGTTTAAAAGCATATACAACTGGAAAAGTAGTTGAAAAAGTTACATGCAGTGAGAAGGAAGTACTGAAAGGAAACGGACCGAAGGTTGCTCTTATGGATTTTGGTGCAAAACGCAATATTGCACGTTCTCTGAATGAAAGAGGCTGTCAGGTAACGATTTATCCGGCACTTACATCTGCTGAAGAAATCCTTGCAGACCATCCGGATGGAATCATGCTCAGCAACGGACCTGGAGACCCGAAGGAATGCACTACTATTATAGAAGAAATTCGCAAACTTTATGCGTCAGATGTACCAATTTTTGCAATCTGCCTCGGACATCAGCTGATGGCACTTGCCACAGGCGGTGATACACATAAAATGAAATACGGACACAGAGGAGGCAATCATCCGGTTAAGGATCTTGCAACAGGACGTGTTTATATTTCATCTCAGAACCATGGATACGTGGTTGATGCGGAAGCCCTTGAGAAAAAAGGTATTGCAAAACCTGCATTTGTCAATGTAAACGATGGTACAAACGAAGGAATGGCTTATGAAGGCAAAAACATCTTCACGGTACAGTTCCATCCGGAAGCCTGCCCTGGACCGCAGGACTCCAGCTACCTGTTTGACAGATTTATGGAAATGATGGGAGGAACAGATCATGCCGAGAAATAAAGATATACATAAAGTTCTTGTAATTGGATCCGGTCCGATTATCATCGGCCAGGCAGCAGAGTTTGACTACGCTGGTACACAGGCATGCCGTTCTCTGAAAGAAGAAGGCATGGAAGTTGTTCTTCTGAACTCCAACCCTGCTACGATCATGACAGACAAAGACATTGCAGATAAAGTTTATATTGAGCCTCTTACTGTAGAGGTTGTAGAGCAGCTGATCCTTAAAGAAAAACCGGACAGCGTACTGCCGACACTGGGTGGCCAGGCAGGTCTGAACCTTGCAATGGAACTGGAAGAAAAAGGTTTTCTCAAAGAACATAATGTGCGTCTGATCGGTACCACAGCAGAGACGATCAAGAAGGCTGAAGACCGTCAGGAATTCAAAGACACCATGGAAAAAATCGGTGAGCCGGTTGCTGCTTCTAAAGTCGTAACAACAGTAGAAGATGGTGTGGCTTTTACTAAAAAGATAGGATATCCGGTCGTTCTCCGTCCGGCTTACACACTTGGTGGAAGTGGCGGTGGTATCGCTAATAACGAATACGAACTGAGAGAAATCCTCGAGAATGGTCTCAGACTTTCCCGTGTAGGAGAAGTTCTTGTAGAACGTTGTATCACGGGATGGAAAGAAATCGAATACGAAGTAATGCGTGACAGTGCAGGAAACTGTATTACTGTCTGCAACATGGAAAACATTGACCCGGTTGGTGTACATACAGGTGACTCTATCGTAGTTGCTCCGTCTCAGACACTGGGTGACAAAGAATATCAGATGCTTCGTACATCAGCACTGAATATCATCACAGAACTTGGTATCACAGGTGGATGTAACGTACAGTATGCACTGCATCCGGAAAGCTTCGAATACTGTGTTATCGAGGTAAATCCTCGTGTAAGCCGTTCTTCTGCACTGGCAAGTAAAGCTACCGGTTATCCGATTGCCAAAGTTGCAGCGAAGATTGCGCTTGGATATACACTGGATGAAATCCCGAATGCCATTACAGGAAAAACATATGCAAGTTTCGAACCAATGCTTGACTATTGTGTAGTTAAAATTCCGAGACTTCCATTTGATAAATTCATCACTGCCAAGAGAACACTGACTACTCAGATGAAAGCTACCGGTGAGGTTATGAGTATCTGCCATAATTTCGAAGGTGCACTTATGAAAGCTATCCGTTCTCTGGAGCAGCATGTAGACAGCCTGATGTCCTATGACTTCACAGGCCTGGATGAGGATGAACTGATTGAAGAACTGGCAGTTGTAGATGACCGTCGTATCTGGAAGATTGCGGAGGCAATCCGAAGAGATATTTCCAAAGAATATATCCACAGAATCACTAAGATCGACAGATGGTTTATTGACAAAATTGCAATTCTGGTAGAGATGGAACAGGCTCTGAAGACACAGCCGCTTACAGAAGAACTTCTTCTTGAAGCAAAACGCATGGAATTCCCGGATTATGTGATCGCAAATCTTTGCGGAAGAACAGAAGCAGATATCAAAGCTCTTCGTCAGGGTTATAAGATCACAGCAGCTTACAAGATGGTAGACACCTGTGCAGCTGAGTTTGCTGCCGCAACACCATATTACTATTCTGTGTATGGCGGCCCGGATACAGAAAATGAAGCAGTTGCTGCCCATGATAAGAAAAAAGTTCTTGTTCTTGGTTCTGGACCGATCCGTATCGGACAGGGTATCGAATTTGACTTCTGTTCTGTACATTGTACATGGGCATTCAAAAAAGAAGGCTATGAGACAATTATTGTAAACAATAACCCGGAAACTGTCAGCACAGACTTTGATATTGCAGATAAGCTGTATTTCGAGCCATTGACACCGGAAGATGTGGAGAACATCGTAAATATTGAAAAACCGGACGGAGCAGTTGTGCAGTTCGGTGGACAGACTGCCATCAAGCTTACAGAAGCACTGATGAAGATGGGAGTCAAGATCCTTGGAACATCTGCAGAAGATGTTGATGCTGCAGAGGACCGTGAGCTCTTTGATGAGATCCTTGAAAAATGTGAGATCCCGAGACCGAAGGGACAGACTGTATTCACAGCAGAGGAAGCTAAAAAGGCTGCCAACGAGTTAGGATATCCGGTACTTGTTCGTCCTTCCTATGTTCTTGGTGGACAGGGCATGCGTATTGCAGTCAGTGACGAGGATGTAGAGGAATATATCGGAATCATCAATCAGATTGCACAGGAACATCCGATTCTGGTTGACAAATACCTGATGGGTAAAGAAATCGAAGTCGATGCAGTTTGTGATGGAGAGGATATCCTGATTCCTGGTATCATGGAGCATATTGAACGTGCTGGTATCCATTCCGGAGACAGTATTTCCGTATATCCGGCACAGACGATCAGCCAGAGAGCAAAAGATACAATTGCTGAGTATACACGTCGTCTTGCAAAAGCACTTCATGTAGTTGGTATGATCAATATTCAGTTTATTGTATGTGGCGAAGAAGTATATGTTATCGAAGTAAATCCGCGTTCCAGCCGTACAGTACCATACATCAGTAAGGTAACCGGAATCCCGATCGTACCGTTAGCAACGAAAGTGATCCTTGGATACAAACTCAAAGATATGGGATATACGCCAGGGCTTCAGCCGGAAGCAAAACATATCGCGATCAAGATGCCGGTATTCTCCTTCGAGAAGATCCGTGGCGCTGATATCAGCCTTGGACCAGAGATGAAGTCCACAGGTGAATGTCTTGGTATTGCAGAGAACTTCAACGAAGCTCTGTACAAAGCATTTATCGGAGCCGGAATCAAACTTCCGAAGTATAAGAACATGATCATCACTGTCAAAGATGAAGATCAGCAGGAAGTTGTTCCGATCGCAAGGCGTTTTGAGGCACTTGGATACCGTATCTATGCAACAAGAGGCACAGCAAGAGTCCTCAAAGAAAATGGAATCAAGGCAATCCGTACTAACAAACTGGAACAGCCGGCGCCGAACCTTATGGACCTTATTCTGGGACATAAGATCGATGTTGTTATTGATACACCTCCACAGGGTGTGGAACATCAGAAAGACGGTTTCGTGATTCGTCGAAATGCGATTGAGACAGGCGTTAATGTCCTTACCAGTCTGGACACCGCAGAGGCACTTGTAACCAGTCTTGAGAATACAGACCTTCACAATCTGACACTGATCGATATTGCAACGATCGCAAGCAGATAATCGAATAAAAATGATTTACTGACCGGAGAAGCCGCAGAAGTTTCTCCGGTCTTGTATGTTGCAGAAAAGAAAAGTTAACCAAAACTTAAACTTTGAATTAAAATGTATGGAAAGGTTTACGAACCACCGAAACTGTAATATACTGATACATGAAAAATAAAACAGAGAGGAAAAAAAACATGAGTGTTTTGGAGTTTATAAAAGTTGTGATCCTCGGCATCGTAGAGGGTATTACTGAGTGGCTTCCAATCAGCAGTACCGGTCATATGATCCTTGTAGATGAGTTTATCAAGATGGATATGACCACAGAATTTAAGGATTTTTTTCTGGTAGTCATTCAGCTGGGGGCAATCCTTGCGGTTGTTGTCCTGTATTGGAGTAAGCTGTGGCCATTTTACATACGACAGATACCCAAGAAGAAAAAAGCACAGATTGCACGTAAGAATCCGTTTTCTCGCATTGTGCTGACTTTTGTGGAGAAGTTCTGTGATAAGGACAAATGGATCCTGTGGTTTAAGATCCTGGTAGCATGTATTCCAACGATCGTGATCGCACTTCCGTTCAATGATTATATTGAAGAGAAATTTAATAACTATGTAGTGGTTGCAATTGCCCTGATCGTGTATGGTGTGATTTTTATCATTATAGAAAATTACAATAAACGAAGAAAACCAATCTGTACATCTCTTGAAGATCTGAGTTTTACCACGGCATTCAAGATTGGTATTTTTCAGGTATTATCTGTTATTCCGGGAACATCCCGTTCCGGTTCCACGATTATTGGAGGTATCCTTGTTGGTACTTCAAGAACGGTTGCAGCAGAATTTACCTTTTTTCTGGCAATTCCGGTTATGTTCGGAGCGAGTCTGCTGAAACTGGTAAAATTCGGCTTCACATTCACTCCGGCAGAGGTTCTTACACTGGTCACCGGTGTTGTGGTTGCATTTTTTGTTTCTATTATCGCCATCAAATTCCTGATGGGATATATTAAGAAACATGATTTCAAGGCTTTTGGCTGGTATCGTATCGTACTTGGTGTTCTTGTGCTGGGCTATTTTGTAGGAAAAAATTTCCTTGGATAATTGAATATAGAAATGAATCAAATTCTGACCAGGCTGCTGTAAAATATTGTTATGGCAGCCTGATTTAGTTGCTGTTCACTCCGTTCACAGCACTTGGCCAAAATGCATTTTAAATCACCTACGGTGATGGCATTTTGACCTGTATGTCTCGGGATTTTGTCATATATATGACAAAACACCTCGCGGAATATTGACTTATGAACACTGATTTGACTTTTGGGAACATACATGGGATAATAAAAAGAACTATAGAAAATAAAAAATGAAATAGAACGGTCTTCAGACCGGAGAGGATGGTAAATAATGAAAGCAAAACATATAATGCTCGTACTTGGCATGACAATGATACTTACCTTTACAGGATGTGGTTCTTCAAAACCGGTTGTTGAAGTGACACCGACTCCGGCAGCAACACCGACACCGACAGAAGTTCCGGTAACAGTAACACCGGTACCGACATCCACACCGGCTCCGAAAGTGATTGGAGTTAAGACTTCTCAGGCGAAATATATTTATATGACCAATGGTCTGCAGGATGATCTGAGAGAAATCTATCTGATGACATCCGGCGGAGATGACTGGGGCAAGAACCTGATTCCGGCAGAAGCTTCTGTAAAAGCATCTGAACAGGTACAGATGTTCTATACTCCGGATGACACAGCTGTTTCTTCAGACAGTACAGATGAATCAACAGATACAACAACTACAACTGTATATGATATGAAGATCGTTACTGCAAAAGGAGATGTTTACCAGATTTACAGCATTGATCTCAGTGATATGGAAAAAGCATCTCTTGCTTATGATGAAGAAAGCTCCACAGCATATCTTACATACACAAGTCTTGCAGACAAGTCTGAAAAAGATACAAAGGGCAACTCACAGCAGACAGCATCCTCTGATGAATCCGATGACAGTGATACAGAAACTTACAGTAGTGATGACAGTAGCGATGACAGTAGTTATGACAGTGGCTCTTCGGACAGTAGTAGCTATGACAACAGCAGTGATGACAGCAGTGACGACAGCAGTGATGACAGTAGTTCTTCGGATAACGGTAGTTATGATGATGGCAGCGGCTATGATGACAGTGACGACTATGATGACGGAAGCGATGATTATGTTGATGAGGGAAATGATTCAGATTCCTATGACAGTGGCAGTGATGACTGGAACTACTAAAATATTTTGAGGTTCTATAAAAAATTTCTATTGCAAATTGCAGCTGTTAAATTGATTTGAATTTTTATTACAGTTAAAATATTAGCATGAATATTGAACAACATTTGAGAGAAAAGAAGGGAGATATATTCATGAAGAAAAAAATATTAACTGTAATATTGGCTGGCGTTATGGTAGCAGGAATGAGTGCAGGAAGTGTACAGGCTGCAACAACAGAGGATGCAAGTGGTGATCTGTATGTATTTATTGCAGCAAGCCTTGCAAATGTAATGGATGAGATCCAGAAAGATTTTAATGAAGAGTATCCGGATGTTAATATTCTTTTCAATGCAGACAGTTCAGGTACATTACAGACACAGATCGAAGAAGGTTCCAGATGTGATATCTTCTTTTCAGCAGCAACCAAACAGATGGATGCGCTGGTAGGTGAGGAACTGGCCAAGAAAGACTCTGTGGTAGATCTCCTGGAGAACAAAGTTGTTCTGATCAAACCAAAGGATGGCGAAACAAAAGTTACAGGTTTCGAAAATATCACAGATGCGAAGAACATTGCGCTTGCGGGCGAGGATGTACCGGTTGGACAGTATTCCCGTGAAATCTTCAAAAACCTTGGCATCGAAGACGATGTTAACAAGATGGAGATCAATGAAGGCAAGAATGTAACAGATGTGCTTGCATCTGTCAGCGAGGGAAGTAACGAAATCGGTATCGTTTATGCAACAGATGCTGCATCCGTTGCAGACAAAGTAGATGTTATCGCAGAAGCTCCGGAAGGTTCTCTGGAAACACCGGTTCTTTATCCGGTGGGACTTACTGTAGACGCAGAGGCATCTGACGAAGAAGCAGCTGCTGCAGATGCGTTTCTTGAGTACCTGCAGACGGATGATGCCATGAAAGTATTTGAAGAGTATGGGTTTGCCGCATATAAAGCAGATGATAAGAAAGAAGAAACTGCAGAAGATGCAAAGGAAGACAAAACCGAAGAAACAGATACTGCAGAAGAAGCTAAATAATTATCGATTACATATAAAAGGGGCGGCATATATGTCAGCCCCTTTTTGTACATACAAAAGGAAAGAAAAGAATGGAATTTTTACAGGAAATAAACTGGAGTCCATTGTGGATTTCTTTAAAGACCGGAGCAGTGGCTACGACAATTGCCTTTTTTCTGGGAATTTTCTGTGCACGTAAGATTATGAAGATGAAGCCGGTATCGAGAGCAATATGGGATGGAATCCTGACTATGCCACTGGTGCTTCCGCCGACAGTTGCTGGTTTCTTTTTGCTGTTGATCTTCAGTCTCAGGAGACCTTTCGGAAAATTTCTCATGGAGAATTTTGATTTTAAAGTGATACAGACATGGAAAGGCTGCGTGATCGCTGCTGCAGTGATTGCATTTCCACTGATGTACCGAAATGCAAGGGCTGCTTTTGAACAGGTGGATGTGAATCTGATCTATGCAGGACAGACACTGGGAATGAGTGATCGCAGAATTTTCTGGAAAGTGATCGTTCCGGCGGCTGCGCCGGGAATTGCATCCGGAACTGTTCTGGCATTTGCAAGAGCAATTGGTGAGTATGGAGCGACTTCCATGCTTGCAGGAAACATTCTTGGTAAGACTCGTACAGTGTCCGTTGCAATTGCAGCAGAAACTTCGGCTGGAAATTATGATATAGCCGGGTTCTGGGTTGTGGTAATCGTAGTGATCTCGTTTGTGATCGTGGCACTGATCAATATTGTCTCAGGGCGGGGCATGAAGAGTAGAAGGTGGATCTGATGGCAATACAGGTAAATATAGAAAAGAATTTTAAAGGCTTTTCTCTCAAGTCAGTGTTTGAGAGCAATACATCAGCAACTGGAATCCTCGGTGCATCTGGAAGTGGAAAGAGTATGACACTTCGTTGTATCGCAGGAATTGAGACGCCGGACAGAGGCAAAATCGTAATCAAAGGAAGAACAGTTTTTGACTCAGAAAAGAAAATCAATCTGAAGCCGCAGGAGCGTCGGATTGGGTACCTGTTTCAGAATTATGCATTGTTTCCGACAATGACAGTAAAAGATAATATTCTGTGCGGTTATCGTGGTGAGAAGGGACAGAGAGAAGAAAAAGCCAGAGATTTTATGAAAAGATATCAGTTGGAGGGACTGGAAAACCGTTATCCATCACAACTTTCCGGTGGACAGCAGCAGAGAGTTGCTCTGGCAAGAATGATGATCGGTGAGCCGGAAGCAATCCTTCTGGATGAACCTTTTTCTGCACTGGATGGATATTTGAAGGATGTATTGCAAAAAGATATGCAGGAATTTCTAAAACAGTATCAGGGAGATATGCTGATGGTCACACATAGTCGAGATGAGGCCTTCAGATTTTGCAATGAGCTGATGCTTCTAAAAGATGGCAAGACACTGATATTTGGTGATACAAGAAAATTATTTGAACAGCCACAGCTTCTGGAAGCAGCAAGACTGACCGGCTGCAAAAACAGTTCGAGAATTGAACGTATGGGAGAATATCAGGTATTTGCTCTGGACTGGGGAATATCTCTTCGTACAGAGCAGAAGGTGGAACTGGATATGACACATATCGCAATCCGCGGTCACTGGATTCGTCCGTCAGAGAAGGCGGGAGAAAACTGCCTGGTATTTGAAGCGGCAGAGTATGTGGAGACAACCTTTGAACATCAGTATCTGGTGAAAAGTCCGGGAATGGAAGACGGGGCAGTTCTCTGGTGGATGCGTCCGAAAAAAAGTTTTACGGACGAGCATGATAAGAACCTGCCGAAATATCTCTATCTTCCACCTGAACACCTGATGCTCCTGAAATAAAAACGACTCCCCCTCAGGTTCTGTTCTGATATCGCAGATACCGGGACACAAGCATGGCAAGCTTAAAGGTCATAGCATCTTCGAAGGTACGGAGATCAAGTCCAAACCGTTTCTGTATCTTTTCAAAACGATACACAAGCGTATTCCTATGCACATACAACTGTCTGGATGTCTCCGACAGATTCAGATTATTCTCAAAGAAAGTACGGATGATCGCCAGTGTCTCTCCGTCGATGGAATCCAGTGATTCATCTCCGAAAATTTCCTGGATGAACATTTCACAGATGGAAACCGGAAGCTGGTAGAGCAGTCGTCCAATACCGAGAGTGCGATATCCGAAGACATTGCGTTCGGCATAGAAAATTTTACCAATCTCAAGAGCGGTGCGGGCTTCTTTGTATGCATTGGAAAGATCTTTCAGGTCATTTGCCGTGTTGCTGTAAGCAACCCAGGCCTGTGTCATGGCTTCTGTGCCCAGCATATCTACAAGCATATGTGCAATATTTTCCAGATCGTCATATGTTTCTGTAGATGTCAGTTCACGGACGACGATAATGCCACGATTATCGATAGAAGTGATGAAATCATGCGTGCGTGCAGAAAATATATTTTTGATGGTAGCCAAGGCGTGTTCATCCTTGGACTGACGGGTTTCAACGAGAAAGACAGCTCTCCTTGCACTGGAAGAAATATGAAGTTTGCGTGCCCGGTTAAAGGCTTCTACATCTGTATAATCTCCAAGGAGCAGTTTCTGCATAAAGGCATTTTTGTCATTTTTTTCGGCATAACTTTCCAGGATACTCTCAATCTGGCAGACAGCCAGTTCGCCAATCGTGGAAACAGAATCTTCGCTTCCCCACACAATGAGAAGAAGCTGTTCATTTTTTTCTGTTATTTTGTAGAGACAGCAGGTGGCATTTGACAGACAAAGAGCAGTGCTGTTTCGGAATTCTTCCAGTTTGGATTCTGCTGGAAGGCGGCGGTCACAGGTGGTGACCAAAATGGAATTATCTTCCTGAAGAAGACAGAAATCGAAATGACTGATGCGTTTCCAGTCATCCATATATTTTTGTAGTGTTCTCTGTACTGACATTGAACCATCCTTTCTGAAAATAGTTTTCTGAAAAAAAGACCCGGGGTAAATTGCCCCGGGTCTGATATTCTGATTGAATCTTAGTTTGTGATAACCAGTTCTGTATCTTTGTCAAAGAAATGAGTTTTTTCCATATTGAAATCGAATTTAACCGGATCACCTGTTTTTGCTTTTGTGCCTGGATCAACACGAGCTGTGATCTGAGTTCCGTTTACATCGAAGTACAGGAATACTTCTGCACCAAGAAGCTCGTATACTTTAACAGTAGAAGACATGGAACCGTCAGCTCTGTCTGCAACATCTTCCGGACGGATACCCATAACAACTGTTTTTCCTACATAGCCGCCATCTTTAAGAGCTTTTGCTTTAGCAGCCGGGATAACCAGTTCGTCTTTGCCGATTACTGCAACGATATCGGAGCCTTTTTCTTTGATTTCAGCATCCAGGAAGTTCATCTGCGGAGATCCCATAAATCCTGCTACGAACAGGTTGCCTGGTTTCTGATACAGGTTCTGAGGTGTATCTACCTGCTGAACAACACCGTCTTTCATAACAACGATTCTGGTACCAAGAGTCATAGCCTCTGTCTGGTCATGTGTTACATAGATGATTGTAGCACCCAGTCTCTGATGGATCTTGGAAATCTCGATACGCATCTGTACACGAAGTTTTGCATCCAGGTTGGAAAGCGGCTCATCCATAAGGAATACTTTAGGGTTACGAACGATAGCACGTCCCATAGCAACACGCTGTCTCTGTCCACCGGAAAGAGCCTTCGGTTTACGATCAAGAAGTTTTTCCAGGTCAAGGATTCTTGCAGCTTCACGAACTGCTTTATCGATTTCATCTTTCGGGACTTTACGAAGTTTCAGTCCGAATGCCATGTTATCATATACGGTCATATGAGGATACAGAGCGTAGTTCTGGAATACCATTGCGATATCACGGTCTTTTGGCTCTACATCGTTCATAACTTTATCGCCAATCTTTAAGGTACCGCTGGTGATTTCTTCCAGTCCGGCTATCATACGAAGTGTAGTAGATTTACCACATCCGGAAGGTCCTACGAAAATGATGAATTCTTTGTCTTCAATCTCAAGGTTAAAATCTTTAACGGCTTCAAAACCGTTTGGATATGTCTTATTAATGTGCTGTAAAGATAAACTTGCCATTATTTTTCCCTCCAAAATATTATGTAAGTTTTTTGCTCTTGTTTTGAACTGTTATCAGTATACTGAATTTGCAGTCAGGAATAAAGAGAAGAACCATACAAAGATTTCGGAGGTTTCTTGACAGATTGACGAAAAGCCGGGGAAGCTTTGTCAAATTGTCAAATACGGCGCTCGTTTATGAACATACCCTGCAGAGGTTTTGCGTTAAACTGATACTGGAACCATTTACATTTACACAGGAACAGGTAGTAAATATTGAGTCCACAATCATGAAGCGTTTCGTAGTTGCCCTGTCCTTTGGCAATGATCAGATCAGCAGATTCAAGTGCCTCACGGGCTTCGCTGCTGATATGGGGAAGCCAGGTGCCGCCGACTTCGTTTCCATTTCCGATTACGGTGGTCAGTTCGGTAAGCCCTATATCCTGTGCATCTTCCATTGTCGCATCATTGATTACAGGAAAACCTCTGACGATCACGGTGATATCTAGTTCCGGACAGAGTTCTTTAAGAAGTATGATAACCAGTTTGTCAAGAACGATTTCTCCGCAGTTATCAGTCAGATAGACAAGGCGGGAGGCAGCGCTTAAGTCCTTTCGAAAATGCAGGTATTCCTGCGCATTAAGAGGTTCTTTGTTGTCTTCTTTGAGAAGAGACAGAACTGTATCGGAATTTACATTTGACAGAGCTGCAAAATCAATATAGTTGCCAATACGGGCATAAAGAAGTGCAGTTTCCAGCGGATCTTCAGAATTCCGGATGGTCTCTTCAAGAGAAGCTTCCATATCCAGCATAAGCTGATTGTATTCTTTTTTGACAGAAGTGTAGTCTTCCACAGGCTGTTCCCAGAAATCACGGAACATTTTTTTTAATTCGACAGAAACGCTGGGGGCACAGTCTTCTTCTGCAATATTTGCCATACGGTCCATGACTTTCTTCATATATTCTACCTTTTTGTCCATGTCCTGAAAGGGACGGATATTCTGTTCCTGTTTGCCGACAGCACAGCACATACAGAATGGATTGAATTTCATGCTGTTACCTCCTAAAATTATGATTTGATACAGGTAGTTTCTATTATAAAGCTTTTGTCGAAACATGGCAAGATTGACGGAGAATGACAGATATGTTTAACCTGAATGAGGCGCGATGGTACAGGGCACTTATGCGAATGTGCGTCATCATATAGAGGTATTCACCTGCGAGATGGCACTGGATGATATAGATCAATAGAGGCAACGGTTTACCAGGGATATTACGAGAAGATTAGGCATTGATTTTCTGCAATATCGTTTCCAGTAAATCTCCCTGGAGATAAAAGGTTGTCTCAAAATGAAGATACGATAAGGATACCTTATCCCACAACAATAAGATTTTTGCAGGGAATTCCTCATCAGCGTCCCAGAACTGGAACAGGACAGAGAAATCTCCCATAACAGGCATTTCAAAAGTCAGATCAGCCCCGGCCAGTTGTTTCTGTAATTTCCCTCCCAGACAGAGGCAGGCCTGGCTGACGGCATTTACTTTGCCGGAGAATGCTGCTTCATATTTAGGGGTAAACACATCTCCGGACGGACTGCTGCCGGTGGGAATAAATCTGGTTACAGGCTGCCACTGTCCTGTAAGTGGAGGCAGCGTTTTATCTTCTGAGTAGCAGAGCAGGTCGTAGATCGTCATAACAATTGTATATTCTTTGCAGATTTTCCAGATGCCTTCGGCCATATATTCGATGGAACCATCTGAGCGGCTGATCCGATATTCTGTTCCGATATAATTCAGGTACAGGTATGCGTGGTCATTTTTTAATTTATATTTCTTTATCAGCATATCCTGATCATATTTCAAAAACAAATCTCTTCCGATATATATCTGTTTTTCGTAATTGTCTGTAAGATTTTTTTCCATATAAGTACCCCTTTGTCTGAGTAATATTATTTTTGAAATTTTTATGGTAAATGGCGGGCTGTAATTCCTTTCAGAAAATTATAACAAATTATGAATGCCTTCACAATCTTCTATTTTCTGCATACTCTAACAGAAGAAGTCTGTAAAGGAGAATCTGCATGAAAAATAAAAAATGGATCTCACTGGCGGCAGCAGTTGTTCTGGCGGTGACTGCACTGCCAATGGGAGTATTTGCTGCGAAGAAAGACAGCACGGAAGAGAAGCTTACAAAGGTTACACTGAATGAAGTGGCACATTCAATCTTTTATGCACCACAGTATGTGGCAATCGAAGAGGGATATTTTAAAGATGAGGGGCTGGATCTGACACTTGTGACCGGTTTTGGAGCGGATAAGACAATGACTGCCGTAATATCCGGTGAGGCAGATATCGGATTTATGGGAGCGGAAGCATCTGTCTATGCCTATCAGGAGGGGGCTACGGATGCTGTTGTAAACTTTGCCCAGCTGACTCAGCGAGCCGGGAATTTTCTTGTAGCAAGAGAAGAAATGCCGGATTTTAAATGGGAAGATCTGAAAGATAAGAAAGTTCTTGGCGGGCGTAAAGGTGGCATGCCGGAAATGGTTTTTGAATATATTCTCCGTAAAAACGGACTGGATCCGCAGAAAGATCTGACGATTGACCAGAGCATTGATTTTGGTTATACAGCGGCGGCTTTTACAGGCGATACTTCCGCAGATTTTACGGTAGAGTTTGAACCGTCTGCGACTGCTCTGGAAAAAGAAGGAGCCGGATATGTTGTTGCTTCACTTGGCGTAGATTCCGGTTATGTTCCATATACTTCCTATAGTGCAAAGACCAGCTACATGGAAAAAAATCCGGAAATCATCCAGAAATTTACAAATGCTCTTCAGAAAGGAATGGAATACGTCCAGAGTCATACGCCGGAAGAGATTGCAGAAGTCATTGCTCCGCAGTTTGCAGAAACTGACCTCGATACAGTCACGGCTATTGTAAAGCGTTACTATGACCAGGACACCTGGAAATCTAATCTTATCTTTGAAAAAGAAAGCTTCGAACTTCTGGAAGACATTCTGGAAGATTCTGGTGAACTGAGTGAACGTGTATCCTATGAAAATCTTATAACAACAAAATATGCCCAGGAGGCAGCTGAAAAATAGTAAGTTAAATTTTACGCATCATTTTGTAGTAAACCGGGATCAGCAGGGCGCAGGCTCCGATCCAGGCGAGAGGGCTGGCAATGCAGACGGAAGTGTATCCGATCATACCGGAAAGTCCTACGGTAGCAGTAATACGCATAACAAGTTCTATCATGCAGGCTGCAAATGGTGCACGTCCGTTCTGCATACTCTGGATGGAAGTACGATAAACGGCAAGAAGACCGAGGATAAAGTAAAACGGTGCAACGATAGTCAGATACATATCGGAATAATGGTAAATTTCCTTTGTCGGATTGGACAGGAACATCTGCACGATCGGGTGGCGAAGAAGCAGGATACCAATACACATGATCAGATTAAAAGTTTCTGTCTGGATCAGACAAGCCCGTACACCCTGACGGATCCGTTCTCTTTTGCCTGCACCGAAATTCTGGGCAACATAATTGGAAATTGCAGTCATCATAGCATTATTTACAAGCACCGAAAGCTGATCGGCTTTGGAAGCTGCTGTATATCCGGCAACAGCAGCAGTACCAAGAGAATTCACAACTGTCTGCATGGCAAGCTGCCCGATGCACATGACAGACATCTGAAATCCCATAGGAAAGCCTGTTTTCAGATGCAGGCTGATGGTTCCGCTGATGTCATGAAAATCTTCGCGGCGTAAATGCAGTACCGGGAAGTTTTTCAGGCCGACGAGCAGACTGAACAGGGCAGAAAGAAACTGAGAAAGAATCGTAGCCCAGGCAGCACCGGCAACACCCATATGGAATGGTACAATAAACAGGATATCCAGAAAGATATTCAAAACAGAAGAAAACACCAGAAAATAAAGCGGTGTTTTACTGTCGCCCAGCGCACGAAGCATATTGGAGATCATATTATAAAAAACAGTTGCGCCCGTTCCGAGAAGAACGACAAACATGTAATCGTAAGCTTCGCCGGAAATATCCTCCGGAATCTGCATCCACCTGAGAATCTGGTGAGCCAGCAGGCAGCAGATCAGAGTCAGGACTATGGTAAAAATAATACTGAGCAGTGTGGATACAGCAACACTTTTGCGCATGCCTTTTTCGTCCTTTGCACCACACCGTTGGCCAAGGCAGATACCGAATCCACCGGTAAAACCATTGATAAAGCAAAAGACAAAATAGATAATGATACTGGTGGCACCGACTGCTGCAAGGGAATCAGCACCAAGCGTTTTGCCGACGATCACAGAGTCAGCAAGTGTATAAAAAAGCTGAAAAAGATTTCCGAGAATAACCGGAATTGCAAATTTTAACAGTGACCAGAATGGATTTCCGACAGTGAGATCCATTTCTTTTGATTTCGGTCTGGACATAAGAACATCCTCCTTAGAATTATTGCGTGTTTTTTACTGCACGCCCAATTATAGAGAAACTGATAGTAAAATGCGATTCTGGTATTGCTGTTTATGATACAGATATTGACCAGATCAGCAAATTTATTTATGATAATAAAGAACATTTTTTGACATGAAAGCAGATAAAAACTGGAGAGGGTAAAATGGCAAAAAGAACAATCCTGGTAGACAGTGCAAGAAGAGAACTTGAAAAGCATGGAACAGAAACTTTTCCGATGACAGTGAACCACGATGATCTCTGGTCATTTGAGGGCAAAAATGTGCCGATTCACTGGCATAATGATCTCGAAATCAACCTTATAAGGGAAGGAGAGGCCGTCTTTCAGGTATACCAGAAAAGCTACAGGGTCAGAACGGGAGAGGGATTTCTGCTGAATCGAAATGTACCGCACAGCTGCAGTTCACCTGGAAATGAACATGTACGTTACAGTACGATACTTGTAAGACCAGACTTTCTGTATGGCGATTTTGGAAGTGATGTTGAGCGAAAATGTTTTCAACCATTTCTGCAAAATTCAGCGATACCCTGTATTTATTTGACTGGATTTGATGAAAATGGAAAAGAAATTCTGCAGAAATTAAACCAGGTAGAAGAAGCTTTTGACCGGAAACGATTCTGCTATGAATTAAAGATCAAGGGACTTCTGTGTGAAGCATTTGCTATGATCCTTTATGGGCACAGACAGGAATTGACGAAATTCGTCCCGGCAAATCTGCAGGAACTGGAACGTCTGGAAAAAATGCTGAATTATCTTAATATGCATTTTACAGAAGTAATTTCTCTTCAGGACCTGGCAGATCAGGTGCATTTGTCAAGAGAAGTCTGCTGCCGCCTTTTCAAAAAAATGACAGGCAAAACTATCACCGGATATCTGGAAGAATACCGTGTCAACAAAAGCTTTTCGCTGGTGCAGAGTGGACAGTATTCTATGACACAGATCACAGAAATGGTGGGATTCAGTAATCCAAGCCGTTTTGCCAGTGCATTTCGTAAGCGATTTGGATGCAATCCGGGAGAATATAATTCTGTGAAACATTGATAGATTCAAAGGGGATTCCAAAGGAAATCTCACGATTACAGGATGGGGAATGTTGATTGGTGGAAGTGTACTTTTTTTCTTGATCAGGGCGTGGATTTTCCCGACAAATCTGGAGCTTCCAGCCTGGATCATCATTGCAGTTATTGTTATTATTGGCACAGCAGTTGGTTTTTCTGTGTTTCTTGAGAGTGTGAAATATATAGGTCCGGTGAAATCTACACTGCTTGGCTGTCTGGAACCTGCATCGGCAACGTCTGCAGGAAAAGAAAGAAAATGGAGAATTGTTTACAGAAGAAGTAATTAAAAATATTATCGAAGAATTTTCTTTATCCGATGAAGAAGCGGAGAAATATATGAAAATGTATTGGTAATACAGCCTATACGAAAAGTATAGGAGAAAGGGCATATTGCCTTTTCTCCTGTTATTTTATAAGCGGGGAGAGCTGCTGGGATTCATTTATCATTTGGGTAAGTATCTTTGATTTGGGGTGGCTGATAATGATATAGCGCTTCATAGGATTCCAGTTCATCCTCGTTCACCGGCCCGGATGGAATCAATCCAGTGCAGTCCTGAGTGGATGCTGCATTTGAGGGAAAATCACAGGAATCAATGATTCCCTGGCTCGTAGGAGTCTTTGACTTTTCAGAAGAATTTTTTGACATAAATAACCTCCATGGTATACAAATTCAGACTTAAAAAAGTCTTGAAGATTAGTATATCCGGGAGGTTGTTTTTTTATTATGGTATTTTGCGGTTGTAAAAAACTCTCGATATAGTACAATTGGTTCCAAAGAAAAAGGGGAATGACAAATAGAAAAAAGGAGGAAGACATGATGACAAGAATTGGACAGATGATATTCAATGATGGATATGCAAAAGGATTTAAAGAAGGACTTGCAGAAGTGAGGGGTAGAGAATATGGAGCGTGAGGTTGAACGTATATGTCTGCTTCTATCGAAGCTTTTAGATGAAAATCGTTTGGATGACCTGTTGAGAATAATAGAAGATGATGAATATATGGAACAATTGATGCGAGAGTTCAATATTTTATGAAAAAAGTATTTTCACAAGATTTTAGTTCATTCGCCAATAAATTTTTTGATACAAATCAAATAGAACCTATGTTATAGTGATAATAGAAAGAAAGGATGGCAAACGGTGGAACAAAATAAAATTAAACCGGATACCATACTAAAGAATTTTTGGAAAGACAATCATCATTTTGCAGATTTATTTAATGCCGCGTTGTTTGAAGGTGAACAGGTATTAAATCCTGCAGATCTTTTGGAAGTGGACACAGATGTTTCTTCAATTCTAAGATTTAATGGTCATGCTGAGACAGTACAGAAAGTATTGGATGTTGTAAAGAAAACAGCATATGGTATTGATTTCGTAATCTGAGGATTAGAAAATCAGGAAAAAATTCATTATGCAATGCCACTTCGACACATGATAGGAGATGCATTCTCTTATTTGAAAGAGTATCAGGAAATTGCGGCAAAAAATCGTAAAGATAAAAACTTTGCGTCTTCAGATGAATTTCTTTCCAATATGAAAAAACAGATCGTCTGCATCCAGTAGTAAGCCTATGTGTTTATTATGGAGAACATCCATGGGATGGACCTTTGTGTCTGGTAGATATGTTGGAGCTTCCAGAAAAAATCAGACCTCTTGTATCGGATTACAAGATGAATTTAATTGAACTAAGGACAAGTGGAACACTCCAGTTTCATAATCAGGATGTTAATACAGTATTTGATATTAGTCGAGCTATATACGAATGCGATTATGATAAAATAAATACTGTGTATGGGAGAATGCAAATTACATCAGAACTGGGAGTTGTGATTGGTGCGATTACACAGTCACAGAAGCTGATAGACCATGCTTTGAAATTGGAACAAAATGGAGGTCAGGTTAATATGTGTAGTGCATTGGAAGAGTTAGAAAAAAAGGCAGAACAAAAAGGGATGATTAAGGGGACGATCAAAACTTGCAAAAAAATTAAATTAAGCAGAGAAGAGACAACTAAGAATATTATCGAAGAATTTTCTTTATCCAATGAAGAAGCAGAGAAATGTATGGAAATGTATTGGTAGCATGTGGCATATGGTAATAGAAGAGCCCGGAGGGATGACCTCCGGGTTCTTCTATTGTGCCTCCAGAGCATTAATGTAACCTTCCAAATAAGAAGTGATACGCTCTTTTCCAAGGGAATCCAGTTTTCTGTACAGGTTGATCAGACGTGTTTCATCCTGGGCCAGACTGTTGGTTTCAATACGCTCATATCTGGTATCAGAAAGACCAAGAATATAATCAATAGATACGCCAAAGATATTTTGCAGTTTGATAAGAGATTTTACACTGGGATAATATTTTTCCATTTCATATGCGCTTATTGTTTCCTGAGACACTTCCAACTCAATACTGAGTCGGATCTGTGTGATTTTTTTTTCCTCCCGTAATTCTCGTATACGATTCATTTTTTTCTCCCTTACAACTAGGCTCATATTTAATCATATTATACAAGCTGAACTTGTACACATTAGAAGGCGAAACTATACTTTGTATAAGCTGTACTGGTGAGAATATGAATACAAGTACAACTTGTATAAAATAGATGCTGATGCTATAATAAAAAATAATTAATTCAATGTGATAAAGTGATAAGAAAAATATTTAAACAGGGAGGAAAATGCGTATGAAATGCCCAAAATGTGGAACAACAGTCAAGGATGATGCCAAGTTCTGTTTTGCCTGTGGAGCCAAACTGGAACAGCCAAAGGCATTGGCTGAACCAGAGAAAATAGAAGTACAGCATGTAAAGATGAAGCCGGAGGCACCGAAAGCTAAGAAAAAAGGTAACAACAAGAAGGTCGGTAAGATTGTGGTCGCAGTCGGAGTATGTGCGGCAGTTGTAGTGGTGGGAGTTAATATTGTTCCGCGGCTGACACAGACAGATAATCCGTGTGTGTATTTGTCAGATGGTTCTTATAATCTTCTGACAAAAATGAAAAAAGACAGTGGAGTGGATTTCGCGGATGGTGTATCAACTGCCGTGTTTGAGAACTCACCATATACGATTAAAGGTCGGACTCAGTTTTCACCAAGTGGAAAGTATCTGTATTTTTATAATAATTATGATGGTAACGGTGGAACTTTATGCAGAATCAGATGGGATAAGATAAAGAAAAACTCTTCAGGCAGTCGTGATTATGAAAATATTGAAACAATAGGTTCAAATATATCGGATACTTATAATATATATAGACTGATCTCGGATGACGAAGTAATTTATAAGGATACATCTGACAGCCTTTATTATTATAACGGAGAAGAAACGACAAAGATTGCCAAACAGGCTGCAGATTTCTGGGTAGATGAAAACGGCAGAATTGTCTATACAAGAAAAGATGATGAGAGTGGTGAGGTTTGTACCTTATTTGGTGTTACTACGAAAGAGCCGGATAATAAAATTAAACTGGCTTCAAATATTGCGTGGGTGGTCTGTGCGGATGATTTAGATAATATTTTTGTGCGTACGAATTCCGGAGAGGATAATATGGGAGTCGGCGTTGCCGGATTTGACCGAGATTTCCAGGTGCTCAGTAAAAACTCAGAGGTTCTGTCATATAAAGATGATTGTATTTATTATACCGATGATAGTGGAGATTCTCTCAGTTTGTATGATTATGTAGAAGGAACAGATGTGATAGATACATTAAAAGAACCTGTGGAAGAAGACTATCAGATTACACAGGATAAGTACGAGATGCTGGATGAGTACAGTACATTAGAAGACTACGAGGCTATTTATACATCGTGTACAAAGGAATCCATGTTCACACCAGATGGAGAAAATCTGGAGGATCAGCCGGAAGCGGAATTTCAGGCATTTGTAAAAAAATATAAAAATCTTGAAAATGAAGATGGATATATTCAGGTTACAGACGAGATTAAAGATGAACTGAAAAATCTGGCGGCTCTTTATGGAGAAGGCTATGAAAATGAATGGCAGGAGTTATGTTTCGGGAAGAAAACAGAAACAGTGACAGACGAGGATGCATATAACGAAGCATGGGATAGATACTACAAATTGTATTCTGCGGAAGATTTATGTGCACAGCTTAAAGATGAAAATAATGCATTTCCATTGAAAATATTGTATTGCTACAAAAACGGAGAAACCAATGTAATTAGTAAAGATGTCCTGCAGGCGTATAGTTTAAGCAACTCTATTATATATAATACGAAAGATATGGTTCAGGAGAAAGTTAAATTAGAAGATATTAATGATATCAGTGATGTAAGAGAACTGTTCTGGATTGATTATGGCAAACAGAATTATTTTATCAGATTATCTGATGATAAACAGCTTCAGATGTCAACAGAAGGTGCGAAATACTGCAAAGATCAGATGGATACAGACTGGGGATCCATTTCATTTGCAGGAAACAGTGTTTATATAAATGTCGAAAATGAAAAAACAGGTATTGCGTCTATAAAGGGAGATACAATAGGAGCTTTTGATACGATAGCAGAGAAATCTACAACGCTTAGTGCTACAGAAACAGAATGTTATTATGTGACAACAGAAAATCCAGATGACTATTATGTTGATTTATATTCTGACAAAGATGGAAAGAGTACGCTGCTGGCGCAGGATATTACTTTGCAGTCAGTTTCTGTTTATGAAGATGGACAGATTCTGGCAAGTACAAGTCCATACAATAATAATGGATATGAACTCAGTACACTTGGAAAGAAGGGAAACATGAGTTATCTGGCTGATGACGTCAGTGCTTATTTACGTCTGGATGAAAAAAATCTTTTGTATATTTCAGATGGTGATCTTTACCTTTACGATGGTGAAGATACGGAACTGCTTGCCTATGATGTTGACTGTATGTGGAGCAGAAAATCAATGAATACGAAATTTACGTATTGATTAATTGAATTGGTATAATCTGGGAGAAAAAAACTATGAATAAAAAATTACGAAAAAACCTGGGTATCTTTCTTATTTCTCTTTCCTCGGCCACAGTACTGTTGGGGTCGGGAAGTGAAATCGAAGCCGCAAAGCGTAAAGATTATTCTTTAAATGGGGATAAGAATGAAACTGAAGATGAGAATAAAGATTTTGAAGAGCAGGTAAAAGAGTTTTATGAAAATAATATCCGGACTTATGTAGAGAAAATCGACGAGGCAAGCGCATTCCATAATGGAATGGCCGAGATCAAATTCTGGGTCGGAGATATGTCCTATCGAGGTTTTATTGATACAGAGGGAAAGATGAAATTTTATATTCCCCTGGAATCTGGAAATTACAGTGAAAACACAGGCCTGGACAATGGATATGTGACGCATTTTATCAATGACACCCTCTTCGTGATCGACTCGGAGGGAAATATTTTAAGTCATTATGATAAGAATCAGGTAGTCTGCTATGGCGGCGGATATACCTGGGTCAGAGAAGACAGCAGTAATGACTGGAATGATGCCGGAACCTGTAAATATACCTTTTATGATCCAAGTGGTGCAGAAGTACAGGATGTAAGCTTTTCGGTCAGCAATGATCAGAGTTATCAGGAGTCATTCCGCTATCATGGGGATGGTGCCTTCTCTTACCAGACAATGGAAAATGAAGTCAACGATACATTTTGCTTTTATTTTACGGGAAACGCACAGAAGCAACAGTACAATACATCATTTATGCGAGACAGAGATGACCAGTTTGAGAGCGGTTATGTGTTGGATCTTTACCAGGACGAAGACGGAATGTGTCATATAGAACGGATGAGTAATCAGGGCGAATATCAGGACATCGTGATTCCAAAGGAATGCAGTACAGAGGACGGTGCCAGCTGGTACATACGTGGAAAATCAGAAAATTACATTCTTCTGAGCGATTCTACAGGAACACTGGTTGCATATGACATACAAAACAGTGCATTTCAGAGATACACAGGACAGTATGCCGGTTCTCTGAACTGTGATTACAGCGGACTGCAGGGAAATGTGATCGCTGTAAAAATCTATGGAAAAAATGACAAAGATTATGTAGGTCTGATCAATATAGAGAATATGACAGAAATTGGAGAACCGATAGAGACCAATGATTTTCAGCTAGCAAAAGAAGTACTGATCACTTACTGGGATGATAAGAAAGTCATGTATGATCTGAATGGAAATGAAACGTTTACCTGTGGTTATTATGCAGACGTTTACAGTGCAGGTGAAGGTGCTACAGTCATGAGTGATGATTCAGGTTACCACTATGTAAAGAGTGATGGCTCTGATTTCTTCCCGGACGGAATTGATTATGACAATGCCCGAAATCTGGACGTGGATCTGCGCAAACAGACAATAGGATAAAACAATTACGTAATTTTGCTGTATGGGAAAGAAGGAAACAGGTATGAAAAAAACAATATTGGTGTCTGCAGGATGGATACTTGCAGCCGGTATGATTGGGACAGCACTTCCCGGACAGGCAGTCCTGGCAGCGAAGAGAGTGACATCCGAAAGTGGGGAGACTTCATCGGAGGGGAAAAGCAGTGCCAATGCTGGGCAGAAGGCAGGCAAGATTGAAGGACTGAATTATATTGGTGGCAAGACTTATACCCTTAATCTACAGTACTCCAAGGAAAATAGCATGACAGGAGAAGCGGTCGGAGAAACTGGAGTTTTGGCTGCGGTTTCACGTGATTTTGATTACGACGGGGCAGACGAGATTTTCAGCGTTTCATACAAAGACAGTACGAATTCTCCAACCGGACGGGCAATTACATTTTCCATTTTGAAAGAAACAGATGGGGGATGGAAAACGGTATCCGAACAGGAAATGCTGTATCTGGACTATCAGGGAAACTATCGTGAAATGAGTGGAATGAGCGGAGGCACAGCGTTCAGTGAAGTTTCTGTTTTTCTGCGAAGACTGGATGAACAGTATCAGTTTTTCTATGAAGTTTACGAGGAAAGTTCTGTTGCAACGGGCCAGTCCTGGAATATCCAGGGATTTTATCTGGACGGTGACGAACTGAAAAAAATGGAGACATCGACAGACATATTTTACGAAGGTTCCCCGATCAGTGAGTTATGGGATTCAAAGGCTGCTGCAGAATCAGGAGAAGACTGGGCATTAGAGAATGCCAATATCATAGATGCATACGAAAACCTCATTTTTTCAGATCCTAATATCAGTTTTGATCATATGACGGTAGATCAGAATCAGGGAATGTATCAGGTCTTGCGAATGAAAAAGGGAAGTCTTGTTTCGGATGAAGAAAGAAGCCAGTGGATTTCTGGATGTTATAACGGAGATGAAGCAAGGTCAATGAAATGTTACTCATACAAGATTAATGATCTGAGCAATGAAATTCCAAATATTATCCAGGGTTATCGGACGGATGTAATCTTTGATGAAAATGGGACAGCGGAATCCTCTGCGGCAGATACAACAGATACAACATCAGAGTTCATTATTCCGGACTCCGACAGCCGTTACCTCAGCCGCGAGGAACTCAGTAATATGAGCCTGCAGCAACTGAATTACGCCAAGAATGAGATCTACGCGAGAAAAGGAAGAGTTTTTCAATCGCCGGAATTGCAGAATTATTTTGGAAGCAAATCCTGGTATCACGGCTCGATTGCAGCAGATGACTTTAAGGATTCTACCATGCTTAACGATTATGAGAGAGCAAATACAGAGCTTCTCAGTAAGGTGGAGCATGAGCTTGCACCGGATGGCTATCAGCTTGATAAATAAAAAGATAAAAGACAATATGTCTGTAATCTGTATTTGATAAGGAATGGAAGAGAAAGAGATGCTTACAGAGGAGATAACACTCAGACTTGTAAAAGAAATAAAACGTTTTCTTCTGGAAGATGCACTTGCCCTGAGCAGATCCAGTGATGAGCAGCTCATGGTCAGAATCAAGGAAATCATAGACCATAAGCTCGTTCATTACGAGATCACCCCGCAGGAACGGGAAAAGATTGCCAGAAGAGTGTTCAGTTCCCTGCGAGGACTTGGGATTCTGGATGAGCTTCTGAATGATGACAGCATTACAGAGATCATGATCAATGGACCCGAAAATATCTTTGTTGAGAAGGATGGACAGATTTATCGGTATCGTCGGCAATTTGAAAGTGAACAGCATCTGCTGGACATTATCCAGCGAATCGTAGGAGAAGCCGGCAAAGAAGTCAACCAGGCAAATCCTATTGTGGATACGAGAATTCAGAAGGACGGATCGCGTGTAAATGTGGTTCTTCCACCAATCTCGCTGGCTGGTCCGGTCGTGACAATCCGTAAATTTTCCAAAAAACCGATGACGGTGGAAAAACTTCTGGAATATGGTTCGATCACACCGGAGGTAGCAGATTTCCTGCAGAAACTGGTAAGAGCAAAATACAATATTTTTATCAGTGGGGGAACCGGATCCGGAAAGACAACATTTCTGAATGCACTTTCCAATTTTATACCAGGGGATGAACGAATCATAACGATTGAGGATTCTGCGGAACTGCAGATTCGTAATATATCCAACCTGGTCAGTCTGGAAACAAGAAATGCAAACACATCGGGCAGAGGAGAGATCACAATTCGTGATCTGATTCGCTCCGCTCTTCGAATGCGTCCTGAGAGGATCATTGTGGGAGAAGTGCGAGGAGCAGAAGCACTGGATATGCTTCAGGCAATGAACACAGGACATGACGGATCTCTGTCTACCGGTCATGCAAACTCTACAAGAGATATGCTAAGCAGACTGGAAACGATGGTACTGCAGGGAAATGCAGGCCTTCCGCTTCCGGCGATACGGCAACAGATTTCCTCCGCACTGGACATTGTAATCCACTTGTCGAGACTCAGGGACAAGTCCCGAAGAACGATGGAGATTACCGAAATTCTGGGATGCAGCGGAGGCGAATACCAGTTGAATCCGCTATTTGTTTTTCAGGAAACACAGGGCAGTACGCTTCATAAGGTTCAAGGGAGACTGATGCGGACCGGAAATTCATTAAAAAATGATTATAAGCTGAGACTGCAGGGAATGAGCAGTCAGATTTAGGAAAAGTATGAAGAAAGAGAAAAGTCGCAGAAACAAGCGAGAAAAAAAGAGTAAAAGAAAACAGAAATATATTCCACAGAAAGCATTATTTGGAAATGGTGAAGATTACTATATTTACCGGATGAGTTTTGTGGAAAAGCTGACAGGCGGGGCGCTTGGTTTTCTGGTCGGAGCATTTGTGTGCATGACATTTTTCCGAAACTTCCTTTTGTCCGGGATAGTGGGAATACTTCTGATATTACCGGGTATCGGCAAATATCGGGAATTTCTGAAAGCCAGAAGACAGAAAGCACTTCTGATCCAGTTCCGTGACATGCTGGAGTCTCTGACTGCATCATATTCTACCGGAAAAAATACGCAGGGAGCTTTTGAAGATGCATATGGAGACATGGCAGATATTTATGGAAAAAAAGCAGACATTGTGCACGAGATTGAAATGATTGTGAATGGTATCTACAATGGTCAGAATATAGAAGCGTTGCTGAAAAATTTTGCAGAGAGAAGCCATCTGGATGATGTAGAAAGCTTTGCAACGATTTTTGAAGTGTCCAGCCGTTATGGTGGAAATCTCAAAAAAGCAGTGGGAGATACCTATCGGATCATCAATGAAAAGATCGAGATGGAAATGGAGATAAGGACACTTCTGACTGCAAACAAGAATGAGCTGAACATCATGCTGCTGATGCCGTTGATCATCATGGTTACACTCAGCGGGATGGGAAGTATGTCCATTGTACAGAATACACCGCTCAATGTCCTGACCAAAGTTATTGCACTGGCACTGTTTGGAACAGCATATTACATTGGCAGAAAAATTATAGATATCAAGATATAGGGGACAAAGATGAATGATTATTTTCAGTTGATTCTTATGATAATATGTACGCCTTTTGCATTGGTATGGATTTGTCTGGCAATAACAAAGGGAAAGAAATATGCTACGTACACCAAGAGTACATTTGCCAGAGAATTTCAGATGAGCAAATTGTTCTGTGTCGGATTTGCACTGATGCCGATTCTGCATATGGGAACAAAGACCAGACGTGCAAAGCTGAAAATCAAAGAGATTGCAGAGATCAAGGGCAAGAAGTATGCGGAATATTACTATTATATTTTGCAGGGCGCCAAGATCACATATGCATATACTGTGTTCCTTGTATTTATGCTTCTTTCGGTCCTGGCGGGAAGTGTGGAGGCGGCACTTCTGGGAGTTATCTTCAGCGTGCTGGTAGTCATGTATATAGACCTATCTTTGCAGGACAAGCTGACAGCCAGAAGGCAGGAGATCCTGATGGATCTTCCACAGGTGTTGTCCAAGCTTACGCTTCTGGTCAATTCGGGAATGGTTCTCCGCGATGCATGGAAAAGAACAGCGATTACAGGAGAGCGTGCATTATATAAAGAAATGCAGAACACCAGTCTGGAGATTGACAATGGAATCATGGAAGCAGATGCATATCGCAATTTCGCAGATCGTTGCAGTGTAAAGGAAGTGCGCAAATTTACGTCGCTGATCTTACAGAACCTGCAGAAAGGTAATGAAGAGTTGGCACTGTTTCTGGGAGACATGTCGACAGAGATGTGGGAAATGAAGAAAAATGAGGTGAAGCAGAAAGGCGAAAAAGCCAATTCAAGACTTCTGCTTCCGGTATTTCTGATCTTTATCGGAATTCTGATACTGATCCTGGTTCCGGTAATGAGCGGATTAGGATAATAAAAGGCAGATGCCGTTTATTATAAATAACAGACATTTCATGAAGGAGGAAAAGAGAATGTTAGAAATGTTGAATAAAATGTGGATTGGAGCAACTTGTAGATTACATAATTTTGTGGAAGATTTCAAGCACGAAGAAAAAGGTGCGGCAGAGATCGTTGCGATCATTCTGGTGATCGTAGTGGTCATTGCGGTCGTAGTTGTTTTCAGAGAAAGAATCATGGATCTTGTAAGTAATACGTTTGATGATGCTGATAAAGTGAAAGATATATCATTCCTTGAAATCGGAAATCTCAAAACACTTCTGTGAATCAACAGAAACAACGTGGCGCCATCATGGTAGAAGCTGCACTGTACTTCCCGATCACCATAGCGGTGGTCATGGCGGTCATCTATCTGGGACTTTTTAAGATGCAGGAAAGCTATTTCTTTTTTCAGGTAGAGAGGGCGGCAGCGCAGCTGGCAAAAGAAATTGCATATCCGGGTTATGAAGGTTTCACTGATAAAGAACCTCTTTCCGATGGGAAAGTAGATTTTTCGTGGGAAGAGCCTTCGGACGAACAGGTACAGTCCTATTATGAAGCGTACAATGGTTCACTGACAAAGATCTATCGTCTCGGTGCGGGCAGTAATACAAAAGAACGACTGGCAAAATACCAGGAATCTTTATGCAAATACAGCACATTACTTTCCGTGGGAACAGCGAAAGCAAGTATCAGGGTGGAGAATAAGTTTATGTCACAATCAGTATTCGCTGAATTGCGATATGAACTTCCGACGCCTGGAATTCTGAGATATTTGGGGATGAAAGATACGATCAGCCTGTATGCGGCAGCATATCAGCCGGTCCTGAACACGACAGATTTTGTGCGGAATGTAGATTTGGCCTGGGATCTTGGAAAGTTTTTTCTGGATAAGCTGGGCATCGATACAGACAAATTTGTAGAGAATTTTAATAAAGTAAAAGAAATAATCTTTTAAACTGGAGGGAGATATATGCGATTTTTCTGTGGAAAAAACCGGGGAGCAATTTCTGTCTTTCTGACACTGATTCTGGTACCGGTTCTGATATTCAGCGGAATAATAGTAGATATCTCCCGCCTTTATGCAGCAAAGACTGTGATTTCAGGCGCGGGGGACCTCACAATGAATGCGGCGCTTGCACGCTATGATAAACAGTTGAAGGATTCATATGGCCTGATCACAATGGCAGATGATCCATCATCCCCGTCGATGAAGACATACCTGGAACAGAGTTTTCTGGAATCATGTAATGCATCTGCACTGAAAGATACCAAATCCACGGATCTTCATTCCATGATCCAGCTGGAACTGGGCACAGAAGGCGTGGAAGTACAGGGAGTGAAGAATTCTTCTCTGGCTGATACGCAGGTTCTTCAGCAGCAGATTCTGGAATACATGAAATTTCGTGCACCGGTATATATGGTCAGCGATATTCTGGAAAAATTCAAAAAGATGCCGTTGAAAAATATGAATGAAAAGAAAGACTATATCGAAGCAAAGACAGACTATGCAAAAAAAGCCAAAGAACTTGGAGAACCATCTGAGAACGCCAAAACGGCAGTAGATGCACACAGTGCTGCGATACAGGGTGTGCAGGGAATGGCTTCAGAGATTTCAGAAGCAATGAATATTCTGGTACAGCAGTCTGTATTTTATCTGGCATCAGAGTCTTTACAGAAATATCTGGATAATGAAGCATTAGCACCTGTAGGATCCGGTCAGATCAGTTCAGCGGTGATTCGGCAGAATCTCGCCGGTGCAATAGTATGGGATCGGTCAGAAACTGTTTTTGATGAAATAAGGTATGCAGATCTTGTTGCAGCTGTTTCTCTGCTTCAGAATTCTGGAATTGTAGAGCAGGCGATGAATAACGATGAAAGTTTTACGCAGGATGAATGGAATGCTTATGTAAACATAGATACTGTAATACAGCAGAGCATTGCAAATCTTAAGAGTATTTATGAAGATGCAGAAAAAGATTATATAAATAAGATTGAAAATTACAAGTCTGAGCTTCAGACGATGATAAATACAGGAAACGAAGGAATCACCCAGCTGCAAAAGCTGGAAGATGTGTGGGTCAATAAAGTGCAACCGGCGGAAAAAGCGTGTCAGGAACGCAAAGATGCCCTGCAGAGCAAAGGGGAAGATATATCCGAACTGAATGAGCTTGAAGAGGAAGAAAACATCAAAATCAATACAGACGATCTGGAAGATATGCTCAATTGTCTGGAGAGAAATACAGAGGAGGCGGAAGGCCTTTTGGAAGAAGCCGAAAAGATGATACAGGTAACGGATCATATAAAAGCAGCACAGATCAACAGCACAGAGGCATGCTCGATTTTTGAACGGGGTGCTGCGGCTGCGGTGAATACATTCTGGGATGATAATGCAAATTTTGGAATGCCGTTACAGGGTAATTACTATTATACAGATCCAAAGGAATGCAATTTTTATAAAGAGTATCTTTCCAAAGTCGGAACAAAATCAGAAGATGAGACGGAGCAGAATGCAAAAGATCAAAAGAAACAGGATGCAGAAGATGCACAGGGAGAATATGATCAGATCCTGGAGGGACTGAATGCACTGGGAAAAGAAAAAAATCTGAAAGATTTTTCCGGCCTTTCTTATCCGGATGAGTTCCCAAGTGGACAAAATAAAATTGGATCGGATATTCAGTCGGCACAGACGGTAAAGAAACTGAACTTGGACAGTGATGATACGACGGTGAATGATGGGGCAGGAAGCCTTTCTGCCATAACGGAATTACTGAAAGGATTGGACAACCTGTCTGGAGAACTTTTGGAGCGTGCCTATCTGATGGAATACATGAGCGAAATGTTTAATTGCATGACGACAAAAGAAAACGATGTTTCACTCAGCAACGACAAACTGAACAGCCATTATATTTATAATGGAGAGATAGAATATCTTCTTTATGGAAATGAGAGTACGATTGTCAATAAGACAGAAGCGACTGCAGTGCTATATTCACTGCGTCTGGCAATCAACAGTGCCTACGTGTTTTTTGACAAGACATTGAATGCCGAGGCGAACAGCATTGCCAGCGGAATATCTGCTGCGACCGGACAGGCATGGCTGTATCCGATCATTAAATATTCCTACCTGTTCTGCTGTGCAGTCGTCTACTCCGGTCAGGACTTATCCAGTCTGATGAAAGGGGACGAAGTCGCTGTATGGAGAGCAAACGACAAAGTGAAACTCAATTATAAAGAATATCTGAAACTGTTTCTGCTTGTCTCCATGATCAGTGAGAACAATGAAAAGAAACTTCTGGTCAGGACAGCGGACTGCATTCAGCTGAATACCGGAAAGAGTCTGAGCAGCAAATATACGATGCTGACGCTCCGGGCTGATGTGAAGGCAGAGACGACATTTTTACCAAAAGTTCCAGCACTTCTCGGAAGAAGCAACTCCGATGAAGAGAGTCAGAAGACGATAAAATATCAGGGAATACTGGGGTATTAGGAGCAAAGATGAAGAAAAGACAAAAAGGTTCTATCACAGTAGAAGCAACGTTGTTTCTGCCATTATTCTTTCTGGCATTTGTCAGTATTTACAGTCTGATATCGTTTACCAGAGCACAGCTGATTGTACAGTATGCGGCAGATCAGGCGGCAAAAGAAGTGGCACAGTACAGCTATATTCTGGAAAAGATCGGAATTCTGGATTCTTTGGACGGACTGAATTCCAGGTCAGAGGATTTTGAAAAAAATATAAAGTCTATTGAAGAACAGCTGCAGACAGTTCAGCAGGCAGGAGAAAATGCCCTGAACGGAGAAGATCCTGTAGGTAATACGATAGAAGCCGGAAAAGCAGCGAAGGATGTCTATGGTACGGTCAGTGGTTATGTGGATGATCCGGAATCGTTTATTTCCGGGGTACTGACAGTGTTCAAAAAAGATGCAATCAATGGCATTTCTACATACATGGTTAATACGGTGGCAAAATCCTGTGTCATGAAACAGTTATCTGTTGCCGGAGGCGGACAGGATCCGTTAACTTATGCGGAAAAACTTGGGATTTCGGATATGAATATGTCAAAGACTGTCTGGTGCCAGAATAAGACGAGAGATATCAAGATCATAGTCGATTTTAATATGAATAATCAGGTACCCTTTTTTAGAATGAAGCCGAGACATTACAGAGTCTGTGCTTCTACACGGGTCTGGTCAGGAGTGTGATGAAGGAGAATATGATGGAAACCGTTATAAATACTACAGCAAAAAAGAAAAAGATATTTTTTCTGGCGTTTCTTCTGATAGAAGTGGTGAGCTGCTTTTTGTTTTATAGGTACGACTACCACTGGACGAAGATTCTTCGATATTTGTGCCTGACAGGATTTATGCTGGTCCTGGCAGTGATCGATCATGAAAAATCAATCGTGCCAAATAAGCTGCTGGTAGCAATGCTGGTCATTCGTGCAGTGCTTCTTGTTATCGAGGTCGCTGTATATCCGGTTTACTGGAAAGAAAAAATGATTTCTGCAGTGGGTGGAATGCTGGTTGGTCTGATACTGTTCCTTCTGGCTTATGTTCTTTCGAGAAAAAGTATTGGACTGGGCGATGTAAAACTGGCGGCGGTACTGGGATGGTATCTCGGGTTATCTCTGATCTGGTGGGATCTGGTAGCCGGACTTTTGCTGGCAGGAATCTATTCCGTGGTACAGCTGGCACGCAAAAAACTGAGTATGAAAGATTCCATTCCGTTGGTACCGTTTCTTGCAGCGGGAACGATCTTGATTTTACTGCTTGGATTTTAGGAGGAAGCTATGAAAAAACTGGTTGTTGTGGCAATGATCTTTTTGCTTGGGACTGCCTGGTGGAGTACGATTGACAATTTCGGAGTAAAAAAGGCGGAATACAGACAGCACATTGCAGCAGCTGAAAAATATGAAAAACAGCAGATATATTATGATGCAGTTCTGGAATACAAAAATGCACTGGAAGAAAACCCGGATCAGGGTGATCTGTGGATAAAAATTGCACAGGATTACAGAAATCTGGGTTCAGATGATGAGTTCGAGGAAGCCTGCAATCAGGCGATCAGTCTCGAGGATGATAAACATGAGGCGTTATTTATGCTTACGGATTATTATCTGGAAGAGGGACGAAGAGAAGATGCGATCGCACTTCTGAAACGGCAGGCAGAAAAGACAAAATACAATGGTGATATCAAAGAAAAATTACAGTCACTGGCAGGAGAAGTGCAGACAGTCAGTGCAGATTATGATGAGATCTCGACAGAGTGCAGTGGATATATGTATGTAAAATCCGGAGATCTGTATGGATTCTTGAACAGCAGCGGACAGGAAATCCTGCGGCCGGAATATCAATCAGTCGGATTATTTGGAGACTGGGGAGTTGCACCGGTTCAGAAAGATGGGGAAAGTTACTACATTGATACAAATAATTATAAACGCCGGCAGCCGGAGGAAGCTTATCAGTATCTGGGAACAGAGAAGCAGGGCATTATACCGGCAGAGAAAGATGGAAAATGGGGATATCTCAACAGACAGTTTCAGCCGCTGACAGAGTTTATCTATGATGCTGCAACACCGATTCTGGATGGTTTTGGTGCAGTGAAGCAGGGAGAAAGTTGGGCGCTGATCGGGGATGACCTTCAGATGGCTACAGATTTTGTTTTTTCAGATGTGTTGCAGGATGAATGGGGCTTCTGTTCGAGAAACGGAGTGGCTTTTGTAAAAAGTGGTGAGCAGTACATTCTTGTGGATGCAGAAGGAAAGCAGCTTGGAAGTGAAAGTTATGAAGCAGCGTATCCATTTGTATCCGATCAGCCGGCAGCAGTCATGCAGAGCGGCAAATGGGGATTTGTTTCTATAGATGGCAGTAAGACACTGGAATGTATGTTTGCGGGGGCAAAGAGTTTCTCGGGAATTGGATATGCACCGGTCCAGACCGACGATGGCTGGGGATATATAAAACAGAATGGAGATATTGCAGTGCAGCCTCAGTTTGAAGATGCCAAAGCATTTAACAGCAGAGGAATCGCACCGGTAAAAACAGACGGAAGCTGGAAACTGATTCAGCTGGATATTTATTAGGAGGGACAGCAATGGGATTTTCATTTGATTTTACGGGAGAAAGAAATGTGATTGTATATCAGGCGGAGGCTGGTATGGTATTGGATGAAAATATATACAGATTGTTGAGAAGCGAGCTGATGGAAGAATACATCCTGTCGTTTGAAACAGAAAATACCAGTAGGGAATGTCGGTTTTATTATGACATTACCGGATGCACGAATATGAGAGCCTGGATGGGAGAACATGGATTTCTGGAAAAAAGAAAAATGAAAAAGAAGATTGAAGAGATGCAGAAGCTTCTGACCCGAAATGGAATTCCGAAAGAAATGATTGAACAGGAAATGCAGTATATGTTTGTGAATGATGAGGACGAAGAGGTTCGGCTTGTCTGCATTCCGTTAAGGGAAAATACATATATGGAAACAAAGCGCGGAAAAGCAGAAGACAGCGGATTACCACCACTTCCGAAAGAAATTCCGGTTCCGCCGGAAAATGGAGCAGGCTTCCAGAATTATACAGGTCCGGCAGTACAGAAGAAACCGGAAATGGACAGCCGGAATGAGGTCAGTCGGAATACAGAAAATTGGAATACAGAAGACTGGAATGCACAGGAAGAACTGTATGTTCCGCAGAAGAAGCATTTTTCACATCATACGGAAAATTCACAGCACATGGAGCATTTACAGGATATAGAACCTTTGCAAGACATAGAACCTGTGGACCAGAGATTTTTCAGAGAAGAATCTTTTGCAAAAGAAGACAGCGAGTTCCAGAGGGAGGAACCCGTACAGCATTTTGAGAAACCCGCCGACAGAGATGATGAAGAAGAGGATGGCACAGTACTTTTGTATGATCCGGATGATGAGGGAACAGTTCTTCTTAAAGTACCTCCAAAGATCAACGCCAGACTGATACGCCGTAATACGGGCGAAGAATTTGTGATCAACAAAGAAAGAACCAAGATAGGTAAAAAGGCAGCAGTCGTGGACATCTGCATTCAGGGAAACAAAACGATCAGCAGGGAACACTGCATCATTACATTTGAAGAAGGGGTATTTTTCCTGGAAGACTGTCATTCACTGAATCACACTTATCTGAATAAGACTGAGCTGGAGCCGGAGATTCCGGTCAGACTGGAAACAGACAGTGAAATACAGATGTCAGATGAACTGTTCGATTTTATCATTGAGGAGGGATAAAGATGAAATGTCCAAACTGTAATGGAGATATTAAACTGGGTGAGAAATACTGCGGTCGATGCGGAAATCCGGTTCCCGATGAAAAGAGCGGAAAAGACGAAAAGAAAACCGGAAAGAAGAATGCGAAACAAAACAGAAGCTCCGGGAAAAAAGAAAAGTCAGGAAAAAATGGAAAGAAAGGTCTCTTCCTGCCATTGGGACTTGGCATTCTGTGTGTATTGATCATTGTAGTTGTAGGCCTCGTGGTAACACCTAAGCAGACAACGGCAGGTAAATTACAGGAAAAAATGGATCTTGGAAATAATTATCTGGAAAAAGCGGATTATGTAAAAGCAAAAGCTGCTTTTTCAGAAGCACTGGAAATTGATGAGAAATCACCGGAGGCAGCACTTGGTATGGCAGATGCCTATAATGGACAGAAGAAACCGGATCAGGCACTGAAATATCTGAAAAAAGCTTCCCAGAATGTAAAAACTGCATCTGAGGAAAAAGATGCGACCCATGTGCCGAAAGATACTGCAGATTTCTCCAGTCATTATGAGAAATCGTGCAACGAGACTGCTGACCAGTATAAGAGTAGTAACAATATATCGAAACAGCAGGAAACAAAAGAAGTTATAAAAGAATTTAAGACAATCGTTATCTATGTGCCGGAAAAGAATCCTTCAACTGCTACGCCTGTCCCGGCTAAAAAGGAGACGAAAAAGACTTCGAAACAGACGGCGAAACAGAAAACCAAAGAGAAGGTGACTCCAGAAGAAACAAAAGATTCCGAAGATCCGCTGGGACCAACGGAGAAAAAGGCAGATGACGCTGGCAAGGCGGTCGTTACGACAGAACCTGAAGAAGAACCGACAGTTACGCCGGAAAGCCCAACCCCAACACCGGAAGAAGCGATAGCTGTTCCGGAGGATGAAGTAACACCGACACCAACAGAAGTAATGCCAACACCAACAGAGATAACACCGACTCCAACGGTTTTAACCCCAACACCGACTCCTAAAGAAGAATTCGGCATACCTGTTGCAGAGGAAGAATATGTGTATGATCCGGCAACAGATACAGGGACTTATGTTCCGGTAGGGGAAGATACCGGGGACAGTGGGCAGACAGTAAATAAGCCTGATACATCGGCCAATACTTCAATAGGAGAAATTCCGACGACAGAAACACCAGTGGCGGAAGTACCGGCAGCAGAAACTCCGGCTCAGGAGGAAGCAAAAGAAGATTCTGCAGAAGGAGAAAATGCAGATGAAAAAAATGCAGATGGAGAAATGGTAGAAACGGAAGTTACCGTGGAGGAAGACGGAGAGGAGTCGACAGCGGAGGCTGTGGACGAAAAAGAAATTCTTGACGACTATTCGGATACAATTCTGGAAAAGACTCCAAGAGTTGATTTAAATGGCAAAGATATTCCATACACATATGGAGATGTATCTGCGGTAAATGCAGCACTGAATGGGGTGTTTGGCATGCAGAGATCAGACCTGGATAAAGATGGAAAACCAGAATTGCTCGTGATCGCAATGCAGAATGGGAAGATGACATTTACGGTATACAGAGTTGTAGATGGAGAGGTCAAAGCAGATGCAACAGTGAATGCCACTGATGGAATCGGAACAGCACTTCCGGAAGCTGATTACGGATTTACGCAGGAATGCTTTGGCAAAGAAGATGACGCTGGATGGACAGTAGGTTTTGCATCTTATGTATACGGAACAGATGCAGGTGACGGAACTCCGACTACAAAGTTCAGCATAGAGGCTTATAAGCTTCATGCGGATGGAACGACCATACAGCTGACGGAAGAAGATGCGGCCTCACTGGTGGGAATAGACCTGACAGGAGATCTATCAACGGTATTTGATCCATTGTCTGATGGTCTGGCTACAACGGAGAATGGTCTCCAGGATCTGGTATCGATCGTCGGAAATCTGAGTGCCGGAAGTGAAAATCTTGGCATTAATGTAAAAGATCATACAGTATTTGAGCAGTAAAGGGGAAGGTCATGCTGAAACATATACCGGAGACATACGAAATTATTGGCAAAATAGGATCTGGAAAAAGTGGTGATGTGTATAAGGCGTATCATAAAAACCTGCGTACTTATGTTGTGCTGAAAAAGGTAAAAACAGAGCTTCGAAATCTTGTAAACAATCGTGCAGAAGTAGATGTACTGAAAAATCTGCGTCATTCCGGGCTTCCTCAGGTCTATGACTTTCTGGAAGTGGACGGAGATGTGTATACTGTTATGACTTTTGTAGAGGGAAACAGTTTTGGACAGTATCTGGACAGCGGCAGAGAATTTGAAGAAAAATCTGTGATCATCTGGGCGAGACAGATCTGTGCCACGCTTTGCTATATGCATGAACAGAAGCCACCGATCGTACACGGGGATCTGAAACCGGAGAACATCATGCTGCGGCCGGATGGAAATATCTGCCTGATCGATTTTAATATTTCTGCCAGTCTGGATGGCGGTGATGCCTGGGTGACCGGATATACGAATGGATATGCGGCACCGGAGCAGATCGAAGCCATGCGGTATAACCAGAATGAACTGGATTCGTCCCACTGGAAAAAAGCAGATCCACGCTCGGATCTGTACAGCCTTGGGGCTACGCTCTATCATCTGCTCTGTGGAAAGAAACCGGCGGTGGATGAAGACGGCTATGCAGAAGATATTCAGGATATGGGGCGAAAGGTCAATACAGTTTTTGCAGCGATCATCATGAAGTGTCTGGAACCGAATCCGGATAACCGTTATCAGAGAGCAAGAGAACTGCTGAGTGATCTGGAACATATGTCTCTTAAAGAAAAAAGATATAAACGTCTGGTACTGAATCAGAAGATTATTACCGCTTCTGTGGCATGCTTGATGCTGCTCTGTGCAGCGATTGCAGTCATGGGATATTTAAGGATAGGGACAGATACCCGGAAAGAATATGACAATCTGGTATCGCAGGAGAAGCAGTATCTTGCGGAAGGCGACTATGAAAAAATGGAAGTCTGCTATCAGAAAGCATCAGATCTGATGCCGGACAGTCTGGATGCATATTACCAGAAGGCACTTTCCTGCAGCCAGAGACAGCAGTATGGTGAATGCATTGATTTTATCAATTCCAAAATCCTTGGAAATGAGAAGATCGCGAATCGCGAGGAAGATTTAAATAATGTCTATTATCTCCTGGGGGATTGTTATG
Organism: Blautia sp. 210820-DFI.6.14; assembly: GCF_020558815.1. Lineage (NCBI taxonomy): Bacteria > Bacillati > Bacillota > Clostridia > Lachnospirales > Lachnospiraceae > Blautia > Blautia sp. 210820-DFI.6.14. The sequence goes on from NZ_JAJCKS010000003.1 coordinate 160,708, forward strand.
CGAAGCAAGAAGATTATGCAAATGCCTGTGCAAGCTATGAGAAGGCGCTTCAGATTGCCCCGGATAATGGCAGTTATTACAGAGATTATGCAATTGCGCTTGCCTGTAGTGGAAATATAGAAGAAGCCAAAAATATTCTCAGTTCAGCAAAAGAAAAAGGACTGGATTCTGTTGAAGCAGATTATGTGCAGGGAGAGATCCTTTTTAATACGGAAGATTATTTAGGAGCGCGACAGATTTTTGAGGCATGCATTGACAAAACAGAAGATTCCTATGTGAAAATGCGTGCGTATATAATGACAGCAAGATGCATTGACAAGATGGAGAGCGGCACGACAGGAACACAGGAAAAGATTCGTCTGTTGGAAGAGGCAGAACAGGAACTTTCCGGAGATGGAAATATCGGAGTGCTGGAAGAACTTGCACAGGCTTATTGCGATGCAGGCGCAGAAGGCGATGATACTTATTATCAAAAAGCAATCGAAATATTTAAGCAGATAGAAAAGCAGGGAATGAGTGATTACGATACGGAATATAATCTCGCAGTCTTATATCAGAATGTAGGTGATTATTCCAATGCAGCGGAAACACTGGATAACATCCTTAAGACGTATGGGGAGGATTACCGTACATATAAGAGCCTTGCTTATCTGGAAGCTTCCAAACAGAATTCACTGGCGGTTGACCTCAGAAATTACAGCAAATTTGGAGAATATTATAAGAAAGCAGATGAGTTATATCAGAAAGAGTCTGCTTCCAATGCAAATGATGCGGATATGGAGCGACTCCAGGAACTTTACCAACAGGCAGTAGATAACGGATGGCTGTAATCTGAGAAATCAGGACAAAAGGCAGGGAGAGAAATGATAGTAGGAAAAATGATGTTTGCAGGAGGTCTGGCGGGAGTGATCTGTTGTATGGTTGCATTGTTGGTACTTCCGAGAATTTTTGAAAAGCAGAGAAAAAAGCTTCTGGAAAAACTGGAAGAGGAAATATGAGAAAGGAGAGAGAAAGATGAAAAAGAGTAAAGTAGCGATTCTGCTGGCAGCGGCATTGACTGTGTCCTGCATGAACGGGATGATGGTGCCGGCAAATGCGGCAGATCTTATTGTATCGTGCAGTGTAGTGTATGCCGGCGGAATTCGACTCAACAAGTCTAAAGTTCAGTTATATGCAGGCGGGAAAACAACGATAACAGCTGTTGGAGGAAATTCAAAAGTAACATGGACTTCCAGTAATTCTAAGATTGCTAGTGTGAGCTCACGTGGGAAAAGAGCTGTGGTAACCGCCAGAAAACCTGGGAAAGCTGTGATAACAGCTAAATATGGAAAGAAAAAACTTAAATGTACTGTGACAGTAAAAAAAGCCAAAACAGTCATAAATAAGAGTACTCTTAAAGGAACCTGGGAAGTTGATGTGCCGATGACAGTGAAAGTAAATAAAACTTCTATACGCTGGATTTATGGTTCGGCATTTTACTATGGAAATGCAATGAAATTTGCAAACAATGGAAGCTTTCTGTATTATGTCGGAGCCGGAAATGGTGGAAAAGGAAGCTATAAAATTGGCAGCAACAGTATCACTTACAGTGTAAGAACTTATGAAGAAGGCAGCCTGGAAAAAGGAACGATCAAGGTCATTAAAGGGAAGAATATACGCTTGATGACGAGATATGATATTTATAAGATTTACTGGAAGAAGAAATAAAAGTTGGATTTTGCTTCAAATCGAGAGTGTAAAATAAAGTGTGTAAGTTACTGGTAACAAAACTTACGCACTTTATTTTTTTATGTAATAGGAGCGTGCCCAGCAAAGCTGGGGCACACCAGTCGGTGAAAGTCCGACTATGGTAATCACCAGTGAGCCATATAGTCAAATCCGGTGCGTTGTAGTAATACAGGGTACTAAGCGGATGGGTAATGTAGCTTCATAAGAAGTGCTAACAATCATGCAGACCGCAACATAAAGTGAATCCTGCCGTATCGTAAATAAAACTTCTCTCAAAAGAGGAGAAAAGAGGAAGTCGAGCCTTGTCCTAATGGGCGAAGACCATGGAAATTGGGAAGAAACTGGAAAAGCACCAACGAAAATCCTCCGGTATATGGGGAACGGTATGTATGAAAGGTGTGCCCCGGAACTGGGGAGACCCTACTTATCACCAGACAGGTAAAGAAGAACCGTATAAGTAGAAGACGAAATCGGATTCTTGATAAGAGGGAGTCGGAGAGGAACATAGTACCAAAGACAGTTATGAAACAAAACATAGCCAAGGGAAGGTTCCTTACTTCATTCAAGTTTGTAGAGAGGGTAAGTGTGAGAGAATGTCATGAAGACTAATAACTCCAAAGAAAAAGTACGACAACTTCAAAACAAACTATATCTAACAGCCAAGAAATGCCAAAAACGAAGATTCCATGCGTTATATGATAAGGTATATTGGGACGATGTGCTGATTGAAGCATGGAAAAGAGTAAAAGCCAATAAAGGTTCCAGTGGAGTTGATGGTATCAGAATAGAAGATATAGAAAAGATGGGAATCGAGAAGTATCTAAAAGAACTCAAAAAAGAACTGATAGAGGGAAAGTATATCCCATCTCCAGTGAAAAGAGTGATGATACCAAAACCAGATGGAAGTGAAAGACCACTTGGGATACCGACAGTAAGAGACCGGATTGTACAAATGGCAGCAAAGATAGCCATAGAACCGGTATTTGAAGCTGATTTCAGAGAATGTTCATATGGATTCCGACCAAAAAGAAGTGCAAAACAAGCACTGGAAGTAGTAAGGAAAGCATGTAATAACAAAGGCTACTATGTTGTGGATGCAGATATAGAAAAGTTCTTTGATAATGTAAACCAAGACAAGCTGATGATACTGATAGAACAACGCATATCAGATCGAAGAATACTGAAGCTGATAAGACAGTGGATGAGGTCTGGGATTTTGTACGGAAGTATACTGACGATTTCAGAACTCGGAACAAGTCAGGGGTCAGTCATTTCACCACTACTGGCAAATATATATTTAAACACACTGGATAGACTATGGGAAAAGTATGGACGTACCCATGGGATTCTTGTAAGATACGCAGACGATACAGTAATAATCTGTAAAAACAAGAAAAGTGCGAATCATGCACAAAGCCTGTTGCAATATATCATGGGAAAGCTGGACTTAAGATTACATCCAGTAAAAACGAAAATAGTAAACATGTGGGACGGAACAGAAGGATTCGACTTTCTTGGACTGCACCACAGGAGATTTTCAAAAATAAATAAGAAAGGGAACCGATATGGAGAGACATATCAATACCCAAGCAAGAAAGCCATGAAGAAAATGAAGCGGACTGTCAAAGAGAGTATAAATCAGAGATACCTGTTGGTAAAAACAGAAGAAGAATTGATAAAAGTTCTAAATCCTAAAATAACAGGATGGAGAAACTATTATAAAACAAGGAATGACAGAAAGTGGATGCGGGCAATAGACTGGTATATTTTATGTACATTTTGCAGATGGAATAATAAGAAACGTCAGCAGACGCGAAAACTAAAAGGACTGTATGCAACTAAGATACGATTACAGGAAAAAGGCTTACAACTAATGGAGGCATGACGTAATGCTGTAGAAAGAAGAATGTCGGAAAGCCGGATGAGGGAAAACCTCACGTATGGTTTGATGAGGGGAAAGAGGGCAAAACCCTCTGACCTACTTTACAATTACTCTGTAATGTTCCTATTACATAAAAACGCTCCGCGAGGATGCGACCAGATGCATGAGGAATATGTCTGCTGAAGCAGACTGCATCTGGCGCGCAAAGCGGAACAAGTCCCTCAAAGATTGAGGGATTCAGGGAGTTTGAAGCGGACTTGTCCGCTTTGTTATATATGCGGGAAGAGCTGCTGGGCTTCATTTATCATTTGGGTAAGTATCTTTGATTTTGGGTGGCTGATAATGATATAGCGCTTCATAGGATTCCAGTTCATCCTCATTTATCGGCCCGGATGGAATCAATCCAGTGCAGTCCTGAGTGGATGCTGCATTTGAGGGAAAATCACAGGAATCAATGATTCCCTGACTCGTAGGAGTCTTTGGCTTTTTAGAAGAATTTTTTGACATAAATAACCTCCATGGTATACAAATTCAGGGTTTATAGAAGTTCTGAAGATTAGTATATCCAGGAGGTTGTTTTTTTATTATGGTATTTTAGGGTTGTCAAAAATTGTTTTAAATAGTGCAATTAGTTCTGGTAAAAAGAAAAGTTCCCTGGATACATATTGATGGTGTCTGGGGACTTTTTACTGTGCATCGGATGGTTTGACAGCTTCGTTACTGTGCCATTCTCCGCGGAATTCTTTAAAATTTCAGCAAAAACCATCAATTCTTTACATTGACGATTTACCTTCTAATATGGCAAAATAAGTATAACGGACGAAGTAGGACTGCCGGGCGTGAAACACCGCCTGGTTTTCCGTGTTTACAAGAGAAATAGAGGGAGGAAAGAAAATGGCAAAGAAAAGAAAATGCGGCGTGCTGCTTCCAATCAGCAGCCTGCCTTCAAAATATGGAATCGGATGTTTTGACAAAAAAGCATATGAATTTGTAGATGCACTGAAGGCTGCCGGCCAGAGTTACTGGCAGATCCTGCCGCTGGGGCCGACCAGCTATGGAGATTCTCCATACCAGTCCTTCTCCACTTTTGCTGGAAATCCATATTTTATCAGCCTGGAAGAGCTGATAAAAGAAGGGGTTCTCACCAAAAAAGAATGTGACAGTGTTGATTTTGGAGATAATGAGTCAAGTGTTGACTATGCAAAATTATACGAAGGCCGTATGATTCTTCTTCGAAAAGCATATGAAAGAAGCAATATTTATATGGATCCAGAATTCCGTAAGTTCCAGGAAGAAGAGGCATGGTGGCTGAAAGATTATGCACTCTTTATGGCAGTGAAGAAGCGTTTCGGCGGTGTACAGTGGAGTGAATGGGCAGAGGATATCCGCCTTCGCTGGCAGAATGCACTGGATTATTACAGAGAAGAAATGTATTTCGAAATTGAATTTCAGGAATATATGCAGTTTAAATTCCGCCAGCAGTGGATGAAACTGAAAGCTTATGCCAATGAAAAAGGAATCCAGATCATTGGTGATATTCCAATCTATGTAGCAATGGACAGTGCGGATACCTGGGCAAACCCATGGCTCTTCAAACTCGATGAGAAGAATTGCCCGACACAGGTGGCCGGATGCCCTCCGGATGGATTTTCCGCGACTGGTCAGCTCTGGGGAAACCCGCTGTATAACTGGGAAGTGCATCGCAACTCCGGATATGAATGGTGGATCAAACGAATTGCCAATTGTTTCCGTCTGTATGATGTTGTAAGGATTGATCATTTCCGTGGATTTGATGAATACTATGCAATTCCTTATGGCGATGCGACAGCAGAAAACGGATGGTGGGAAAAAGGACCTGGAATCGATCTGTTCCGTGCAATTTCCGCAAGTCTTGGTGACAGGGAGATCATCGCAGAAGACCTTGGATATATGACAGACAGTGTTAAGAGACTGGTAGAAGAGAGTGGCTATCCGAATATGAAGGTTATTGAGTTTGCCTTTGATGAGCGTGATACCGGAAATGCCAGTGACTACCTGCCACACAACTATCCAAGAAACTGCGTTGTTTATACGGGAACACATGATAATGAAACACTGCTTTCCTGGCTGGAGAATATCACTCCGGCAGAGAGACGGCAGGTGCGTAAATATCTGAATAATTTCAAGGACTCCGGTAAGGAACTGTGTGACGACCTGATCTGTCTGGTAATGCAGAGTGTTGCGAATCTCTGTATCGTGCCGATGCAGGATTATCTGGGACTCGATAATTCCGCACGAATGAATCAGCCATCCACACTTGGAAAGAACTGGAAGTGGAGATTAAAAGAAGGACAGTTCACGGCAGAACTTCAGAAAGAAATGCTGGAACTGGCAACACGCTACGGAAGAAGATAATAAAGATCATTCAAGAACGTCAGGCAACTGGCGTTCTTTTTTCTTCTGTAAATGATACAGATGACAATAAAATTATATTATGCTAAAATGAGCACAGAAGATTGTAGCTATTCGGAAACGAGGAATAATAGAATGAAAAAATCCATAGAAAAAATAACATATTGTTTTGTAATAATAGCTGCATTGTTTGTATCATTTGTGTCATTTGTTGAGCCTCTTGTTATGAAAGATATAAATATAACAAAAGTAATACTGGTGTTGCTATGCTATGCAGCAGTATTTGCAGGAAGCCTGACACTGTTCCGGCGATTATCGGAGAGAACACTGTACTACCTGACCATAGCAGGGATATTCGCAGCGGTTATTGTGCAGACATATATTGTTTTTCATATGCGACTGGTTCCGGAAGTGGATCTGAATCATATTTATGATTATTGTGTAGATATGGTGGAGACAGGGAAAATCAGTTTTGGCGAATCGAAGTACTTTGCTTATAATACAAATAATATTCCACTGGCAATCGTAATCTACTATGTATTCCGTATGGCAGCATTTACAGGTATGGATTACCGGATTGCGGCTGGATTGTTTAATGTGCTGTTGATCCTTGTTATGTATGTATCTGCATTCCTTATTTTAAAAAAAGTTACTACGATTCGAACAACCGCGGTATATATGGTATTACTTCTTACGAATCCTTCTTTTTACGCATACGCGTCTTATTATTATACTGATACGATATCAGCCGGACTGGTTATGGCCGGTGTAGGTTTTATTATATACGGCTGTTACAAGAAAAAAAATCACTGGAAGATGATACACTTTCTTGCTGCCGGATTTCTGATCGGGTTTGCAACCTGCATTCGTGTAACCAGCATTTTTATAGTACTTGCGGTTGGCGTCTGGATCTTGCTGAATAAGTATTGGAAAAAGTTACTTACATTGGGGATTCCACTGGTATGTGGTTTGCTGATTTTTCAGTTGGCATGGGGTGGAGTATATCGTTACCATGTAGACATGGATACTTATGATTCGGCGATTACGATTGAGCATTTTCTGATGATGGGAAGCCATGGCAATGGAACGTACAATGTAAAAGATATGAGGTTTACACGCAGTTTTCCGACACATGAAGAAAAAGTGGAAAATAATAAAAAGGTCTATCTTGAACATCTTCGTGAGAATGGAGTGCTGGGGAATCTGAAGCTTGCCATAAAGAAAGAAGCAATTGTATGGGGAATCGGTACACATGGATATACTCAATACACAAAAAATGTAGTGGAAAAAACAACCTGCTATGACTGGCTCGTTGGTAAAAGATCCGGTTTGTTCAGAACATATATGCAGGCTTACAATATAGTATTGTATGTTCTGATCCTGTCTGGCGTGTGTTGCACATTTCGTAAGAAAAAAACAGACAAATACAGCTGGATCCTGGCAATCTACTGGTGTGGTGCGCTTGTCTTTTATATTTTCTGGGAGGCGCATCCGAGGCAGTCAGTAAGTATATTGCCTTTATTGACTATGCTGGCTGTTCCATGGATAGAAAGAAGTTGTATTGTCCGTGATTAAGATTTATACTTAAGATATTTTCAGAAGATTAAAGGAGTAATTCTCATGCAGACAGCCAAAGATTATTTGCATGTTTTTCTTGATATGGGCGATGCACTGTTAAACAGCGGTGCAGAGATCTTCCGGGTGGAGGATACACTGAATCGAATGGGCTATGCCTGTGGTGCTACTCAGATGAATGTTTTTGTGATCACATCCAGTATTGTCATTACGATGGAATTTCCGGGAGACGGAGCGCGTACACAGACTCGCCGGGTACGGGAAGATGGCGGAAATGATTTTACCAAGCTGGAGCAGTTAAATGACTTGAGTCGTCGTTTTTGCAGGCAGCCTGTTTCTGCCACAGAACTTCGAAAAGAATTTGATAAGATCAATGCAGACAGACCAAAGCCACTCTGGAAACTTTTTGGAAGCCTTCTGGCGGCCAGTAGTTTTGCACTTTTTTATGGTGGAAGTATTTCGGATGCGATTGCGGCAGGACTTGGGGCTGTTTTGATCTGGGCATTACAGCAATATTTTCGACCAGTGTGTATGAATGAAGTGACGTTTCAGTTTGCTGCTTCTTTTCTGACAGGATGTGTTATTTGTGGACTTGTTTTGCTTTGTCCGTTCCTTCATATGGATAAGATTATGATTGGGGACATTATGCTTTTGATTCCAGGTCTTATGTCAACAAATGCTATCCGGGATGTGCTGATTGGTGATACACTTTCCGGAATTATCCGTCTGATTGCGGCATTGCTTCTGGCGGCCGCACTGGCACTTGGATTTATGGGGGCAATTCTTCTGTTTAGGAGGCTGGGGCTTTGAACACAACAATTGTAATACAGCTGATTACCGGAGCCCTTGGTTCCGTGGGATTTGGAATTCTCTTCCATATGAAAAAGAAATACCTGCCTTTGGCAGCAGCTGGTGGATTTATAAGCTGGATGGTGTTTCTTCTCGGAAAAGGACTTTGGGGAAATGTCTTTCTTCCGTCATTGCTGGCAGGCTTTATTGTAGATGTGTATGCGGAAATTCTTGCAAGAATCTGTAAAGAAACGTCTACATCCTTTTTTGTAACTTCTGTTATTCCGTTGATTCCCGGAAGTACACTTTATTACTGCATGAACAGTATAGTGGAAGGGAACACGGTACAGGCACTGGAATATGGAAGGGATACTTTTCTCTTTGCATTTGGAATTGCAGCGGGAATGAGTATTGCGTGGGCAATCTGCTATTTCCTCAGAAGTATAAAGAAGAAATAGAATCAGGGCTGCGGTCACTGTCAGGTGATTGCGGCCCTGTAAATTTATCTCAGTCGAGAAGACTCCCACCTCTTTCAGGTGGGTGAGTAATAGCAAATTTGTCTCAGTGGGAGTCCAATCTCTGACTGAGATAAACGCTCCGCGAGGATGCGCAGTGATTCTGTAAAGAATATGTCAGCTTATGCTGACCAGAATCACGCGCCAAGTCTCACGGATGTTCGACTTGAAAATATTATTCAGCAAGATAATAAACAGAAGAGTATGGCGGCAGGGTCAGGACGATCTTGCCGTCTTTTATTGCCTTTGTGGCACTTTTACGTTTCTGGGTTCCGCCATAAACAGTGAGATTGCTGTTCAAGAGTTCTTTTAATTTCTGTGCATCAGAAATGTGCAGTTCATATACCTGTTCCTGGTCGGAAAAGTTAAAAAGAGAAATCATACGCTCTTTTTTGCTGCAGCGTTCAAATACATAGATGCAGCATCCTTCCTGATGGCAGTCGATCCATTGGAAACCATCTGCTTCATAATCTTTTTCCCAGAAAGCAGAGTGTTCCAGATACAATTTATTCAGGTCATTCATGAAACGGGCGAAGCCAGCATGAATTGGATAATCCAGAAGCATCCAGTCCTGCTCACGTTTTTCATCCCATTCACGGAACTGTCCGATTTCATTTCCCATGAAATTCAGTTTTTTGCCTGGATGTGCATACATGTACATATACAGAGAACGCGCCTGTGGGAATTTGTATTCATAGTCGCCGCTCATTTTCTGCATGATCGTTGCTTTGCCGTGAACAACTTCATCGTGAGACAGTGGCAGCAGGAAACGGGCATCATAGTAGTACATCATGGAGAATGTCAGTTTGTGATAGTTTTCCGGGCGGTATTCCGGTGCGGTACGGAAGTAATTCAGCGTATCGTTCATCCATCCCATATCCCATTTATAATCAAAACCAAGGCCGCCCTGATCGACCGGATCGGTTACTTTTGGGAAAGAAGTGGAATCTTCGGCTGCAAGAATTACAGAAGGATGCATGCACTTCAGTCCCTGATTCATATACTGCAGGAACTCTACAGCATTGAGGTTGACGCCTCTTGCAGGATCACCCTGCCAGTAGATTGCACGGCTGATCGCATCCATACGGATACCATCCATATGGAATTCGCTGATCCAGTAGTTTGCACAGGACTGCAGGAAGCTTCGGGTCTCGCCGCGAGAATGCATGAAGTTGCAACTTCCCCATTCACTGACACCAACCGCAGAGTTCGGATATTCATAAAGTGCGGTCCCATCGTAATTCGCAAGACCATAGGCATCTACGGCAAAATGAACCGGAACAAAATCCATCAGTACACCGATGTTATGTTTGTGACAGGCATCTATGAATGCCTTCAGTTGATCAGCTGTTCCGTATCGGGAAGTCGGACTGAAAAATCCGGTTGCCTGATAGCCCCAGGATTCATCACATGGATATTCATTCAGAGGCATGATCTCCAGGTAGTTATAGCCGTTTTTTACCAGATATGGAATCAGAATATCAATCATTTCTTCATAGTTATACCAGTCGTCTGCTTTGTCAGAAGGCTTGCGAAAAGAACCAAAATGAATTTCATAAATGTTCAACGGTTTCTTTCGGCAGTCGCTACGGCTTTGCAGCCACTGGCTGTCTTTGAATTTGTATTTTGACATGTCACGAATGATAGAGGCACTGCCTGGGCGAAGTTCCATGCCAAATCCATACGGATCGCAATGATCGACTGGATTACCGTTACGGTCATAAATCTTATATTTGTACATCTGACCGGATTTTGCCTGTGGAACATAGCATTCCCAGAAATTACCGTCAGAAACTTTGTTCATTTCCCATTCCTGCCAGTCATTGAATTCTCCGATCAGAGTGATGCGGGAGGCTGAAGGTGCAAAAGTACGAAAAGTTACGCCTTTTTCTTCAACATGGGCACCAAGATATTTATAAGCGTCAAAAATTTTTCCTGTATAAAATCCATAAAAATCCATCATATTCTCCTTGTAGATAATAGACATTAGTTGCTTTTTTGAGTATACTAAAAGGTAAAAGTGCGGAGTAATCCGCAGGTATTATAGTTACTTTATACTAAAGAAACAGGGGGATTGTCCACCGACGATTTGGCATAAGCGGTGGATAACCGACGATTTATAAAATCTGTCGGAAAAAGGAGAACAGGAAACATGGATATCAGAATAGAAAAAACAGAGAGAGCGATCCGAAATGCATTTCTGGAATTGCGTGCAGCGAAGCCACTGGAGAAAATTACGGTGAAAGAGCTGTGCAGCCTGGCATGCATCAATAAATCAACTTTTTACAGTCATTATGAGGATATTTATGCACTTTCACAGATGCTGGAGTCAGAGACGATCACGACAGTGATCAAAAATATTTCCAGTCAGCAGGAATCACCGTTTAAAGATCCGGATGTGTTCACAAGAAATTTATATATGGCGCTGGTATCGAATCATTCACTGATCAATATTTTGTTTTCCGGAACAGAAAAAAGTCATCTAGGTGACTGTCTGGAAACAGAATTGAAACGGCTGATTGTGGAAAAATATCCGCAGTATGAGACTGATCCGGAGAAAGATATCATGCTTTCCTTCTGTATTCAGGGATGCTTTCATGCGTATCTGAATAATCAGAAAAATGATCTGGATACACTGATCCATGTCAGTGAGACGATTGTGCGAAAACTGGCCCCTTTGTATATAGAAGAAAGAAGAGAACATGAATGAAAAAACTGGTTATTGGAATTCTGGCACATGTAGATGCCGGAAAGACAACTCTGTCAGAAGAACTTCTGTATCTGTGCGGTGAGATCCGTAAGATTGGCCGTGTAGATCATGGAGATGCTTTTCTTGACACATATGAACTGGAAAAAGAACGAGGGATTACGATTTTTTCCAAGCAGGCGCTGCTGAAAACAGAAAATATGGAAGTAACGCTTCTGGATACCCCGGGACATGTGGATTTTTCAGCTGAGATGGAACGTACGCTACAGGTCCTCGATTATGCGATTCTGGTGATCAATGGAATGGACGGTGTGCAGAGCCATACGATGACTTTGTGGAGACTTCTGGAGCGATATCAGATTCCGACATTCCTGTTTGTCAATAAGATGGATCAGCAGGGAACAGATCACGATGCATTGCTGAATGATCTGAAGCAGCATCTTCATGAAAATTGTGTGGATTTTGGGAGAACACAGGATACAGATTACGGAATGTATGAACTTACTCCAGAGCAGCTGGAAAACATTGCGGTCTGTGAGGAAGACCTTCTGGAAACATACCTGGAAACAGACATCGTCGAAGACCGTGATATTGTACGACTGATCGTACAGCGAAAAATCTTCCCGTGTTATTTTGGTTCTGCACTTAAAGAAAAAGGCGTTAAGGATTTCTGGAATGGTGTACAGCAATATACAGCAGAACCAGAGCGTCCGACAGAATTTGGCGCAAAAGTATTCAAGATCGCCAGAGATGAACAGGGAAATCGTCTTACGTATATGAAAATCACAGGAGGCAGTCTTAAAGTAAAGACACTGCTTTCTTCAAATTCAAACGGACAGAGCCTGCCGGGACGAAAGGCAGAGAACACAGACTGGGAAGAAAAGGCAAACCAGATCCGTCTGTACTCCGGGGCAAAATATGAATTGACACCGGAAGCTGAAGCCGGAACAGTCTGTGCGGTGACAGGACTTACCAGAACTTACCCTGGCGAGGGTCTGGGAAGAGAATCGGAATCAGAACTTCCGGTTCTGGAACCTGTCCTGAATTACCAGATTATCCTTCCGGATGACTGTGACCCACATCAGATGCTCCAAAAGCTGCGTCAGCTGGAGGAGGAAGAACCGCAGCTTCACATTCTGTGGGACAGCCAGCTTTCTGAGATTCATGCACAGCTTATGGGAGAAGTACAGATTGAAATCTTGAAAAAAATGATCTGGGATCGTTTTCATGTAGCTGTGGAATTTGGTGCCGGAAGTATTGTTTATAAAGAAACGGTTGCAGAGCCGGTAGAAGGTGTGGGACATTTTGAACCGCTCCGTCATTATGCAGAAGTACATCTTCTGATCGAACCGGGGGAACCAGGAAGCGGATGCCAGTTCTTTACTGCATGCAGTGAGGATGTACTTGCACGAAACTGGCAGAGACTGATTCTGACGCATCTTGAAGAAAAGGAGCATATTGGTGTATTGACTGGATCGCCACTGACTGATGTGCAGATTACGATTCTTACCGGAAGGGCACATGCGAAACATACGGAGGGTGGTGACTTCCGACAGGCAACTTACCGTGCGGTACGTCAGGGACTTCGCAAAGCAAGAAATATTCTTCTGGAACCGTATTATGAATTCCGACTGGAAGTACCGGCAGAGATGATAGGACGAGCAATGGCAGATGTCCAGAAGATGCAGGGAACGTTTGATGCACCGGAGGTAGAGGGCGAAACTGCAATTCTCAAAGGGACTGCGGCTGTCGCTCAGATGCGGGATTACCAGAAAGAAGTGGTTTCCTACACACATGGAACAGGAAAACTTTTTTGCAGCCTCAAAGGATATGCGCCATGTAAGAATCAGGATGAAGTGGTACAGAATATTGGATATGATCCGGAAGCGGATCTGGAAAATCCGACCGGATCTGTATTTTGCGCGCATGGAGCTGGTTTTGTTGTTCCCTGGGATCAGGTGGAAGCTTATATGCATCTGCAAAGTGGTGTGGATATGGATGAACTGGACAGTGAAAGCTGGTATGAGGATGTGGGAAGTGCGCAAAATCCGGGTACAGCGGTGGATAACGCAAACATTTCCGGAAATATCAGTGGAAAAAACGGAAAGTTTTCTTACAGCGGAAGCTATGAAGAAGAGGAAGAACTGCAGGCTATTTTTGAACGTACTTTTGGGCCGATGAAGCGTGACCGTACTGCTTTCCAGAAAAAGACCGTACACAGTTCGACGCCGGCTACCCGTTACAGAGCAGGGAAACCGCGACAGGAAGAATATCTGCTGGTGGATGGATACAATATCATCTTTTCCTGGGAAGAACTGAATGAACTTGCAAAGGAAAATATTCATGCTGCATGCGACAAATTGATGGATATCTTAAGTAACTATCAGGGGTATCGTAAATGTACGCTGATTCTTGTTTTTGATGCCTACAAAGTGGAGGGACATGCAGAAGAAGTCATTCCGTATCATAATATCTATGTGGTTTACACGAAAGAGGCCGAGACAGCAGACCAGTATATTGAAAAGACGGTCCACAGGATCGGCAGACAGTATCAGGTAACGGTTGCGACTTCTGATGGGCTGGAACAGGTCATCATTATGGGACAGGGCGCCCACAGAATCTCTGCACGGGGATTGAAGAAAGAGATAGAAGATACGGAAAAAACTGCCAGAGAAGAATGGCATCAGCGCAGACAGAGCAGCAAAACGTATCTGTTTGATCATATGTCAGAGGAGATGCAGGAGCAAATGGAAAAAATCCGTCTGGGAGAAAATAAATGATCTATTTATATAAAAGAAACAAAACAGGAATCTGCATTGACCGTGTATATGGATACGATACGATCGTAGAACTTCCGGATATGCTGGAAGGCTTTCCGGTGACGGAGTTGGGAGCGTATATTTTTTCGGACCATATCGATTCGACAGAATTAAAAATGATGAAGGAAAAAGAAAATTTTTGCACAGAGAACGGCAGGGCGACACGACCTGAGGATGATATGCCGCAAGCTGCGGGAAATCGTGTAGAAGAAATCCGTCTTCCACGTCAGCTCAGGAAGATTGGCCGGTATGCTTTTTATAATTGTTTTCATCTTAAGAAGCTTACGTTCTATGGAAAAATGCAGGACCTGGGTGCAGGAGCACTTACCGGCTGCCACAGGATGGAACAGATTGCGGTGGAGACCGATGAAAAGGGAGAATCCAGTTTACGGGATTTCCTGACAGAGCTTCCGGAGACACTATGCGTTGACATAACGATAGATGGGGAATATGGAAGATTCTGGTTTCCGGAATTTTTTGAAGAAGGTGTGGAAAACACGCCTGCCAGGATCCTGGAAAATCATGTGCATGGAAGCGGAATTCGTTATCGAAACAGTTTCGTACATAAAAAGATCAATACGTTGGAATACGACCGGCTATTTCCATATGCAGTTGCCTGGGAACAGGAGCGGATCGTATTGAATCTGGCACTGGACCGGATCCTTTATCCGGTAAGCATGACAGATGAGGCAAAAGAAAAGTATCTCATATATATAAAGGAACACATACAGCAGGCAATAAGGCTTCTGGGAGAACAGAAAGCATATGATTCCATGCAGCGTATCCTGAGGAAACTTGCGCCAGATCGGGCAGAAACAGAAAAGATGCTTGAAACGGCACAGAGTGCGAATGATTCCAGATGTGTCAGCATTTTAATGAATGAACTACAGAAACATGGAAGAAAACAGAGAAAGGCATTTGAACTGTGAAAAAAGAGTACAGGGGCAAATTTGGAAATTTTGTTCACGAAGAGAGAAAAAAAGAAGAAGAAACTTTGGAAATCTGCGAGGACATTCTGAAAAACTCCAGAAATGAGATGGCTGTTGCCATGCGTTTTCTCCAAAGTGCATTCGGGGCACTGCGTCCGACTGTTTCGGGTGAGACAGATGTTATGGGAACTGACGGGAAACTGCTTTTTGCTTCGCCGACATGGCTTTTGAATACATTTATACAAAACAAAGTATGGATCAATCGTATGTATCTGCATGAACTGCTTCATTGTCTGTTTTGTCATCTCTGGAATCGCAAAGTAAAAGAAGAAAGTGATCAGAGACTCTGGAACCTGGCGGCAGATATTGCAGTAGAGAATGTCATGGATGACCTTTATGAGAAAGCGGTCTATATCCGACCGAACAGTTTCCGAAGAGAAAAGTACCGCCAGTGGAAGGAAAAAAAGAACGTTCTTACAGCCGATGCGATGTTTTATCTGTTGATGGAATGCGAAGAAAACGAGATTATCCGATTGGAGCAGGAATTCAGGCGTGACGATCATCATTTCTGGTATACACCGCAGAATCGCAGTGGAATGGCGAGTCACCAGAAAGAATGGGAAGAGATGCGGCGCAAGATGCAGACGGAGATTGAACTTTTTTCAAAAGAAGCGGCAGGTGATTCTCCGGGACTTGTGGAGCATTTACAGGCAGAGAACCGGAAGCGTTATGACTACCGGGAGTTTCTGCGGAAGTTTTCGGTTCTAAAAGAAGAGATGCAGGTGGATATGGATTCCTTTGATTCGATCTACTATAATCTGGGATTGGAATTATATGGAAATATGCCTCTGATCGAGCCTTTGGAAACAAAAGAGATGAAGAAAATCGAAGACTTTGTGATTGTTTTGGATACATCGATGTCCTGTAACGGCAGCCTGATCCGTCGTTTTCTGGAGGAAACATACAGTGTGCTGTCTGAGTCGGAGAGCTTTTTCCGTAAGATTCAGGTACATATCATTCAGTGTGATGAAAAGATTCAGGATGATCAGGTGATTCATGATCAGCGGGAGATGGAGGCGTATCTCCAGGACTTTACAATCCGGGGATTTGGCGGGACAGATTTTCGTCCGGCATTTGCCTATGTGGATCAGCTTCTGAAAATGGGCAGCTTTCAGCGGCTGCGAGGACTTCTGTACTTTACAGATGGATATGGGATGTTCCCGGCGAAGATGCCGCCGTATGATACGGCATTCATTTTTATGAAAGATGATTATCGGGATGTGGATGTGCCGCCATGGGCGATCAAGTTGATACTGGATACCAAGGCACTGGAAAGAGAGAGGACAGCAGAGCATTATGAATATTAAACAGGCAAAACAGGAAATCATAGATACTGTACAGGCGTATCTTCTGAAAAACGAGTATGATGAATATGTGATACCACGGGTACATCAGAGACCGGTACTTCTTCTGGGAGCACCGGGAATCGGAAAGACACAGATCATGGAACAGGCAGCCAGAGAGTGTGGTGTGGCACTGGTCGCTTATACGATCACACATCACACCAGACAGAGTGCGATCGGTCTTCCATTTATCTCTAAGAAAGAATATGGAGGCAGGGAATATTCAGCGACAGAGTACACGATGAGTGAGATTGTGGCGAGCATTTATGACCGTATGAGAGAAACCGGACTTACCGAGGGAATTCTGTTTATCGATGAGATTAACTGTGTTTCAGAGACACTGGCTCCGGCGATGCTGCAGTTTCTGCAGTGCAAAACTTTTGGGAATCATGAAATTCCAAAAGGCTGGGTGATCGTAGCAGCAGGTAACCCACCGGAATACAACAAATCCGTCCGTGATTTTGATGTTGTTACACTGGATCGTGTCAAAAAGATCACAGTAGAACCGGATTATCGTGTCTGGAAAGAATATGCATTCAAAGAAAATATTCATCCTGCAATTCTTTCTTATCTGGAACTTCGAAATAACTGTTTCTATCAGATGGAAACAACGATTGACGGCAAACAGTTTGCAACGCCGCGTGGTTGGGAAGATCTGTCAAGAATCATGGAAGTTTATGAGAAGCTTGACAAGAATATCACGGCAGATGTGGTCGGACAGTATATCCAGCATGAGCGGATTGCAAAGGAATTTGCAGAATATTATGAACTCTATCAGAAATATCAGCAGGATTATCAGATCGCAGAAATCTTGAAAGGACAGCCGTCAGAGGCAA
The DNA here is from genome assembly GCF_020558815.1 of Blautia sp. 210820-DFI.6.14. Taxonomy (NCBI): domain Bacteria; kingdom Bacillati; phylum Bacillota; class Clostridia; order Lachnospirales; family Lachnospiraceae; genus Blautia; species Blautia sp. 210820-DFI.6.14. Next base: position 178,282 of record NZ_JAJCKS010000003.1, read on the forward strand.
TGGTCAAAAAAGTTTCTCATGCGTCATTCGATGAGCGAGTCAGTGTGGTTAACCTGCTATTCTCAGGTGTTCGCCAGGCAGTACGTGATGCTGTTTTTCAGGAAGATGTGCTGGAAAAAGTTTTTAAAGTGCTTAAAAGCCTGAAAGAATCACAGGAAGGTGGAAATCTGGTACAGCGTCTCGGAGATTTTGTGGATAACCTTCGGGCAGAAAGAGAACGTAAACAGACAGAGGGGCTTCTGGAGCGAAGAGAGGATCGCACGATCCGAAAAGCTGTTGAAGTGCTGGAAGGATATGTGACGCTTCTAAAAAAAGAGCAGACAGAAAACTGGGAAGAAGCCTTTGACATTGTAAAGAATGCTTTCGGAGAATACCGTGCGTCCTGGGATGCTGTCTGGGACGAGTCAGGTTCTACGCTGGAATATGCATTTGATTTTATGGAGGCAGCATTCTATAACAGTCAGGAGATGGTAATTTTCGTATCTGGTATTAATACAGATTATTCCTGCGTTCGTTTCCTGGAAACGTATGAATGTGAACGCTATATCCGCTACAACCGGGATCTGTTGTTTGAAGATGCGAGCCAGGAAATCCGAAGAAGGATAGAAGAACTGTAAAACAGAGAGAACAGTAACCTGTAAACATATGGAACTGTTATCTGTAAGATATAAGAGAAGGAGAAGATTATGAAAAAACAAAGTAAACTTATGACATTTCTGATGTCACTTCTGTTGGTATTTATGCTTGCAGTTCCGGGAAATGCAGTTTCCACGCAGGCAGCAGGACAGGGTGATATGGCTGTACATTTTATTGATGTTGGCCAGGGACTGGCAATCCTCGTCCAGTCAGGAGGAGAAAATCTTCTTTATGATGGTGGAAATCGGGCACATGCGGATGAAGTGGTACAGTATCTGAAAAATCAGCAGGCAGAGACCATTGATTATATGATCTCTTCTCATTATGATGAAGACCACCTGGGTGGACTGGTCAAATGTCTGGATAATTTTGAAGTGGAACATGTGCTGGGTTCTGATTATGTACATACCTCAGATCTGTTTAATACATTTATGAATACTGCTACTGCACATGCGATCATTGTGGAGTATCCGTCTGTCGGAGATACTTATGAGTTTGGAACTGGCAGCTTTACTGTCATGGCGCCAGATGGGATTTCCCAGAACAGCAACGATAACTCGGTAGTCATCCGTCTGGTTAACGGAAACAACAGTTTTATGTTTATGGGAGATGCAGAAGAGACCAGTGAACAGGATATGATCAGTACAGGAATGAATCTGGACTGCGATGTGTTAAGTCTTGGACATCATGGTTCTGCATCTTCGACTTCCTGGGATCTTCTGGAGGCATCTACACCGTCCTGGGCAGTGATCAGCTGCGGACAGGACAATTCTTATGGACATCCGGCTGCATCGACCATGGAAAAACTGAGAGATATGAATATTCCGGTTTATCGTACAGATGATCAGGGAACAATCATTGCTCTTTCTGATGGAGACACAATAAGCTGGAATCAGGAACCATGTAATGATTATACGGCGGGAGATGCAAAGCAGCAGAGTGCAAACAGCGATACCTCACAGGCAGCACAGTATTCTTCAGAAGATACTGCTTCTGCACCGGCAGTAGAAACAGAGACACCGGATACTTCTTCTGATACACAGGGACGCACCGTATGGATTTCTGCAACCGGAAGCAAATATCACAGCAGACCGGACTGCGGAAATATGAACCCGGACAAAGCGACACAGGAAACAGAGGCACAGGCACTTTCACAGGGATATGAAGCCTGCAAAAAGTGCTGGTAAAAAATTAGTAAGTCCTGTAGAAATCCTGGACAAAACGAATAAACTGGCGCACATGTGGTTTCAGAATACGATTTTTACTGTAGACAATATAAAAAGTTCTTTTATGAGCAGATTCTTCAAGTGGAAAAAGAAGAATCTGCTTTGTTTTTTGCAGATCGATCGTAGAGCGTGCGGAAAGAATGGAGATTCCCAGTCCGTTCACAATGGATTTTTTAATACTTTCCAGATCATTCATGCGGGCAATCACATTGAGGTCACTGGATGTAATACCGAGTTTTTCCAGAAAAATATCCATTTCCTTCTTAGTGCCGGAACCTTTTTCACGGATAATGATCGGATCTTTCATAAAATCCTGAAAGGTGATTGCATGATTCTGCATTTCCAGATAATGCTGGGTTACCGGGGCTGCAATGACAAGTTCATCCTGACAGAAAGGAAGAAAGACACAGCTCTCATCGCTGGTATTCTGTCCAACCAGCGCCAGGTTCACAGTGCCGTCAAGGACGCGGTTGATGGACTCTGCACTGTCTGTCTGGATAGAGTGAAAATAAGTATCCGGGTGCGTTTTTCCGTAGGCGGCCAGGATTTCCGGCAGCAGATAGGAAGACGGAATCGTGGATGCAGCAAGGTCGATCATATGTTTCTGGACACCAGTGAAATTTTCGAGAAGGTTGTTACGAATCTCCAGCATGCGTACAGCACTGTCGTAGAGCTGGTAACCTTTTGTAGTGATCGTCGTTTTTTTGGTGGTGCGGATGATAAGTTTTGTATGCAGCTCTTCCTCCAGTGAACGTACATGTGCACTGATGGTTGGCTGGGTGAGATAAAGCTTTCGTGCTGCTTCGGAAAAGCTTCCATAATCAACAACGGCAACAAAAGCCTCTAATTGTTTGAATTCCATGATGTGATACTCCTTGATAATGAAAAATTACTGCAAACGGGTGAGTAGTAGCAGATAAAAATGAAAGTTTATAAATGATATGGAGAACCTGTAATCTCTGCAAGGGCATGCAGAGCAAGATCAACTTCGTGATGTGTGTTTTCTGGTCCGAAAGAAAAACGAATCGTTCCTTCTGGGTAAGTGCCAAGTGTTTTGTGTGCACTTGGGGCACAGTGAAGTCCGACACGTGTCATGATTCCGTAAGTGTCATCCATTTCATAGGCAACGCGTGCCATATCTGTTTGTAATGTCTGGACAGATACGACAGAAGTACGTTCTATCGTATTATGTTTTCCTATTGCACGAAGAGTTGATTCAGACGGATCCATCTGCATGAGTCCATTGATAAAATACTGCGTTAATTCCAGTTCATGTTGGTGAAGTTTGCCCATATCTGTCTGCTCCAGATCACAGAGTGCTGCATGCAGACCGAGAATTCCGGGAATGTTTGGTGTTCCTGGTTCGAATCGATCAGGAAGAAAAGACGGAACTTCTTCTGTATGGGAAACACTTCCGGTTCCACCGCTTAAGAGAGGCTCAATTTGGGAGGCGAGTTCATTACGGATCAGAAAACCGCCGGTACCCTGTGGACCGCGAAGACCTTTATGTCCGGTGAAAGCAAGAGCGTCCAGCTGAAGTGCCTCCATATCGATTGGGACAGTACCGGCTGTCTGGGCAGTATCCAGGATAAAAAGAAGTCCATGTTTCTTACAGAATTTTCCAAGTTCCTGTACCGGCATTATGGTCCCACAGACATTAGAAGCGTGCAGACAGACGAGAAGCCGGGTGTTCGGTTTAAGAAGTTCTTCTGCTTTTTCTATAAGAAGAGAACCGTCCGCAGAGCATGGAATACGGTCAAAAGTGACTCCATGCCGGGCAAGCTGTACCAGCGGACGCATGACCGCATTGTGTTCCATAGAGGAAACAAGTACATGGTCTCCGGATTTCAGCAGTCCTTTCAGAAGAATATTCAGACTGGTCGTGATATTGGGAGTGAAGATTACATTTTTGCCTTTTCCGGATGTGAAATGAAACAGGCGGAGAAGCTGTTCGCGAGTCTCGAAGATCTGTTCTTCAACAGAATAGGCAGCCTGATAACCTCCACGGTTCACATTGACAGCAGAACCATTCAGGTAATCGTAAACAGCCTGTGCCACGGAGGGCGCCTTTGGATAGGAAGTACTTGCCTGATCCAGATATATTTTTGCCATAACTATAACCTCGATTCAGATATTCTGATAACAGATATCAGGATTATTTATAAAATATTTCTATAAATAGCTATAAAACAAGACTATAATGAATTAGCTTTTTTGTCAATGAAATGTTATTATTTTATACAAAGAATGTATGCTATAAACAAAAAAAATTAGCATAAGTGGGAAAGGGAGGTAACAACAAATGAAAAAAGAAAAAACAACGATCGTTGTGGCAGGCGTGCTGATCGGTGTGATCTCAGCAATGCTGGTGTTCTTTGGAAATCCGGCGAACATGGGATTCTGTATCGCCTGTTTCTTACGAGACACTACAGGAGCATTGGGACTCCATTCTGCAGCTGCGGTACAGTACATCCGTCCGGAGATCATCGGGCTGGTGCTTGGTGCATGCATCGTGTCACTGATTACAAAGGAATTTCGTCCGAGAGGTGGTTCGGCACCGGTTACCAGATTTACACTGGGAGCTTTTGTTATGATCGGATGTCTGATGTTCCTTGGGTGTCCGTTCCGAATGATCCTGCGTCTGGCTGGTGGTGACGGAAACGCCATTTTTGGTCTGGTAGGATTTGCAGCAGGTATCCTTACGGGAACATTCTTCCTGAAAAAAGGTTACACGCTGAAACGTTCCTACAAGATGCCGAAACTGGAGGGAGCTGTATATCCGGCATTCCAGATTGTGGTGCTGATTCTTCTGGTAGCAGCACCGGCATTTATTCATTTTACGGAGCCGGAAGGCGGACCGGGAGCCAAACATGCAGCAATCCTGATTTCACTTGCTGCTGGTGTGATTGTTGGTATCCTTGCACAGAGAACACGTCTCTGTATGGTTGGCGGCATCCGCGATGCAGTTCTTTTTGGAGAGTATAAACTACTCTTTGGTTTTGTGGCAATCCTTGTCGGTGCGCTGATTATGAATGTGGCACTTGGATTTTTCCACCCAGGATTTGTCGGACAGCCAATCGCACACACAGACGGACTGTGGAATGCACTTGGCATGTATCTGGCCGGGTTTGGCTGCATTCTTCTTGGAGGTTGTCCGATGCGTCAGCTGATTCTGTCAGGAGAAGGAAATACAGACTCTGTTGTTACAGTGCTTGGTCTGATGGCAGGAGCTGCTTTTGCACATAACTTTGGCCTGGCATCTTCCGCAGACGGACCGACTGCAAATGGTAAGATTGCAGTTGTGATCGGCATCGTTGTGGTTGCAGCTATTGCAGTGATCAATTCAATGAGAAAAGAAGAAGCCTGAGTAAAAGAACTGAAAGGAGAATGAAAGATGAAGCGAGTAGACGCAAGAGGACTGTCCTGTCCGGAGCCAGTCATTCAGACTAAGAATGCAATGGCTTCAAAAGAAGCAGAATATGAAGTGCTGGTAGATAATGTAGTTGCGAAAGAAAATGTTTCTCGATTTGTGATGCATCAGGGATATCAGGTGAATGTGGAAGAACAGGGAGACGATTTCCTGCTTAAAATAACAAAATGATGACGTATATTGCGACTTTTTATTCCCATTATGGAGCAATCCAGTTTCGTAAAAACTGTGAAAAAATGAAACTCGACGCAGTGATCATGCCTGTTCCGAGAAACTTGAGTTCTTCCTGCGGAACCTGTGTCCGTTTTGCGGCAGAGGGTGAATTTCCAGAAAAAAATGAAGAAACAGAGCAGATCGTTCGAGTAGAAAAAGGTGAATATATTTGTATCTTTCATGCAGAAGAATAAAAGAGGGACGGTGTTTGAGGCACAAACACCGTCCCTCTTCTTTTGTTTATTTTCCATATTTTCTTTTCTTTTTCTCCATTTTAATTATGTGAAAAAAAAGATATACTTGCCTTACTTGATAAATATTTAAAAGAAAAAGGAGGATAACAAAGTATGAGAACAAAAACAAAAAAACTGGCAGCGTTGGTTATGAGCGGAGTTATGACACTGTCTATTGCAGCACCGGTAGCTGTACAGGCCGATGATAAGGTAGAGCTTACCGGTATGGTACAGCAGTCCAGATGGTATTCCGGATTACAGAACATGGTGGAGAAGCTTGAGGAAGACGAGAATATTTCTATCGAATTTGAAGTTGTTCCTGATGAGCAGTATGATAACCTGATGAAAATGAGATTAAATTCTCATGAAGCTCCTGATCTGATCGCATATCAGTTTGCTGATCTGTATGCTGCTGTAGACCCGGAAGAGTTCTTTGTTCCGTTAGATGATGAAGAATGGATGGCTAAAGTAAAAGCTCCGGAAATTACAGAATACAATGGAAAGCATTATGGATATTGCTTCGAGGCATCCAATGGTTTCCAGGGACTGATCTATAATAAAGATGTTTTTGAAAAAAATGGAATAACGGAACTTCCGAAAACTCTGGATGAGTTTTATGCTGTCTGTGATAAATTAAAAGAAGCCGGAGTCGTTCCGATTGCTATGCCGTCAGATACCTGGGTACCGCAGATCTGGATGACTTCCGGTATGTCACGTGCATTGGGAACTGAAGAAGCTTGTGAGGATTTTGCAAATAAGATTCTGACAAACCAGGCAAAATTTAATGATTATCCGGAAATGGCTGCTGTAATCGACGAGTATCTGGATTTATTTAAAAAAGGTTACGTGAATGATGATTATATGACAGTAAGCTATGATGAGATTCTTGGACGTCTGGCAAGCGGTGAAATCGCAATGATTTATGGCGCAACAGAAATTCTGACATCTATTGAAGAATCTTATCCAGATGCTAACCTGACAATCTTCAATCCTCCTGTAGGATATGATGATAAAGACGTGCTGGCATATCTTCCTACAGCTATGGGACTGGCTGTAAATAAAGATACAGAAAATATGGATACAATCAAGAAGGTATTCGATCTTTGGAGCACACCGGAATATGGAAATCTGTATTTCCAGTCTCGTCCGGGATTCCCAAATATTGAAGGTATTGATGGTAATGAAAGTGCTATGAATCCGGATATTCCAAAAATCTACAATGAGTATATGGAAGATGGCAGAGTAGTTGCGCAGATGAACCAGTATATTGACACACTTCAGCCGCTGTTTGGAAATACTATTTGGGTTTACTACCTTGAAGCACCATCTAAAGGAAATATGGATGGAAAAGATATTCTGGATCGATTCCAGAAAGATGTGGATAAATTTATGACCGAAAAAGGCGCAGAAGGCTGGAAATAGTACATCCTCTACCCTTTGACTAATAAGATTAATCCAAAAAGGGGACTGGAGCGAAGAACTTTGGTCCCCTTTTCCATTAAGGAGATATAATATGACGAAAAAAAAGAAATCAATTTATCCTTTGTGGGTACTTACTCCGGCAATTTTGATATACACCCTTTTTTCGGTGGTTCCCATTGTGATCAGTCTGGTATGCTCTTTTACAGACTGGAATATGGGACGGCTATACACCCCTGTTTTTAATGGCTTGTCAAATTACGTGGAACTGTTACATGATCCTGTTTTTATGCGATCAATTGGCAATACTTTCCTTTTTGCATTGATAACCACTATCCTGAAAACAGGAATAGGATTTCTGCTTGCGCTTGCTATGGTAAAAAAAATACCGGGAAGAGGGATCATGCGAACCATCTATTATGCTCCATGTGTAATCAGTATCACAGTTGTAGGAGTATTATTTAAAGCAATTTTGGCGAATAAAGGTTTGCTGAATAATGTTCTTCAAATAATAGGCCTGGGCGGACTCGCGCATGACTGGCTCGGAAGCTATGGTACTGCTATGGGAAGTGTTATTCTGGTAGAAACATGGATGTGGGCAGGATTTAATATGTTTATCTTCATCTCAGGATTACAGGCAATCCCGGAGGATTATTATGAAAGTGCTACATTAGAGGGCGCTTCCGCATTTGAAAAATTAAAAAATATCACACTTCCTCTGATTGTCCCGTCAATGACAGTTGTAGTGACACTCAGTATTGCCGGAGGACTCAAAGTATTTGATATTATTTATGTAATTACAAATGGAGGACCAGGATTTGATACACAGGTTCTGGCAACTTATACATACCAGTCATTCAGCCTGGGATTCCTTGGAGAATCATCAGCTGGAAGTATTATTCTGGCAATCATTGTCGTGATCATATCGTTTACTATGAATCACTATCTGACGAAACGAGAGGTGGAAATGTGAAGAAAAAAAAGGCAGAAAAAATTATTCTCTTTCTAGTTATGGTTGCATTGGCATTGTTATACATAGTACCATTTTTGATGATGGGGCTTGGCTCATTTAAAAACCAGGCGGATGCTGCAAAATTTGATCTTTCCCTGCCAACACAATGGATCTTTTCCAATTATAAGCACGTGCTGGAATCCGGAAAAATATTATCTGGATATATAAATAGTCTTATTGTTACAGTTCCGGTAACACTGGTATCTGTTTTTCTGGGAGCAATATCCGGTATTGTTATTTCTAGACGAAATGACAAAATGTCACATGGAATTTATTATTATTTTATCTTTGGTCTTACATTAACTTTGCAAACTGCATCAATCTTCTTTTTATTGCAGGCTTTGCATATATATGGTACATTTTTTTCTGTAATATGCATTTTCATTTCGCTCCGGATCCCTTTTACGGTTATGACTTTTTGCAGCTTCGTAAAAGGTGTGCCTAGAGAAATTGATGAAGCTGCTATTATGGACGGATGCAATTTCTGGCAGATGACCCTCAAGATATTAATGCCAATATTAAAACCAATTATGGTAACGAACGTTGTAATTACTGCTATTGATGTATGGAATAATTTTATGATTCCTCTGTTTTATCTGGGATCTGCAAAAAAAGCAACAGTATCCATGGCAATTTACAGCTTTTTCGGACGATATAACAGGGACTGGCAATATGTGTTTGCAGCATTAATGCTGGTTGTATTGCCGATGTTATTACTTTTTATAATTCTTCAGAAACATATTATTGCCGGTATGACAGCCGGTGCTGTGAAAGGATAAAGGGAAAAATAAATGATTACAAATTATATGATTATTGGTTACGGATGGAGAGCTGACTTCTACTACAGAATCGCAAATTTTTTGCCGGAACGTTTTTCTGTATGTGCAGGTGTATTACGTACAGAAGAACGTGCAAAAGAGGTTGCTCATAAAGAAGGCGTTTTTGCTACTTCTGATTTAGATCAGGCACTGGAACGTAAACCGGATTTTGCTGTCCTTTGTGTTCCAAGGGATGTAACGAAAGATTATCTGGTAAAATTAATGAAAAAAGGAATTCCGGTACTCTGCGAAACACCTCCGGGAAAGAATGTTGAAGAATTAAAAGAATTATGGGAAATGTCTCAGAAATACAATGGCCGCATTCAGATAGTAGAACAATATTTCCTTCAGCCTTACTATGCTGGTATACTGGATATAATAAAACAGGGATATCTGGGAAATGTATCCAGCATTATGCTGTCTGCACTTCACGGATATCATGCAGTCAGTGTATTCCGTAAAGTTCTTGGACTGAAATACGAAAACTGTACTATAGAAGGGAAAAAATTCTGGTCAGAAGTTACCGCTACAAATGGCAGAAATGGTTTTGATGAAAGCGGAACAGTCATTAAAGAGGACAGAGACTGGGCATATATGGAGTTTGAAAACGGAAAAACAGCCTTTATGGACTTTGAAGGTGAACAGTACTTTTCACAGATCCGTACGCGTCGATGGAATATTCGTGGTGTACGTGGTGAAATCAATGACAATACTGTACGATTTTTAAATGACTGCAACCAGCCGGTAGAACAGCTTATGAACAGAATCGATGTGGGAATCAATAATAACAGTGAATGGTCACATAAGGGAATAATGTTCCTGGATAAACAAATTTATAAAAATCCTTTTTATCCTGCAAGAATGAACGATGATGAAATTGCGGTAGCTGACTGCCTTTTGCATATGAAGAATTATGTAGAAACCGGAACAGAATTTTATTCACTGCGTGAAGCTCTTCAGGATACCTACTTATCCTTTATGCTGGAACAGGCAATTGAAACCGGTGATACCATCAAAACTGAAACACAGTCCTGGAGTATTTAACATTCGATAAAAGAGGTGATTACTTGACGAAATATCAATTTCAGAAAAAAATACTGTTACGTAGTATTTTTATTATGCTTATATTGTTTATTATTTTGACTGTTGTATTTTCCGGTTATGTTATTAAGACGCAAACAATTGAGTTTGAAGACCAAGTGGATACACAGCTTCAGGGAATCACCTCTCAAATTGATAATACGCTGCAGCTGGCAGATGATATTGCCTTACAGATTGCTGCAAACTTTCAGATTATAGATGTATTCAATAAATTACAGGGATATCATGGCAAAAAAAACTATTTTGTTGAAAAAACAGATATAGATTATGCTGTTAAACAGCATCTGATTTCCTATATGTTAAAACAGAATTTTCTGAAACGAATCAGTTTATTTGACGCTAACCAGGATCTCACTTATGTGGGAAGCGCAGTAGATTATGGATACTTAAAAAAGGGTTGTCCAAATCCAGAGCATTTTACAGAGATAGAAAATTATTTTGCAGAAGAAAATGGAAAAGGAAATCTGTTCTGGGTTGATGCTGCTGACCCATATATGAAGGATGCGTCACCAACAATTTCTGTTCTGCGTGAAATAAAGAATTATCAGCTGATTCCTTCAAAATGTCTTGGGTATGTGCAAGTACAGGTTCAGATAGACAGCTTTGAACATCTGGGACAACTTCTGGGAAAAGACTCGGAATGCTATATTTTGGATCAGAAAAACAACCATATATTGTATTCATATCAAAGCAGCAGAAAAGAATCTGAAGTAAAAGAAATTTTAAATCAGATGAATAATCCAGTGAAAAGGGGATTGTACTGCAGGCTTTGGGAATCTGAAAAATATGGAATCAAAATCTTTGTTGTGTCTCAAAACACAGGACTGATTCATAGTCTGATCTCCACATTTACGTGGGGATTTATTTTGCTTTTATCTTTAATTCTCATCATGATTTCAGGACAGAAAAATGTGATCAGACGAACAACGGAGCCAATTGTTCAAATGTGTGAGATGCTGACAGGGTTGAAGGTTGATAAAAATCTGAAAAATATCCCTCTGGTAAGCGGTAATGAAACAGATGAATTAAGACAGCTGAATCATGCATTTGATGAACTGATAAAAAACTTAAAAATATCTATGGAAAAAGAGATGATCAGCAGGGTAAATGAAATACAGAGTCAGATGTATGCATTGCAGACTCAAATAAATCCTCACTTTATCCATAATATTTTAACGATTATTTCTGCCATGTCTGGCACTTCCGAATGTGAAAAAATACCGGAAATCTGCGAAAAACTTTCGAGCATGATCCGATACAATGTGAGCAGCTCAGAAAGCAGAGTGGAGCTGAGCAGTGAACTTTTACACGCAGAGAATTATCTGGAATTAATGAAAATGCGTTACGAGGAAAAATTTCAGTATTCTATGTCTTATGTAGGAGAAATGCCAAATTTTCATTTGCCAAGATTTATCATTCAGCCGCTTCTTGAAAACTGCTTTGCACATGGCTTTCATAATAAAGAATTTCCGTGGAAAATTGATATTCAGATTTATTGTTCGGAGGAATGCTGGGAAGTACAGATCCGAGATAACGGATGCGGTATGGATCAGGAAGAACTGGAAAAACTGGAACTTGAATTACTGGAAATGAGAAATCGTGATGTGAAATCTCTTATGAAGGAATTGAAGATTGGCGGTCTGACTATAAAAAATGTTTATCTGCGATTATTTCTGGCTTATGGTAATAATATGATTTTTGATATAAGTAATAAATCTGAAGGAATGTGCATTACAGTTGGAGAAAATTATGAAAATACGTGTACTGGTAGTTGAAGATGAGCCTCCGATTCAGAGGAGTATTTGTCAGAAAATAGAGGAAAGTAATGAGAATTATATAGTAGTAGCTGCAATAGACAATGGAAAGGATGCTATACAATATCTGAAAGAGTATCCGGTGGATGTTATGTTTGTGGATATGAATCTGCCTATTGTGAGCGGAAAAGAACTGTTAAAATTTTGCTACAGTGAAAAGCTTCCGGTACTGCCCGTGGTTTTGAGTGGCTATACAGATTTTGAATACGTGAAATGTGCGGTAGCAAACCATGCAGTGGATTATTTGCTGAAGCCCTTAAACAGCCAGGAGCTGAAACTTATACTACAAAAAATTGAGATAAGAATCCGTGAACAGCAGCAGGAAGAAAAAATCCAAAATCTGACAGATGCAATAAAAGGATTCAATACACTGCAAACGAAAGAAAGCAATTCAGAAAAGAATCCTTCATATAGCATGCTACTGATATCTCTTGGCGCATGTCCATATGAGAATGAAAGAAACTACAGGGAGCTCTTTGAAAAGCTGGATTTAGAAGGGAATTTTTCACAAATTGTTTCAGAGGAGAATTTCTGGCTGGTAAATGGAAAAAATATTAATGAAAAAATTATTTTTGTTCGCAGAGATCAAGTCCCGGATATCAATCATCTGAATCAATTTGTCAGGTCTTTGAAGTTTTTGGGGCTCACGATTACCATTGTATTTTACAAAGATGCCGTAAAAGTGTCTGATATTTTTGCAACATATCATTTACTGCAAAAATATGCACGTAAACATGTGATTTTTCTAAAGAATTCTGTTTTGATTTATAGTCCGGAAGGATTCAAATCGGATTATACAGATCTCAGAAGGAAAATCGACTGTATGATTCTCCAATGCAAAAATATGAACATAAGTGACATAACAGATTCTTTTGCAGAATTACTGAAATTACTTACTGTAAGGCCGATTACGCAAAAAGAAGCAGTAAGAAATATTAAATATTTCGTATCAGAGTTATACAAAGTACATCATGGACACAGAGAATTCTTTGAAGTGGAAGAAGATATTCAATTTATTCTGGAGAATTATTATACGAAAGAAGAAATACTCAAAGAATTTGATTTCCTGTTAAAAGATATTTTTGGAATCGAGGTATATGATTCCAGAGATAAAAAGATTATTGCCTTAAAGATGAAAAACTATCTGGATGAAAAATTCAGAAGCAATGTGACAAACCAGTTACTGGCAGCTAATTTTGGATTTGTGCCGTCATATTTAGTCAGCATTTTTAAAATCTGCTATGGTTTGACACCGATGGATTATCTGGTAAATAAGAGAATAGATGAGGCAAAAGTGCTTCTGGAAGATGGTTCATTAAAGATTAAAGATATTGCCCGTGTGGTAGGATATGAGGATTCCCTTTATTTTTCGAAAGTGTTTAAAAAATTTACAGGGGTTAGTCCGAAAGAATATAAGGGGGACGGTGTTTGAGGCACAAACACCGTCCCTCTTTCCATTCCAATGGAATTCGTGTATACTTAAGAGAATATGAAAGAATAATACACAGGAGTGATAAATATGGGAGAAAAACTCACTAAACGAGATATTGAAAAAATCGAGGAAGAGATCGAACATCGTAAGCTTGTGATAAGAAAAGAAGCGATCGAGGCTGTCAAAGAAGCACGTGCACAGGGAGACCTGAGTGAAAATTTTGAGTACTATGCTGCGAAAAAGCATAAGAATCAGAATGAAAGCCGTATCCGCTATCTGGAGAGAATGCTGAAAACAGCAACAGTTGTAGATGATTCTTCGAAGTCTGATGAAGTCGGTATGGATGATATCGTTGAAGTAGAGTTTGAAGAAGATGGAGAAGTGGAAAAGTATAAACTTGTCACATCTATCCGTGGGAATTCCATGGAAAACCGTGTCAGCATCGAATCTCCGATCGGAAAGGCATTGAAGGGACACAGAGTCGGAGACAGAGTACTGGTTAATGTCAATGAAAATGTCAGCTATTATCTGCGCATCAAATCAATCGACAAGACCGGAGATGAGGGCGAAGATATCCGCAGCTTCTAAAAAGTAAAACAGGTTTTAAAATAAGACAGTAAGAGAGATTTTTTGACAAGATTCGATTTTACAAAGATTTAACATAATACTGGTGAGAACTTTACAAGGTGTCAATATGATGAAAACATATTAAATTCAGGTAAAGGAGAATAATATGAATTTTTTCAGTATATTGACATTATTAGGAGGTCTTGCCATGTTCCTGTACGGAATGCAGGTCATGGGAGATGGACTTGCGAAAGTCTCAGGCGGGAAGCTGGAACAGATTCTGGAGAACCTTACATCCAGTAAATGGAAAGCAGTTCTTCTGGGTATGTGTGTGACGGCAGTTATTCAGTCGTCTTCCGCAACGACCGTTATGGTGGTCGGATTTGTAAACTCCGGAATCATGAAGCTGACGCAGGCAGTTGGCATCATTATGGGTGCCAATATTGGTACCACGATTACATCCTGGATCTTGAGTCTGACCGGAATCGAGAGTAGCAACTTTTTTATCAGTCTGCTGAAGCCGAGTTCTTTTTCACCAATTCTCGCGATGATTGGAATTATTTTGCTGACTTTTACAAAGAGTTCCCGCAAAAAAGACATCGGTACGATCATGCTTGGTTTTGCAGTACTGATGTTTGGTATGGAAAGTATGAGCGGAGCTGTGAAACCTCTGGCTGATGTACCGGAGTTTACCGGACTGCTTCTGAAGTTCTCCAACCCGGTTGCCGGAATCCTTGCAGGTACGATCCTGACTGCGATTATCCAGTCTTCATCCGCATCTGTAGGTATCCTGCAGGCACTCTGTATGACAGGAGCAGTACCATTCAGCTCTGCATTCCCGATCATCATGGGGCAGAATATCGGTACCTGTGTGACCGCGCTCCTTTCTGCAATCGGAGCGAATAAGAATGCAAAACGTGCAGCGATGATACATCTGTATTTCAATCTGATTGGAACTGTGGTATTCATGATTCTGTTCTATCTGATCAATGCTGCTGTTCATTTTCCGTTTATGACACAGATGGCGACACCGGCAACGATCGCGATCACTCACAGTGTGTTTAATATCACGGCAACACTGGTATGGCTGCCATTCTCTAATCTGCTTGTAAAACTTGCCTGTCTTACGATCCGTGATGACAAGAAAGATGAAGTCAGCAAAGAGGATCAGGAGTTTATGATCCTGGAATCCCGTTTCCTTGAAAAACCTGCTTTTGCAGTGGAACAGGGAAGAAATGCTGCAAGACAGATGGAGAAAGATTCCAGAAAGGCACTCAATATTGCACTGGATCTGATCTATGATTACAGTGAAGAACAGGCAGAACGTGTACAGAAGATTGAGGCAAAAGTAGATCGTTATGAGGACGAGCTAGGAACATATCTTGTAAAGCTGAATAACAAAAATCTGTCAGAGAGAGACAGCCATAGTGTATCAACGATGTTGCATTGTATCGGAGATTTTGAACGAATCTCAGACCATGCGGTCAATATTATGGAGTCAGCACAGGAGCTTCATGAGAAAAATCTTACTTTTTCAGCTCAGGCACGAAATGAGCTGCAGGTTCTGATCGCTGCCGTCAGCAGGATCGTAGATACAGCATATCAGATTTTTGACAAGCAGGATCTGAATCTGACAGAGGATGTAGAACCACTGGAAGAAATTGTGGATGAATTAAGCAAAGAATTAAAACGTCGTCACATTAATCGGCTTCGTTCCGGAGAATGTACGATTGAAATGGGATTTATTCTGACAGATCTTCTTACCAGTCTGGAAAGAATTGCGGATCACTGCTCGAATATCAGTGTCTGCATCACACAGGTAAGGGAGAATCTTTATGATACACACAGTCATCTGGAAAGCCTCAAGAGTGAACCGGATGATTCATACTTTAATCGTCTGGAAGAACTGCAGAAAGAGTATGTACTTCCGTAGAATATTTGCAGGGCTCCCGGACAGAAAGGAATTATGCTGAATGATCTATTGTGTGGAAGACGAAAAAAATATCAGAGAGCTGCTGATCTATACACTGGAAACGACCGGGTTTTCTGCAAGAGGGATGGCAAACAGTAAAGAACTGAAAGATGCACTGAAAGAAGAACTGCCGGATCTGATCCTTCTGGATATCATGCTTCCGGGAGAAGATGGATACAGCATTCTGGAACGTCTGAAAGCTTCATCGGAAACCCAAAATATTCCGGTGATCATGGTGACGGCAAAAGAAGCGGAGTACGATAAAGTAAGAGGTTTGGAAGCAGGCGCGGATGATTATATCACCAAACCGTTTGGAATGATGGAGTTTGTTGCCAGAGTCAAAGCGGTTCTCAGGCGCTGTTCAAGACAGGAAGAAGACAAAGAACTGAAATGTGATGATCTGAGATTGTCTGTGGGCAGACATAAAGTTTACTGGAAAGAGGAAAAAGTAGAACTGACCAGAAAAGAATTTGAACTTCTTCAGTATTTGATGGAAAACAAAGGTCTGGTCATGACCAGAAATCAGATTCTCTGTCATGTATGGGGATATGATTTTGATGGAGAAACAAGAACGGTGGATGTGCATGTCCGTACGCTTCGTCAGAAACTGGGAGAAGCAGGCAACTTGATAGAAACGGTGCGTGGCGTCGGCTATCGGATAGGAGCATGATATGAGGAAAAAAATACTGAATCATACCTGTATACTGGTAGTTGTTTCTGTACTTCTGACATTTCTTGCAGCAGGACTGGTCATGTATGGTAAATACAATGAAGATCTGAAGGAAAGTGTCCGGGACAGCCTGAAATATGTGCAGGATGGCGTAGAAAAGATGGGTAATTCCTATCTGGATGATGCACTTGGAAAGGCTACTTCAGCCCGCATTACGCTACTTGATCCAAAGGGAAATGTCCTGTTCGATTCGCTGGAGAATTCTGCAGAACTTGAAAATCACAGTAACCGTCCGGAATTTATTCAGGCAGAGAAGAATGGATACGCGGAATCACTGAGATACTCGGAAACATTGTCAAAACAGAATTTTTATTGTGCGGTAAAACTGGCTGATGGAGACATCCTGCGTGTTGGAAGAACAACGGATAGTGTGTTTTATACGATGTTATCGAGTTCGGTACTGCTTGGAGGACTGCTGATTCTGATTTTTGCAGTGACATTTATTCTGGTCCGCAAACAGACAAAAGATCTGATCGAGCCAATTAATACACTGAATCTGGAAGAGCCGCTCAAGGATGTGGCATATGAAGAATTACGTCCGCTTCTTGGAAGGGTGGATCAGCAGAATAAACAGATCGCCAAACAGATGGAAGAACTGAAAGAGGCAGAAGCAGTGCGCAGAGAATTTTCGGCAAATGTTTCGCATGAGCTCAAGACACCACTTATGTCAATCTCCGGATATGCAGAACTTATGATGAATGGGATGGTTCCTGATGAAAAGGTGCCGGAATTTTCGGGCAGGATTTATCATGAAGCAAGTCGTCTGAGTGCGCTGGTCGCAGATATCATTCAGCTTTCCAGACTGGATGAAAAAAACAGTGCCCTTCCGTTTGAACCGGTAGATCTGTATGAACTGGCAGAGGACATTGTTTTGCATCTGGACAGTGCGGCTTCGAAAAAAAATATAAATGTATCACTTGAGGGGAATGCGGTAACGGTACAGGGGGTACGGCATGTGATCTATGAGATGCTGTATAATATTGCGGATAATGCAATTCGTTATACGGATCAGAATGGTACAGTAAATATTTTTACGGGAACAGTCAATGGACATGCTTTTTACCGTGTGGAAGATAATGGAATTGGTATTCCGGAAAATGAACAGAAGAGAATTTTTGAACGTTTTTACCGGGTCGATAAAAGCCATTCCCGTGCGACCGGTGGAACAGGCCTTGGACTTTCTATTGTAAAACATGGAGCAATCCTTCATAATGCAGAGATAAAACTGGAAAGTGAGCCTGGCAAGGGTACAAAAATGGAGCTGGTGTTCTGAGAACACCGGCTCCTTTTTGCGTTACAGAATTCAAATTCAGAAGTCCATTGCAGAAAGGGCATCTTCATCAGCGATGATCGTGCAGTCCGGGTGGAACTGTAAGATCGATCCTGGCACTTCTGGAGTGACTGGCCCTTGAATGACCTGTTTCAGAATTTCAGCTTTATCTTTACCGCTGACGACCACAAGAATCTTCCGGCACCGCATGATCGTTCCGATTCCCATGGTATATGCCTGTTTTGGAACATCCTTTTCGCTGTCAAAGAATCGTTTGTTGGCCTGAATCGTGGTTTCAGTCAAATCTACGCAGTGAGTCTCGTTTTCAAAATGGTCGGATGGTTCATTAAAACCAATATGTCCATCGTGACCAAGCCCGAGGATCTGGATATCAGCTGGACCGATCTTGTGAAGCAGTTCGTTATATGCCTGGCATGCTTTTTCAGCATCTGGTTCTGTGCCGTTCGGAACGTATGTATTTGCATGGTTGATATTTATTTTGTGGAACAGATGGGTATTCATAAAATAGCGGTAGCTCTGTTCATCAGAACCAGCCAGTCCTTTATATTCATCGAGATTGACAGTCGTTACCTGAGAAAAATCCAGGTCACCGTTTTCGTACATTTCTACCAGATGTTCATAAGTTCCAACAGGAGATGAACCTGTAGCAAGGCCAAGAATACTGTCCGGTTTCAGAATTATCTGTGCCGCAATCAGATTGGCCGCCTTTCGGCTGAGTTCCTGATAATTTTTTACTTTACAGATTTGCATGTTTCCTCCTTCTTGTCCGTTTAGTGGACATGTGCATTTACATTTATTATATATATTTTTGTATTCGTCATGTTTAAGATTGAGATTGTGGACGTTCAGATAATGCCTTGATGGATGTGGCGTATTCTGTTGGTGTCATGCCGGACAGCTTTTTGAACTGTCTGGAAAAATAATGGATGGAAGAATATCCCAGAAAATCAGATATCTGTGTAAAATTCATATCATTTTCACGAATCAGCTGTTTGGCAAAGTCAATCTTCATACGGGAAAAGAATTCGATAACTCCGCACTGATATTCTTCACGGAAAAGCTTTTGAAGCTGAGAACGTCCAATCATATTGTCCTTGGAGATATCTTCAATTGTCAGAGACTGCCGCACATGTTCTCCGAGATAGTGGATGATATTCCGGCAGGTTTCAGAGCTTGTCTGACAGGAATCATAAATCCCTGCGGAAGCAGAATAATGTGCGATAGTGTATCTGCGGATCATATGGATCAGAAGTTCTTCGAGATACAGCGTCAGAAGCTTCTGAGAACCAAAAGGGACAGTACTTTTTTTGACCATTTTTTCAAGATATGGATTATCCAGGGGAGAAGCAAAACAGTTTCTTGCTTCCGCAATAATGCGTCCCAGAATACTTCGTTCGGTATCGGAAAATTCGAGTATTTTATTTTCAAAAAATTTCATACATGGGGAATTGCACGCAAAAGAGATTACAATGATATTTGGTGCAGTTCTGCCATTTGCTTTCAAAGTATGAAATTCATTTGGACGATGAAAGATGACCTGACTGCGTGTGAGAGTATAGGTACCATTGTCTGTGATAACTTCGGCAGCACCTTTATCTACACATTGAAATTCCCAGAAATCATGACGTTCACCATCGAAATGAAAATCATTTCTGTATTCGTAGTAATGAATTGTATAAATATCTGATACAAATAGTTCCTGATCCAGTTGAATGCTCTGATATGCCACGGGATAACCTCCTTGGTCAGATGATGTTCGTCATTTGTAATATTGCTTGTAAATATTATACTAATGAATTTGTGATAAATAGTCAAATCATTATTGATAATGTGCAAAAATATAATTTTTTTGTGCAAATACTAAAAATGAAAAAAAGGTAATATGGTATGGGAAATAAAATTATTTGTTGTCATATCTGAAATTCTGTTGTACGATTTAAAAGAGTATGAAGAAACAGGAGGGAAAATTGATGAAGAAACCAGTTTTAGTAGTTATGGCTGCGGGAATGGGAAGCCGTTACGGTGGACTGAAACAGATCGATCCGATCGATAAAGAAGGTCATATTATTATGGATTTTTCTATTTATGATGCAGTGAGAGCCGGATTTGAAAAAGTTGTATTTATCATAAAGAAAGAAAATGAAAAAGCTTTTCGTGAAGCAATCGGAGAGCGTCTGAGTAAGCAGATCGAAGTTGCATATGTGTTCCAGGAACTTGATAATCTCCCGGAGGGATATACTGTTCCTGAGGGAAGAGTAAAACCATGGGGAACCGGTCATGCCGTCTTAAGCTGTATTGATGAGATTGACGGACCATTTGCTGTTATCAATGCAGATGACTATTATGGAGTACATGCATTTAAGATGGCATATGATTTCCTGACTTCTGAGCAGGAAAAAGAAGATGTTTACCATTATATGATGGTTGGATATCGTCTGGAAAATACTCTGACAGAGAATGGTCATGTTGCCAGAGGGGTATGCGTGACAGATGAGGAAGGTCATCTGATCAAGATCAATGAGCGTACTCATATCGAGAAACATGATGGAGGTACGGCATATACAGAAGACGATGGGAAATCTTGGACAATGCTTCCGGAAGGCAGTATTGTTTCCATGAATATGTGGGGATTTTCGAACAGCATCCTTAAGGAATTAAAAGAGCGTTTCACAGCATTCCTGGATGATGCGATCAAGAATAACCCGATGAAAGGTGAATACTTCCTTCCGTTTGTTGTGGATGAACTTCTTCAGGAAAAGAAAGCTACTGTCAAGGTGCTAAAATCCGAAGATAAATGGTATGGAGTTACTTACAAAGAAGATAAACCAATGGTAATGACTGCAATCCAGAATCTGAAAGATCAGGGTCTGTATCCGCAGAAACTGTGGGAGGAAGCATAAGTGGAGACCAGTAATAAAGTGCACGAAGCAATTGATGGATTTAAACTGCCGGGTGAACTGAAAGAATGTATCCGATATGGAAGTGGACATATTAATGATACATACAGACTGACCTACGAGACACCACAGGGAACAAAACGTTATATTCTGCAGAGAATGAGTAAGAGTATTTTTAAGAAACCGGTAGAACTGATGGAGAATGTCAGCGGCGTTACTGCCTGGCTTCGTAAAAAGATCATCGAGAATGGCGGAGATCCGGAGAGAGAGACGCTTACTTTGGTAAAAAGTAATGATGGCCTTCCGTATTTTGTAGATTCTACAGGAGAATACTGGAGAGTATATCTCTTTATAGAAGGTGCGACCTGCTATGATGCAGTAAAGGATGATAATGATTTTTATCAGAGTGCAGTGGCTTTTGGACATTTCCAGAGACTTCTTGCGGATTATCCGGCAGAAACTCTGCATGAGACAATCAAGGATTTTCATAATACACCGGATCGTCTGGAGAAATTTAAGAAAGCAGTTGCAGAGGATATCTGTGGAAGAGCTGCTTCTGTTCAGAAAGAAATTGATTTTATTCTCGAAAGAGAAGAACTGACACATGCACTGTATGATCTGCAGCTGGATGGAAGACTTCCTCTTCGAGTTACACATAATGATACGAAACTGAACAATATCATGATTGACGATGAGACAGGAAAGGCAATCTGTGTCATCGATCTGGATACGGTTATGCCTGGCCTTACTGCAAATGATTTTGGCGATTCTATTCGTTTTGGAGCAAGTACTGCGCTGGAAGATGAGCAGGATCTTTCAAAGGTATCCTGTGATCTTCATCTTTTTGATGTATATGCGAGGGGATTTATTGAAGGATGTGGAGGAGCACTGACCGATTTAGAAATCGACATGCTGCCGATGGGGGCGATCCTTATGACATTTGAGAATGGGATCCGTTTCCTGACTGATCATCTGGAGGGTGATCATTATTTCCATATTCATCGTGAGGGGCACAACCTTGACCGCTGCAGGACACAGCTTACTCTTGTTAAAGATATGCAGGAAAAACTGCCGCAGATGAATGCAATCATTCAGAAATATAAATAATATTAAATATGATCAAATAAAAAAGCTTCGGAACTTTGTGAACAGCTCCGAAGCTTTTTTAGTGTGCATATCAGCCTTTAACACCACCGGAAGTAAGACCGCCGACAAGGTGTTTCTCGATTGCGACAAAAAGAATAATAACTGGCACTGTTGCAAACAGAGAGGATGCAAACAGATACTGCCATTCCACCATATTGTAGCCATTGAAGATTGTAATACCGACTGTCAGAGGTTTCAGGACATCTGTAGAAATCAATGTCAGAGCAACGGTATATTCGTTCCAGGCGTTGATGAATACGAAAATCAGGGCAGTAACGATACCAGGTGCTGCTACAGGAAGAAGGATACGGATCAGGGCAGAAACCTTTCCACAGCCGTCTACGGTAGCTGCCTGTTCCATTTCAGGAGAAATGGAGATAAAGGTACCGCGCAGCAGCCAGATTGCAAATGCCTGGTTAAATGCTGCATTGATAAATACCAGCCCTACGAGACTGTCTGTCATGCCAAAAGTGGACATGATTTTGTAGATACCTACCAGAAGGACAACCGGTGCAAACATCTGAGAAATAATGACAATTCCCAGGAAGATTTTTTTACCTTTGAATTTCATTCGTGCAAGTGCATAGGCTGCCGGGATACCACATACGATCGCGATCAGAGTGGAACCACCTGCAACGATCAGTGAATTGATAAAGTATCTCGAAAGTGGAGCCAGAGTCCAGATGTCTTTGAAATTTTGCCACAACCAGTGGATTGGCAGGAGCGTTCCATCGGTGGAATAAATTTCTGCACGGCTTTTGGCTGCTGTTGTGAACATAACAAAGTATGGATACAATGTAACCAATACCACCAGAATTACAAAAAGATAAAGAAGAACTCGAAGGAGTATGCTTTTGGTGTCACGTGTTTTTTTCATTAGTCTTCATCCTCCTTTCTCAGTGAAAGTACCATATAAACAGAAGCACAGATACACAGAATCAGGAAACCAATCACAGAGACTGCAGCTGCTTCACCGGATTTGCCTTTGTAGAAGGCTAGTTTATAAAGGTATGTAACAAGGGTATCGGTACGGCTTGCCGGATCACCCTTGGTAATGGTCCAGATAATTGGGAAGGAGTTGAATACATAAATAATATTCAACACAGTACTTACAGTCAGAGAAGATTTTACCAGCGGAAGTGTGATCTTAAACAGTTTTTGCCAGTAATTTGCTCCATCAACAGTTGCAGCTTCATAATAAGAGTTATCAATGCTCTGCAGACCGGAAAGTACACAGAAGGTAACGAATGGCACGGTAACAAAGATACCTACAAAAATTTCCCATGCAAAATATGCACCAGGGGTAGGAGTCCAGTTTACCGGGCTGGAGATCAGACCGATTTTCATTAAAAGTGTATTCAGTGCACCGTAATCTTTATCAATGATGAATTTCCAGACACCTGCCTGAATGATCAGGGAAGTAGCCCATGGGAATACAATAATTGCACGAACGGCTTTACGGAAACGGAACTTGTTGTTCAGTACAAGTGCCAGGATAAAACCAAACACAGTAGAGATCACAACAACGGCAATGGTCCATACAAGTGTATTTTTGAGAACCAGTTTAAAGGTAGAACCTCTGAGGACTTTTGCAAAGTTGTCAAATCCACAGAAGCCTTTTACAAGTCCGGCCTTACTCACTTCGCTCATTGAAGTACGAAATACTTCAAAGATTGGAAAGAGTATGAAGATTGTCATAAGAAGGATACTTGGGAGCAACCACAGATAGGGCTCCAGAGCAGCCAGAGTTTTCTTTTTTTTCATAATAACACCACCAAATCATTTGTTAAAAATTTTCTGAGAAGTTTTTAACAGAAATTTTCAAAAGAAGCGGGAGCCGGTCACTAATGTTCCGGCTCCCGGTAAAGTTACATTTAATTGTAAGATGATCAGCCGGCAATATCAGCCTGAAGGTCATCCAGAAGTGTCTGAACGTCATCACCGAGAAGTGCGTTCTGTTCAACTTCGATTACGCCCTGTTTAACATCTGCCCATTCGGTCTTAGTTGCCGGGTAGAAGTTGCAGCTCTGCAGGATATCGATCCAGGATGCGAAAGTATCATCATCTTTTGCAAGAAGGTCTGCTGCTGTCTGAGTAGTAGGAAGGAATCCTTCAAATACCATGTAATCAGCGTAACGTTCGTCATCATAGAAGAAGTCGAAGAATTTACTGATGGCAGCTGTACGAGCTTCCTGATCTTCAGCGGAGTCATCTTTGAATACCTCGAGACGGTCGCAAACACCCATTGCAACAGAGTCACATCCTTCGTTAGCCGGGATAGTAGTTACATCGTAGTTGATGTCATATCCGCCATCAGAAAGATAAGTAGGAATGTTGTTCGGTCCGATCATCATAGCAACTTTTCCTGCACCGAACATATCCTGAAGATCATAACGTGTTTCGTTGGCCGGGTCAGAGTTTGTATATCCATCGTTTACAAGACCGATTGCAAAGTTAAGAGCTTCAACGTTCTTGTCACTGTTCAGAGCCCAGTCACCGTTTTCGTCTACAAATCCACCACCGTTGTTCCATGTATAATAGGAGAATGCAGCCTGACCTTCGTCAGTTGTCATATCAATACCCCATGGATAAACGTCATCACCGAATTTATCTTTGATCTTCTGTGCTGTTTCCTGAACTTCAGCCCATGTAGTAGGAACGGAAGCGCCTGCTTCATCAAGGATATCTTTATTATAGAAGAGAGCACGGCAGGATGCCAGGATCGGTAATGCGTATACAGTATCATCGATTGTGCTTGCTTCCCAGAATGCCGGGAAGAATTTTGCCTGGAGATCTTCAGAAGCATATTCTGTAGCAGGCATCAGCAGATCATCAGCCACATAATCTGCAAGAACATCGATGTTCAGAATATCAGGTGCATTGTTGTTTGCAACAAGTGTATTTACTTTTGTATAAAGATCATTCCAGGAAACAATTTCCACATTCAGATCGATATCAGGATTCTCTGCTTCAAAATCTTTCTCAAACTGAGTCCACCAGGTCTGAGTCTGAGTACCATACTGACTGATGATAACATCCAGAGTAGTTTTACTGTCTGCTGCAAGAACAGGCTGAGCCATTGATGCGGTCATTGCCAGTACCATAGCTAATGCGATTTTTCGTTTCATAGATAAGTCCTCCCTTTTGTTTGGTGAAACTGACAGAATCGTCAGTTTGGTTTCGTGGTTAGCACGAAGAATTTAGGTTGATTATATCGTTTATACCAGACAGTGTCAATAAAAATGTATAAAAAAGGCCCGAAATCACAAAAAAAATGATATATATTGCATAAAAATATGGAATGCCAGATTGCACAAACACAAGAATGCAGAAGTTCGGGTATATGGGATAAATAAAATCCTCACAAATATTCTGGTAATAGTAAAATCTGAGGGAGTTTTAGTAAAATCTGAGGGATACTTCTGGAATATATTGTGAAAAAAAAAGAATGATGATACAATGACATCGAAATAAAGCAGAACTAAAGCAAACGTCAGGAGGAGATAAATCATGGCAATTTTAGTAACAGGTGGAGCAGGTTTTATTGGAAGTCACACAGTGGTAGAGCTGCAGAATGCAGGATATGATGTGGTTGTTCTGGATAATTTAAGCAACTCCAGTGAAAAAAGCCTGGAACGAGTAGAAAAGATCACAGGTAAGCCGGTGAAGTTTTATAAAAAAGATATTCTGGATCGTGAAGGACTGAATGAAGTTTTTGAAAAGGAAGACATTGATTCCTGTATACATTTTGCTGGATTGAAAGCAGTCGGAGAGTCTGTTGTAAAACCTTGGGAATATTATGAGAATAATATTGCTGGTACACTTACTCTTGTAGATGTGATGAGAAAACACGGTGTCAAAAATATTATTTTCTCCTCTTCGGCAACTGTATATGGCGATCCGGCAATCATTCCGATCACAGAAGAATGCCCGAAAGGACAGTGCACCAATCCTTATGGCTGGACCAAATCCATGCTGGAACAGATTCTTACAGATATCCAGAAAGCAGATCCAGAATGGAATGTAGTACTTCTTCGTTACTTCAATCCGATCGGTGCTCATAAGAGTGGCCTTATCGGTGAGAATCCGAATGGTATTCCGAACAACCTGATGCCATATATCACACAGGTTGCAGTTGGTAAGCTGAAAGAGCTTGGAGTATTTGGTAATGATTATGATACACCGGATGGAACCGGAGTGAGAGATTACATTCATGTAGTTGACCTTGCAAAGGGGCATGTAAAAGCAGTTAAGAAACTGGAAGATAATTCCGGACTCAGTATTTACAATCTGGGAACAGGCAAAGGATACAGCGTCCTTGACATCGTTAAGAATTTTGAAGCTGCGACAGGAATCAAAATTCCTTACTCTATCAAACCACGTCGTGCAGGTGATGTTGCGACATGTTATTCTGATGCGACCAAAGCAAAGAAAGAACTTGGCTGGGAAGCAGAGTACGATATCAAAGATATGTGTGCAGATTCCTGGAATTTCCAGCAGAAGAATCCGAACGGATACGAAGACTAAATCTCAGAAGCATATATATAAAGATCCCCGATACCATTACGGTAGCGGGGATTTTTTGGAATCTGATGAAAGTTGATTGAATTAATGATATATTTTTTCTTTTTCAAATTTTGGCTCGCAGGTCAGTTCAATGCCAAGTTTGCGGAACTCCCAGATATCAACAGAAGACAGCATGACAGAGGTATGCGCCTGGCAGCCACGAAGAGATGGTAACTGTTCCAGTGCCTTGCGTGCTTCCGGATTATTTGCTGCGCTGACGGAAAGTGCGATCAGTGTCTCGTCAGTATGAAGACGTGGGTTTTTGCTTCCGAGATACTGCGTCTTTAATTCCTGAATCGGTCGTATTGCTTCTGGTGAGATTACATGGTTCTCATGAGGAATACCAGCCAGCTCTTTCAATGCATTCAGAAGAAGGGCAGAGGAGGCACCGAGCAGTTCAGAAGTTTTGCCGAAGATCATACGTCCGTCAGTCAGCTCCAGAGCGGCAGCAGGACCTTCGGTTTCTTTTTCTTTCTGAAGGCTTGCCGGAACAACTTTACGGTCTTCCAGAGAGGCATGAGCCTGTTTCAGAAGCAGTTCGATCTTACGGATTTCTTCTTCTGTACCTGTACCGGTGAGAAGCGCTGCACAGCTCTTATAGTAGCGGCGGATAATCTCCTGGCGTGATGCTTCACAGCAGGCTTCATCATCTACGATACAGTTTCCGGCCATATTTACACCCATGTCAGTAGGTGATTTGTAAGGGCACTCGCCCATGATCTTTTCGAACATTGCCTGGAGAACCGGGAAAATCTCCACATCACGGTTATAGTTGACCGTTGTTTCACCGTAAGCTTCCAGATGGAACGGGTCGATCATATTGACATCATTCAGGTCAGCAGTTGCTGCTTCGTATGCCAGATTGACCGGATGTTTCAGCGGAATGTTCCAGATTGGGAATGTTTCAAATTTGGCATAACCGGCAGCTACTCCGCGTTTGTATTCGTGATACAGCTGGGAAAGACAGGTCGCCATTTTTCCGCTTCCCGGTCCTGGCGCAGTGATAACTACCAGCGGTCTTGTGGTCTCGATATATTCGTTCTTTCCATATCCTTCATCACTTACGATAAGAGGGATATTGCTTGGATATCCGGGAATACTGTAGTGGAAATACACTTTGATGCCGAGCTTTTCAAGACGTTTCTTGAAATGATCAGCACTTTCCTGACCGGCATAACGTGTAATGCATACACTGCCTACATAGAGACCACGTTCTGTAAAGGCATCGATCAGACGCAGAACATCTTCATCGTAAGTAATACCAAGGTCTCCTCGCATTTTGTTTTTGTCAATATCTGCAGCACTGATAACGATAACGATCTCTGCCTGATCGCTCAGCTGCATGAGCATACGTAGCTTACTGTCAGGTTCGAAGCCTGGAAGAACACGGGAAGCATGATAATCATCAAAAAGTTTTCCGCCGAATTCCAGATAAAGTTTGTTGTCAAATTTGCTGATGCGGTCACGAATATGCTCGGACTGCATGGTCAGATACTTGTCATTATCAAATCCAATTTTCATTTATCGTTTTCCTTTCCCATCACATTTAGCCGGAACAAACTTCCGGCTATCACGTTGATAGTATACTACACTTACTGTTCACAGGCAAGTAATGTACTGCAAACAATCACAGTTTTTCAGTTGATTTATACAAGAAATATCTTTATAATAAAGAAGATAACAAGAGGAGGACAAGAATGAACAATCAGATGGACAATCGGCCGGATCGAAACCGTCCGAATCGAAACAATCCTGGCAATCAGGGACCGAATAAAAACCGCCAGTCTATTCTGGCTTTTTTGATTTGTCTGCTGATTTCACTGGTATGCCTGAGCTTTGTAACAGATATGATGAGCGACAAGTCCAGTGAGATCACATATGATAAATTTATCGAAATGGTAGAGAAGGATCAGGTAAAAGAAGTTACTCTTCAGTCAGGTGTGCTGACTGTTGTACCTAAGATTCAGAAATCCTACTACCAGAATGTAAGTTATAAAGTAAACCAGATGGAGGATGCAGACGCCCTTACAAAACGTCTGGAGGGAACGGATATCGTATTCCATTATGAGCAGCCGGATGCTATGGGAGAATTTGTTTCGACCATGATCAGTGTTCTACTGCCGACAGTAGTTCTGTTTTTTATGCTGATGTTTTTTATGCGGCGGATGAACAAAGGTGGAAACGGCATCATGGGTGTTGGTAAGAGCAGGGCAAAAGCTTATGTTCAAAAAGAAACCGGAGTGACATTTAAAGATGTTGCAGGACAGGAAGAAGCAAAAGAATCTTTGCAGGAAGTTGTGGATTTTCTGCATAATCCGGGGAAATACACTGCAATTGGTGCAAAACTTCCGAAAGGAGCGCTTCTTGTAGGACCTCCGGGAACAGGTAAGACACTTCTTGCCAAGGCAGTAGCAGGCGAGGCGAATGTACCGTTCTTTTCACTTTCTGGTTCAGAATTTGTAGAGATGTTTGTTGGTGTAGGTGCATCCCGAGTAAGGGACCTGTTTGAAGAAGCGAAGAAAAATGCACCATGTATCGTATTTATCGATGAGATCGATGCAATCGGTAAAAGCCGTGATTCACGTTACGGCGGAGGCAATGATGAACGTGAGCAGACACTGAATCAGCTGCTTGCGGAAATGGATGGATTTGATACTTCAAAAGGGCTTCTGATCCTCGCGGCAACCAATCGTCCAGAAGTACTGGATCCGGCACTTCTGCGTCCTGGCCGTTTTGACAGACGTATCATTGTTGATCGCCCGGATCTGAAAGGACGTGTGGAAATCCTCAAAGTCCATGCAAAAAACGTCATGCTGGATGAAACGGTCGATCTGGAAGCAATTGCGCTTGCTACATCAGGGGCTGTGGGATCAGATCTTGCCAATATGATCAATGAAGCTGCAATCCTTGCAGTCAAAAATGGCCGCAGAGCTGTTTCACAGAAAGATCTTCAGGAATCTGTTGAAGTTGTACTCGTTGGTAAAGAGAAGAAAGATCGTATCTTAAGCCCGCAGGAAAGAAAAATTGTTTCCTATCATGAAGTTGGCCATGCGCTTGTCAATGCGTTACAGAAAGATGCAGAACCTGTGCAGAAAATAACGATCGTGCCGAGAACCATGGGAGCACTTGGTTATGTTATGCAGGTACCTGAGGAAGAAAAATATCTTAATACCCAGAAAGAGCTGGAAGCAATGCTGGTCGGATATCTGGGTGGGCGTGCAGCAGAAGAAATCGTGTTTGATACGGTCACTACCGGTGCTGCCAATGATATTGAACAGGCAACTAAAGTTGCGCGTGCAATGATCACACAGTATGGTATGTCTCAGAAATTTGGACTGATGGGACTGGCATCTCAGGAAAATCAGTATTTGTCAGGCCGTGCGGTACTGAATTGTGGTGATGATACTGCAACAGAGATTGATCATGAGGTTATGCAGCTTCTGCATTATTCTTACGAAGAAGCCAAGAGACTTCTGAATGAGCACAGAGAGGCACTGGATAAGATCGCCGGATATCTCATCAGCAGAGAGACGATCACTGGTAAGGAATTTATGAAGATCTTCCGTGCAGTTGAGAAAGGACTGGAGATTCCGGAGAATCTGGAGGACCTTCCGGATGAAGTACAGACGACTGCCGACAAGACAGCAGTGGAAAATACAGAAGGGTTGACAGCGGAAGAAACACAGGCAGAACCTGTACATGAAATTGCAGCTGTTGATGTGACTGAAACAGACAACAACGAATCTGATTCTGAGGAGTAATATGTTTCAGATTGAAGAAGAACTAAAAAAACTTCCCGCGAAACCGGGTGTCTATCTGATGCACGATGAACGGGATGAGATCATTTATGTAGGAAAAGCTATCAGCCTTAAAAACCGTGTGCGGCAGTATTTTCAGAGCAGCCGTAACAAAGGTGCCAAGATTGAGCAGATGGTTACCCACATAGCCAGATTTGAATATATCATTACAGATTCTGAACTGGAGGCCCTGGTCCTTGAAAGCAATCTGATCAAGGAACATCGACCGAAATACAATACCATGCTGAAAGATGACAAGAGTTACCCGTTTATTAAGGTGACTGTTCAGGAGGCTTATCCAAGGGTATTGTTCGCCAGAAGAATGAAAAAAGACAAGAACCGTTATTTTGGTCCATATACCAGTGGTGGCGCTGTAAAAGATGTCATAGAACTGGTACGCAAATTATATCAGGTGCGTTCCTGTAATCGAAACCTTCCGAGAGACTGTGGAAAGGACCGTCCATGCCTGTATTATCACATGAAACAGTGCATGGGTCCGTGTACCGGACATGCGGATCAGCGTGCCTATAAAGAAAATATCCAGAAAGTCATTCGTTTTCTGAACGGGGATTTTCAGGAAACGATCGATCAGCTTACTGAAAAAATGCAGAAAGCATCTGAAGAAATGCGCTTTGAGGATGCTGCAGAAGCTCGAGATCTGATACGAAGTATCCAGAAGATCGGCGAGCGGCAGAAGATTACAGCATATGGAGAAGAAGACAGAGATATCATAGCGTGTGATATGGATGAAAGCCTTGATCTGCGAGAACAGGATGCAGTTGTTCAGGTGTTTTTTATGCGTGATGGCAAGCTGATCGGAAGAGATCATTTTTATCTGAGAGTGGCCAGAGGAGATACCCGGTCACAAGTATTGTCCAGTTTTGTAAAGCAGTTTTATGCCGGTACACCGTTTATTCCGGGAGAGATTACACTGCAGACAGAGATAGAAGATGCGGATGTTATTGAGGAATGGCTGACATCCAGAAGAAAACAGAAAGTTCGTATTGTTGTGCCAAAAAAAGGAACCAAGGAAAAGCTTGTTGAACTTGCATGGGAGAATGCGCGAATGGTTCTGGAGAAGGATCGTGAGCGTATTCGAAGGGAAGAAGGCAGAACGATCGGAGCGGTTCATGAAGTGGAAGATTGGCTTGGCCTTAAAGGTCTTAATCGAATGGAAGCTTTTGATATCTCTAATATCAGTGGATTTGAGTCCGTAGGTTCCATGGTTGTTTATGAGAAAGGAAAGCCAAAGCGCAGCGATTACCGTAAGTTTCGCATTAAATCTGTGCAGGGCCCGAACGATTATGCAAGTATGGAAGAGGTTTTGACAAGGCGGTTTACACATGAAAGCAACGGAGAATTTGACAGCTTTTCCAGAATGCCGGATCTGCTTCTGATGGATGGTGGAAGAGGACAGGTTAATATAGCACTGGGTGTTCTTGATAAACTTGGAATACGGA
Source organism: Blautia sp. 210820-DFI.6.14 (assembly GCF_020558815.1). Classification (NCBI taxonomy): domain Bacteria; kingdom Bacillati; phylum Bacillota; class Clostridia; order Lachnospirales; family Lachnospiraceae; genus Blautia; species Blautia sp. 210820-DFI.6.14. The sequence goes on from NZ_JAJCKS010000003.1 coordinate 210,042, forward strand.
TCCCGGTCTGTGGTATGGTAAAAGATGATCATCATCGAACGAGAGGACTTTATTTTGATAATATTGAAATACCAATCGACACCAACAGTGAAGGATTTCGCCTGATCACAAGAATACAGGATGAGGCTCACCGTTTCGCAATAGAATATCATCGATCGCTTCGAAGTAAAGAACAGGTTCATTCTGTTCTGGATGATATTCCGGGAATCGGCGAACGGAGACGAAAAGCTCTGATGCGACGTTACCGTTCGATAGAAGGAATCCGTGATGCAACGGTAGAAGAACTTGCAGAGACGGAGTCAATGAATATAGGAAGTGCAAAACAGGTGTATGAATTTTTTCACCCGAATAAATAAACATTAAAGGAGAACACATTATGAAAGGTGTATTGATGACAAAGATGGTACAGGAGCTTAACCTTACAAATCTGACTCCTGAAATTGATCTGTCCGAGATGCGGATCATGACGGCGGAAATCAACCGTCCGGCATTGCAGCTGACTGGTTATCTGGAGCATTTTGCAAATGAACGTGTTCAGATCATTGGTTATGTAGAGTACACATATCTGATGCAGCTCAGTGATGAAAAGAGAATAATGAAATATGAACGTTTTATTTCAAGTAAGATTCCATGTGTTATCTTCAGTACGATGACCAAGCCATCACAGGACATGATCGATATGGCAATCAAATACAATGTACCGACATTTGTTACAGAGAGAACCACTTCCAGTCTGATGGCAGAGATCATTCGCTGGCTTGGTGTTCAGCTGGCTCCATGTATTTCCATTCATGGTGTGCTTGTAGATGTTTATGGCGAAGGAATTCTGATCACAGGAGAGAGCGGTATTGGTAAGAGTGAAGCTGCACTGGAGCTGATCAAACGAGGACATCGTCTTGTAAGCGATGATGTTGTAGAGCTGCGTAAAGTCAGTGATGTCACTCTGGTAGGCTCGGCGCCGGATATTACCCGTCATTTTATCGAACTTCGCGGCATTGGTATTATTGATGTCAAGACACTGTTTGGTGTAGAAAGTGTTAAAGATACGCAGTCTGTTGATCTTGTCATCAAACTTGAAGAGTGGGACCGCGATAAAGAATATGATCGTCTCGGACTTCATGAAGAATATACAGAGTATCTTGGAAACAAGATTGTCTGCCATTCTCTGCCGATCAGACCAGGACGTAATCTGGCGGTTATTGTAGAATCAGCGGCTGTCAACCACCGACAGAAGAAGATGGGATACAATGCGGCAGAAGAACTGTACAAACGTGTACAGGCTAATATTGCACGTAAGCGTGAAAGCTGATAAAATATTTTTTTATAAAAACAAAAACGACTGGCAAACAGGGAAAGGTGGATGAAAATGGGTTCATATTGTTTTGGGATTGATGTAGGGGGGACAACCGTAAAATGCGGTCTTTTCCAGACAGACGGTAATCTTGTTGACAAATGGGAGATTCCAACAAGAACAGAAAATAAAGGCGAAAACATTCTTCCGGATGTGGCAAAGGCTATTCAAGACAAAATGGCAGAAAAAGGTATTGAGAAAGCTGATGTGGAAGGCGTTGGAATCGGAATTCCGGGACCGATCAATTCTAAAGGGGAAGCTGCATGTGCGGTAAATCTTTACTGGGGATTTACACCGGTAGCACAGATCCTTCATGATCTGACAGGACTTAAAGCATGTGCAGGAAATGATGCCAATGTTGCTGCTCTGGGAGAAGCGTGGAAAGGTGCAGCTGCCGGCTCTGATAATGTCATCATGGTGACACTTGGTACAGGTGTGGGTGGCGGAATCATTGTAGATGGCAAAATCGTTGCCGGAACACATGGTGCCGGTGGTGAAATCGGCCATGTGCTGGTTGTACGTGGCGAAGCAGAAAAATGTAACTGCGGCAATCATGGATGTCTGGAACAGTATGCATCTGCTACCGGAATCGTACGTGTGGCAGGAAGAATGCTTGCTGCATCTGAAGAAGACAGTACTCTTCGCGGACTCCAGAACATCACAGCAAAAGATGTCCTTGATGCATTCAAGGAAGGTGATGCACTTGCAGTGCGTACCATGGAATATGTAGGAGATCTTCTTGGTGGAGCACTTGCTGGTTTTGCGGCAGTTGTTGATCCGGAAGCAATCGTAATCGGTGGAGGGGTATCCAAGGCCGGACAGCCACTGATTGACTGCATTCAGAAATATTATATGAAATATGCATTTCCATCCTGCAAAGATACACAGATTGTTCTTGCAACACTTGGAAATGACGCTGGGATCTGCGGCGCAGCTAAAATGGTTCTTTAAGAATAACATTCTGAGAATAAAAGATCGTAAAATAAGAGATAAATACATAGAAGAAGCTTTCTATAAAAGGGAAGCTTCTTTTTTAATGTCAAAAATGTGAAGTTTTTATTTAGGGCTTTATTTACGAATTCTTATTTGTTATAATAAAACGGACTATTAAGGAGGAAAACCATGAATTACGGAAAAAAATCAGTCTCAAAGAAGCGAAATTCGCTGATTTCCCGTACTGCCATGATGGGAAAAAGAGCGCATGTTTCGTTGATCAGAGTCCTGTTTGTTGCTTTGATCACAATTTGCGTGGTTATAGGATGTACGGGAATCGGGGCTTTTCGAGGAATAATAGACAATGCACCGGATGCGAATGATATTGATATATCACCTCTGGGATATGCGACTTTTTTGTACGACGGGGACGGCAATCAGCTTCGTAAACTGACAGCACCAAGTTCCAACCGACTTCCGGTTTCCATAGACCAGATCCCGCTGGATCTTCAGCATGCAGTCGTGGCAATTGAAGATGAGCGTTTTTATGAGCATAATGGAATTGACGTAAGAGGTATTCTCCGTGCGTTTGTAAAGAATATCACATCTGGAGACCTTTCAGAAGGTGCCAGTACTATTACACAGCAGTTGCTTAAAAATAATGTATTTACGAACTGGACACAGGAATCAACCTGGCTGGAGCGTTTTACGCGTAAGATCCAGGAACAGTATCTTGCTGTTGAGGTCGAGAAGAACATCAATAACAAAAATGTAATTCTTGAAAACTATCTGAATACGATCAACCTGGGAGCCGGCACTTATGGCGTTCAGGCAGCGGCACACAAATATTTTGACAAAGATGTCTGGGATCTGAATCTTTCAGAATGTGCGACTCTGGCAGGAATCACACAGAATCCGACACAGTATAATCCAATTGAGCATCCGGAAGCAAACGCCAAAAGACGTAAAGAAGTTCTGGACCATATGCTGGATCAGGGATACATTACACAGGAACAGTATGATCAGGTGATCAATGATGACGTATATTCGGGTATTCAGGCAGCACAGGTTTTGAACTCCGAAACAGAAAATACGGTTTATTCTTACTTCGAGGATGAACTGATCGATCAGGTGGTCAATGACCTGATGAATATTAAAGGTTATACCCGCACACAGGCACAGAATCTTGTGTACAGCGGTGGATTGAGTATTTATACAACACAGGATGCACGAATCCAGAGCATCCTCGATGAAGAATATGCAGATCCATCCAATTATCCGGATTATGTACAGTATGCACTGGATTATGCACTGACAGTCAAGAATCCACAGGGTGAAGAAGTAAACTACAGTAAAGAAATGCTGAAACTTTATTTTCAGAATGAGGATCCGGAATTTGACCTTCTGTTTGATTCGCAGGAAGAAGGACAGGAATATGTGGATCGTTATAAAGCAAGTATTCTTGCGGATGGCAGCACGGTTGTAGCTGAGCGTGTAAGCTTTGCACCACAGCCGCAGTCTTCAATGAGTGTTATTGATCAGCATACTGGTTATGTTAAGGCCATTATTGGTGGCCGTGGAGAAAAGACAGCCAGTCTGACTCTGAACCGAGCAACAGATACGACCAGACAGCCTGGTTCTACATTTAAGATTCTTTCCACGTATGCACCAGCTCTCAATGAGAAGGGAATGACACTTGCAACAACGTTTGAAGATGAACCTTACAACTATCCGGATGGATCTCCGGTCAATAATGCTTCCAAGAGTTATGGTGGAACAACGACGATCCGAAAGGCAATTCAGAATTCCGTTAACGTTGTGGCAGTAAAATGTCTGGAAGAGGTTACTCCACAGCTTGGTCTGCAGTATCTGGATAATTTTGGATTTACAACACTGGCTCATGGAACAGAAGCGGACAGAGATGCCAATGGAACGGTCTGGACAGATGCGAACCTTCCACTTGCGCTCGGTGGTCTGACACATGGTGTAACGAACGTAGAGCTTTGTGCGGCATATGCGGCGATTGCCAACAGTGGTAATTATATTGAACCAATCTATTATACAAAGATTCTGGATCATAATGGAAATGTCCTGATTGAAAAGAACTCTGCAGGAAGATCTGTGATAAAAGAGAGTACAGCATGGCTGTTGACGAGTGCTATGGAAGATGTTGTAACACAGGGTACAGGTACAGCCTGCCAGCTTGATAATATGACAGTTGCAGGAAAGACAGGTACAACAGATGCGTACAATGACCTCTGGTTTGTAGGATATACACCATATTATACATGTGCAGTTTGGTCAGGATATGACAATAATGAAAAACTTCCGGAGGACGCCCGAAACTTCCATAAGAACCTTTGGAAGAAAGTAATGACACGAATTCATGAAGGCCTTGAGGACAGAGATTTTGATATGCCTGCAAGTGTTGACAAGATAAGTGTTTGTGAAGAGACGGGACTTCTTCCAAGAGCTGGCTGTCCGGTTATTACAGAATACTTTGATATTGGTGATATACCGACTGATTATTGTGATCAGCATTTCTACGGAGATGACGAAAGCGGTATGCAGGAATACACAACGGAAGAAGAAATATACAATCCAGAACCGACACCGGATCCGAATAATCCGAATGGTGATAATACCGGAGATAATACGGGCGACAATACCGGAGACAACACGGGTGATAATACGGGAGATAATACCGGAGATAACACCGGTGGTAATACGGGAGATAATACCGGAGATAACACCGGAGATACCGGCGGTGGAGATGCCGGTGGCGGAGATACTGGTGGAGGAGATACCGGTGGCGATACTGGCGGCGGAGATGCCGGTTATACAGAAGAATAGTATCTGAATATAGGCTGTGATCGTCCTGGACGGTTGCAGCCTGTGTTTTAGGAAGGAGTACTTATGCTGGAACAGTACAGAACAGTATATGAAGGTGGAGAAGGCGAGATCACTGAAAAAAAATCACGCTTCATCGCGACAGTTCATCCAGTGGAAAGTGAAGAAGAAGCGTTGGCTTTTCTGGAAGAGATGAAAAAAAAATACTGGGATGCAAGACACAATTGCTATGTGTATTCGATTGGGATGAATCGTGAATTTACCAGATGCAGTGATGATGGAGAACCTTCCGGAACTGCTGGAAGGCCAATGCTTGATGTGATCCTTGGAGAAGATATTTACAATGTGGCGGTTGTAGTAACAAGATATTTTGGAGGCGTGCTGCTTGGAACAGGTGGACTTGTAAGAGCGTATTCCAAAGCAGTGCAGGAAGGCCTTGCTGCAAGCAAGGTGATTCTTAAACAAAAGGGAATCGCACTTAAGATTACGACAGATTATACAGGACTCGGCAAGATACAGTACATTGCAGGAGAAAGAAACATTCCAGTGCTGGATAGTGAATATACGGACAAAGTGGTCATGAAACTGCTGGTTCCAGTGCAGGATGTAGGAAGCGTACGGAAGGCAATTACAGAAGGAACGAATGGAAGAGCCGGAATCGAAAAAGATCAGGAACTGTATTATGCAGTGATCGACGGAAAAGTTATAACATTTGATCATTAGAATATGGGAATAAAAAAGAAGCCGGAAGGTAACGGGTTCTATCTGAAAAAGATAGATATCGCACCATCAGGCTTCTCCTCATTTACTTGAAGAGCTTGCTGAATCAGCACTTCTCTGGTTCTGGATAATCTACACCAAAGGTTTCGACAGTCATAGATTTGATCTGCTGATCATCCAACGGTCTGTCTCTGAAATCTGTTTCGGTTTCAGCAATTTTGTTTACAACATCCATGCCCTCGATCACTTTGCCAAATGCAGCATAGCTTCCGTCCAGATGTGGAGCAGCTTTGTGCATAATGAAGAACTGGCTTCCACCGGAATTTGGATGCATGGCTCTTGCCATGGAAAGAACTCCTGGGGTATGAGCAAGATTATTTGCAATGCCATTTTGAGCAAATTCTCCTTTGATGCTATATCCTGGACCACCCATTCCGGTTCCGTCCGGGCATCCGCCCTGAATCATAAATCCATTGATGACACGATGAAAGATAAGTCCGTCGTAGAAACCTTTTTTGACAAGACTGATAAAATTATTTACTGTATTCGGTGCGATTTCCGGATACAGTTCTGCTTTCATAACATCACCGTTCTCCATAGTGAAAGTTACAACCGGATTTGTATTTGCCATAATCATAGTCTCCTTTTGCAAAAAGTATTGTTTTTCTCTGTGCGCTCTATTATAATATGCAAAGAACAATTCTGCAAGGAAAAAGGTGATTCAACAGATGGTAACAGAGACAAGAAGCCCTGAAGAAACATATGCTCTGGGTGAGAAAATAGGAAAAGCAGCCCAGCCTGGACAGATTTATACCCTGACCGGAGATCTGGGGGTAGGTAAAACGGTTTTTACACAGGGGGTGGCAGCGGGACTTGGTATTACAGAACCGGTAAGCAGCCCGACATTTACAATTGTACAGGTGTATGAAGAGGGGCGTCTTCCTTTCTATCATTTTGATGTGTACCGAATTGGAGATATCGAAGAGATGGAAGAAATCGGATATGATGATTATTTCTTTGGAAATGGCATCTGTTTGATCGAATGGGCTGAGCTGATCGAAGAGATTCTTCCGGATAATGTTATTTCTATTACAATAGAAAAAGACCTGACACAGGGATTTGATTACAGAAAGATAACTGTAGATGGCTTATAGGAGAAAAAATATGAGAATTTTAGGTCTTGACAGTTCCGGAATCGTAGCATCCGTAGCTGTCGTAGAAGATGATGTTCTGGTAGCAGAATATACCATTAATTACAAGAAAACACATTCACAGACATTACTTCCAATGCTGGATGAGATCGTAAAGATGACCGAACTTGATCTGGAAAGCATTGATGCGATTGCAGTTGCGGCTGGCCCGGGATCTTTTACCGGACTTCGTATAGGCTCTGCAACAGCGAAAGGGCTTGGATTGGCATTAAAGAAACCATTAGTGGCAATTCCGACAGTAGAGGGACTTGCTTACAATCTGTATGATACGCCAGGACTGATCTGTCCGATCATGGATGCAAGACGTAAACAGGTGTATACAGGTATCTATCGTTTTACGGATCATAGGCTGGAAACAGTAGAAGAACAGATGGCTGTGCCAGTGGAAGAAATGATCAAAAAGTTGAATGCATATGGACAACCTGTGACTTTTCTGGGAGATGGAGTACCGGTATTTTGTGAACTGATCACAGAGAAAATGGAGGTTCCATATTCTTTTGCCCCGGCACATGTAAACAAACAGCGTGCAGCAGCAGTGGCTGCACTGGGACTTATTTATTATCGTGAAGGAAAAACAGAAACTGCAATGGAACATATACCGGACTATCTGCGAGTATCCCAGGCAGAGCGTGAGCGTGCAGAACGGGAGGCGGCAAAAGCTGACGGTAACGCATGACGTTTCGTGAAATGACAGTGGAGGATCTGGAACAGGTTGTGGAAATAGAAAACAGATTGTTTTCAGATCCGTGGACTAAAGAAGGTTTTTTTACTTTTCTTACCAAAGAAAATACAATGTTTTTTGTCATAGAAGAAAAAGAAAAAATACTGGCTTACTGTAGCATGCAGACGGTTCTTGATGAGGGCGATATTCTGAACGTGGCAGTGAGTCCGGACAGACAAAGAGAAGGAATTGGTTATTTTCTTGTAGACAGTATGTTGAAGATGGCAGAGATGATTGGAATCCATATCGTACATCTTGAAGTGCGGGAAGGTAATGGGACAGCCAGAAGACTGTATGAACGTCTTGGCTTTAAAGAAGATGGTCTGCGTAAAAACTATTATACGGACCCTACAGAAAATGCGGTTTTAATGACGAAAATGCAGGAGTGAAAATATATGTTGGATTTATGTTTGCTTGGAAGTGGAGGGATGATGCCCCTTCCGAGACGATGGCTGACTGCGCTGATGACAAGATATAACGGCAGCAGTCTGCTGATCGACTGCGGAGAAGGTACGCAGGTTGCAGTTAAAGAAAGAGGCTGGAGTTTTAAACCAATCGATGTGATCTGCTTTACTCATTATCATGGAGATCATATCAGTGGACTTCCGGGATTACTTCTTACTATGGGAAATGCGGATCGGACAGAGCCACTTACGTTGGTAGGACCGAAAGGATTGGAACGGGTTGTAAATGCCCTTAGAGTCATCGCACCGGAACTGCCTTTTGAAATTCGATTTATAGAGATTACAAAGCCGCAGGAGGTTCTGGAATTGAATGGATATCGTATTACGGCTTTCAGAGTGAATCACAATGTAATCTGCTATGGATACACGATAGAGATCCTGAGACAGGGTAAATTCTCACCGGAGCGGGCAAAAGAGCAGGCAATACCTTTAAAATACTGGAATCCGCTCCAAAAGGGGCAGACGATAGAAGTAGATGGCGTAGTTTATACACCGAATATGGTTCTTGGACCAGATCGAAAAGGTATTAAAGTTACTTATACAACAGATACCAGGCCTACGGAATCAATTCTACGAAATGCTGCAGAATCAGATCTTTTTATCTGCGAAGGTATGTATGGAGAAGAAGATAAGATTGAAAAAGCAAAGGGATATAAACACATGACCTTCCGCGAGGCAGCAGCTCTGGCGCGAGATGCAAATGTAAAGGAACTGTGGCTTACACATTACAGTCCGTCTTTGATTCACCCGGAGGAATATATGGATATGGTACGAGGCATTTTTCCAAATGCCTGGCCGGGAAAAGATGGAAAAAGTGTAGAATTGAATTTTGAGGAAGACTAGAGGAGTCTGAAAATGAAAGATACATTGATTTTGGCAATTGAGAGTTCTTGTGATGAAACTGCAGCTTCAGTAGTAAAAAATGGAAGAACGATTCTTTCCAATGTAATATCATCACAGATAGAACTTCATAAGCTGTACGGGGGTGTTGTGCCTGAAATTGCATCCCGTAAACATATTGAAAAAATAAATCAGGTAATTGAAGAAGCGTTAAAAGAAGCAGATGTGACACTGGATGACCTGGATGCCATTGGTGTAACCTATGGACCGGGTCTGGTTGGTGCACTTCTTGTTGGGGTTGCAGAGGCGAAAGCAATCGCATATGCGAAAAAACTCCCACTGGTTGGCGTGCATCATATAGAGGGACATGTATCTGCTAACTATATTGAGCATCCAGATCTGGAACCTCCCTTCCTTTGTCTGATCGTATCTGGCGGTCATACGCATCTGGTTATTGTGAAGGATTATGGAGAATTTGAGATACTTGGACGAACACGTGACGATGCTGCAGGAGAAGCTTTTGACAAAGTAGCTCGGGCGATTGGACTGGGGTATCCGGGAGGGCCGAAGATTGACAAACTTTCCAAAGAGGGAAATCCGGAAGCAATTGTATTTCCTCGTGCAAAAATCGGAGATTGCCCGTATGATTTTAGTTTCAGTGGAGTAAAATCAGCTGTCCTGAATTATATAAATCAGGCTCAAATGAAAGGTGAAGAAGTAAATAGAGCGGATCTGGCAGCATCTTTCCAGAAGGCGGTGGTAGATGTTCTTGTAGAACATACAATGCTTGCTGCAGGGGATTACAAGATGACTAAGATTGCTATTGCAGGAGGGGTTGCTTCCAATGGTACACTTCGTGCTGCAATGGAAAAGGCATGCGCAGAAAGGGGATATACGTTCTATCGTCCATCACCGATTTTTTGTACAGACAATGCTGCGATGATAGGGGTAGCTGCATATTATGAATATATGAAAGGTACTCGGCATGGCTGGGATCTCAATGCAGTACCGAATCTGAAACTTGGAGAGCGTTGAATATACAATAAAACAAGGGGCAAAGAGATCTTTTGAACAATAAAACAGGAGGTTACTGAAATGAAAGAAAAAACAACCGCAATCGTGCTGGCAGCAGGGCAGGGAAAGCGTATGCACAGCAAAATACAAAAGCAGTTCCTGGAAATTCAGGGACATCCTGTTTTATATTATTCTTTAAAATGTTTTCAGGAGAGTCCTTTGATTCATGATATTATCATAGTGACAGGAGAAGACATGATCTCTTACTGCAAAAGAGAAATTGTGGAACGTTATCAGCTTACAAAGGTTTCAGCAGTGATTGCCGGAGGAAAAGAACGATATGATTCCGTGTACAAGGGGCTTCTTGCGTGTGAAGAATGTAAGTATGTCTTTATTCATGATGGGGCAAGACCGTTTATTACCGAGGAGATTTTGGAAAGGGGAATGTTTGGAGTGCAGGAAACAGGCGCCTGTGTTGTTGGTATGCCTTCTAAAGATACAGTAAAAGTAGCAGATGAAGCTGATTTTGTAAGTGAAACGCCAGACCGAAAGAGAGTCTGGACAGTTCAGACTCCTCAGATATTTTCTTATGATTTAATAAAGAAAGCGCACGAGGGTATCCGTAAAAAAGATATGACTGCGATAACGGATGATGCCATGGTAGTAGAACAGGAAAGTGGCGTTCAAGTAAGACTTGTAGAGGGCTCCTATCAGAATATTAAGATCACGACTCCGGAGGATCTGGACGTTGCTGAAGTGTTTTTGAAAAAGATCGAAAAAATGTAAAAATTTGTATTGACATCAAAAAGATTTGATGATAGAATACATCTTGCGTCTGACAGAGACGTGGCGAACACTGAAAAGTGTATATGGAGAGATATCGAAGTGGTCATAACGAGGCGGTCTTGAAAACCGTTTGTCCGCAAGGGCGCGTGGGTTCGAATCCCACTCTCTCCGCTATTTGAAGAGAATAAAAAACTTTTGAAAAGTTAAAAAAGTTCTTGACAAATAAAAAACAACGCGATATAATATAAAACGCTTCTGAAAAAAGAAGCGATTGCGTAGGGCAATTTGGAGAAGTACCCAAGCTGGCCGAAGGGGCTCCCCTGGAAAGGGAGTAGGTCGTTAATAGCGGCGCGAGGGTTCAAATCCCTCCTTCTCCGTTTGAGGTTTTGAATTTTGAAAAATAAAAAACTTCAAAAAAGTACTTGACACAGTCGATAAGATGTGGTAAAGTAAACAAGCTGTCTGAAAGACAGACAAGCAAAGAACCTTGATAACTAAACAGTGAAACACATACGATTCTCGAAAATTCTTTAAGAATCATCATTCAACAGAATGAACTTTTTATAAACAGTAATGACGAGAGATAACTAAGCTAGTTGGTTGTCTTGAGTATATCAAACACTTTATCAGAGAGTTTGATCCTGGCTCAGGATGAACGCTGGCGGCGTGCTTAACAC
>NZ_JAJCKS010000030.1:0-41089 GCF_020558815.1 Blautia sp. 210820-DFI.6.14
AAAATGAAGCTGCCGCTTCACGATTTATTAATCGTTAAAGCGACAGCCCCTTTTTATCTTTCATCCACATCTGGATATATTCCATCTGTTCCTGGTCGGATATTTCCTGTGATCCGGGGTCATTTCCGGCGGCGAGGCAGCAGAAGAGCACAAATGCCTGCAGGCAGAAAAACACAATAAGTGCTACAATGATCAAATTCCGCACCCCCTTTCACTGAAACTGGAATATATTAATATAGAAACCTTTATCTGGAGTATATGCATGAACGAGTCATTTTATACAGGAAAGGGAATCGGAGTGGCAATTCTTGACACGGGAATCTATCCGCATATAGATTTTGACAGCAGAATTTGTGCTTTTGCGGATTTTATAGCGCATAAAAAATCTCCATATGATGACAATGGACATGGAACCTGTGTAGCCGGAATTCTGGCCGGGAGTGGCAGGGCCTCCATGGGAAAATATAAAGGGATGGCACCAGGCAGCAGGATAGCAGCGCTGAAAGTACTTGATCGGTTTGGAAATGGAAATAAAGAAGATGTCCTGCAGGCTTTTCGCTGGATTTTACAGAACAGGGAACGATACAAGCTTCGAATTGTTAATATTTCTGTGGGAACGACTTATCGTACGCGAAACGAGCAGGATGTACTGGTGCAGGGTGTGGAGAAATTATGGGATGAAGGCCTGGTGGTGGTCGCAGCGGCAGGAAATCAGGGACCGAAGCCGGGGAGCGTGACGGCACCTGGATGCAGCAAAAAGATCATTACGGTGGGATCCAGTGATATGCTCTCGGGAAAGCGGGCAGTATCCGGGCGCGGACCAACATTTGAATGCGTGTGTAAACCGGATCTGGTGGCACCAGGACGGCAGATTATGGCGTGTACTCCGGGAGCTGGAAACCTGTACAGCATGAAAAGCGGAACGTCCATGTCAACTCCGCTGGTATCCGGTGCAATTGCACTGGCACTGGAAAAAGACCCACTGCTTTCCAATGTAGAGATAAAAATGATGTTGAGAGACAGCTGCGATGATATGGGGCTGCCGAGAAACCAGCAGGGATGGGGAAAGTTCAACTGCCGGAAATTTATGGCTCTATAAGAAAACCACATTATTGTATAAACAAAAATGCATGATTTTATCATAGTAAAGGCCGAAAGTATTGACGGAAGTCCTTTTTTCGGATAGAATAGTAGGAAATTGGCAATTGTTCGGAGATAAACAGTTGCAAAAAATCAGATATCAGACAAGGGAGACGTATTATGGAAAAAATTCAAATGACGACACCGTTGGTAGAGATGGACGGAGATGAGATGACCAGAATCCTCTGGAAAATGATCAAAGATGAACTTCTTCTTCCGTTTATTGATCTGAACACAGAGTATTATGATCTTGGACTGACTTATCGTAATGAAACAGATGATCAGGTTACGATTGATGCCGCCGAAGCAACTAAGAAATATGGTGTTGCAGTAAAATGTGCGACGATCACTCCAAATCATGCACGTATGGACGAATATGATCTCAAGAAGATGTATAAGAGCCCGAATGGTACGATTCGTGCAATCCTTGATGGAACAGTATTCCGTGCACCGATCGTTGTAAAGGGAATTGAGCCATGTGTACGCAACTGGAAGAAACCGATTACACTTGCGCGTCATGCATATGGAGATATTTACAAGAATACAGAGATGTACATTGACAAACCAGGTAAGGTTGAGCTGGTTTATACTTCTGAAGACGGCGAAGAGAAACGCTCCCTTGTACAGGAGTTCAAAGCACCGGGAGTTGCGATGGGCATGCACAACATGACTGCATCCATTGAAAGCTTTGCAAGAAGCTGTTTCAACTATGCACTGGATACGAAGCAGGATGTATGGTTTGGTGCGAAAGATACAATCTCCAAGACATACGATGCGAAATTCAAAGAAGTATTCCAGACGGTATTTGACACAGAATTTAAGGACAGATTCGAAGAAGCAGGACTTACTTATTTCTACAGTCTGATCGATGATATCGTAGCGCGTGTTATGAAGGCAGAAGGCGGATTTATCTGGGCATGCAAGAACTATGACGGAGATGTTATGAGCGATATGGTTTCTTCTGCATTCGGTTCTCTTGCAATGATGACATCAGTACTTGTTTCTCCTCAAGGATATTACGAATATGAAGCAGCTCATGGAACAGTACAGAGACATTATTATCGTCATCTGGAAGGAAAAGAGACATCTACAAACTCTGTAGCAACAATCTTTGCATGGACAGGAGCTCTTCGTAAACGTGGAGAACTGGATGGCAATCAGAAACTGGAAGAGTTTGCAGATAAACTGGAAAACGCTACCCTTTCCACGATTGAAAGTGGCAAGATGACCAAAGACCTTGCACTGATCACAACAATTGAGAATCCGACTGTACTGAACAGCCGTGATTTCATCCTTGCAATCAGAGAATCTCTGGAGAAAATGTTGTAATATACGCACAAAAGAGCCATTGTATCAACTGCGATACAGTGGCTCCTGTAATATTGGGAGAGAAAATTGCAGTTACGCAAGTTCCTCCCATTTTTCATATAATTCTTCAAGTTCTGCCTGAATCTTGTCTTTTTCGCGGCTCAGTTCCGCACAGCGTCCTACATTCGTACAGACATCCGGAAGAACGAGAGTGTCGTCGATCTCTTTATCTCGTGTTTCAAGTTCCTCGATGCGTTTTTCGACTTTTTTAAGTTCGTTTTCCTGTTTACGCTTGCGAGCCTGTTCTTCTTTTTGCTGCTGCCAGGTGAGTTTTCCCTCAGAAGGTGTTTCTTCATTAACTTCTTCGGTGGCTTCCTGTGCAGTCGGAGCATATTTCTCAGTCAGTTCTTCTTTTTTCTCCAGATAGTAGTCGTAATCACCGATATAGTTGACAACTGACTGATTTGTCAGATCCAGAATGCGGGTTGCAGTCTGGTTGATGAAATAACGGTCATGAGAAACGTACAGTACCGTTCCGGTGTAGCTGTTCAGTGCTTCTTCCAGGATTTCCTTGGATGCGATATCCAGATGGTTGGTAGGCTCATCAAGGATCAGGAAATTGGCTTCGGAAAGCATCAGTTTGGCAAGAGAAACACGGCCTCGTTCGCCACCGGAAAGAGAGGAGATCACTTTGAATACATCGTCTCCGGTAAAGAGAAATGCTGCCAGCATATTACGGATCTGTGTCTCGGTGAGTGTCGGATATGTGTCTGAAATTTCCTCAAAAATTGTTTTTTCTGCATGAAGTACATGATGCTCCTGATCATAGTAACCAATCTGCACTTTGGCACCCAGAGAGAAGCTTCCGGCGTCTGCATCCAGAAGTCCGTTGAGAATCTTGAGCATTGTAGTTTTGCCGGTTCCGTTGTTTCCGATCAGTGCTACGCGCTCGCCTCGTTTGATCTGGAAAGAAATATTGGAAAAAAGTTTCTGCTGCGGGAAACTTTTGGCGAGATCTTCTACGGTAAGGACATCGTTTCCACTGACCACGCGTGGCTCAAGAGAAAGACGCATCTGGCTCTGGACTTCGATCGGTTTGTCGACCCGCTGAATCTTATTCAGCATCTTTTCACGGCTCTCTGCACGTTTGATGGATTTTTCTCTGTTGAAAGATTTCAGCTTGACGATAACGGCTTCCTGATGCTTGATCTCGCGCTGCTGGTTGAGATATGCCTTGTACTGGGCATCACGAAGCTGTGCTTTTTTCTCTGCATAAGCGGAGTAATTACCGGCGTACATACGAACCTGTCCGGCATCGATCTCGATGACTTTTGTGACAACTTTGTCCAGAAAATAGCGGTCATGAGATACAATGAAAACAGCACCAGGATAATTGAGAAGATAAGTTTCCAGCCAGGCAATGCTTTCCATATCCAGGTGGTTGGTAGGCTCATCGAGCAGAAGGATATCTGGTTTGGAAATCAGCAGTTTACCGAGGGCAACACGTGTTTTCTGACCGCCGGAAAGAGTCGCCACCTGTTTGGTAAAATCCTCTTCTGTAAATCCGAGACCATTCAGAACACCCATAAGTTCGCTTTTGTAGGCATAGCCATTCTCCAGTTCAAATTCATGAGTCAGGCGGGTGTAGGAGTTCATCAGGCGGTCAAGTTCTTCGCCGGAAGCATTTTTCATCTGGACTTCCATGGCACGAAGGCGTTCTTCCATATCGATGATATACTGTTTGGTGCTTAAGAGTTCTTCATATACAGAAAGGTGTCCCTGTACATCCTGATACTGGGCGAGGTAACCGATGCGTTTGTCCTTGGCAAGAACTACCTGTCCGGCATCTGCATGGATCTCTTCCATTATAATGCGAAGAAGTGTGGTCTTGCCGGCACCGTTATTACCGATCAGAGCAGCTTTTTCGCGTTCTTCTATATGAAAAGAGGCATCTTCCAGAATCACTTTTTCACCGAAGGATTTGGAGATACCCTGACATGATAAAATCATAGTTATTCCTCCGAAGTAAATATACGGTATGATTATAAAAGCAAAAATGGCCTTTGTAAAGGAAAATCAATGAAAATTGTACATATTTGACAACATTGATTGACAACAAAATGTCAATTCGTTATAATTAACGAGAAAGTGTAAGGAGGGACAACGGTGGAAGCAAAACAGATTTCAAAAGCTGTGATTAAGAGACTGCCACGTTACTATAGATACCTTGGTGAACTTCTGGAAGACAATGTAGAGAGAATCTCTTCCAATGATCTTAGTAAAAAAATGCGTGTTACAGCGTCTCAGATACGTCAGGATCTGAATAATTTCGGGGGATTTGGACAGCAGGGATACGGTTATAATGTAAAATATCTTTATACAGAGATCGGTAAGATCCTGGGGCTGGATATCGTGCATCCGATGATCATTGTAGGAGCTGGTAATCTGGGGCAGGCACTTGCCAATTATGTTGAGTTTGAGAAGAGAGGATTCAAGCTGGCCGGTATTTTTGATGTAAATCCGGTACTTGAGGGAATTGCGGTTCGTGGGATTGAGATTCAGATGATCAGTGATCTTCCTTTTTTTATGAAAGAAAACAATATTGAGATCGCAATTCTGACATTGCCGAAGAATAAGGCACGTGATATGGCGGAGATTCTGATCGAGAACGGAATCAAAGCTATCTGGAATTTTGCACATATCGATCTGGATACTCCGGATGATGTGATCGTGGAGAATGTTCATCTTTCAGAGAGTCTTATGACATTATCCTATAATCTCAGTCAGTATCGTCAGGAACATATAGACGATGAGAAATAAGCAGCACTTATAAAGTGATGGCAGGACGGACAGACAGGCTGTTACCCGGCTCCTTATGGCAAGGAGGCTGCGTAATGGCCTTTTATGCTAATTATGGCAGGTGAGGAAAAAGAATGAAACAGATTGTGACCTGTAAAGAAATGAAAGCTCTTGATGGAAATATGATTGAGGGAATCGGGATTCCGTCCTGTGTCCTGATGGAACGGGCAGCTCTGAAAGTCGCAGAAGAACTGGAACGGACGCTGGCAGACAAAAAACAGGAAGAACGGATTCTCTGTGTCTGCGGAAGCGGGAACAACGGAGGAGATGGCGTGGCTGTTGCCCGTATTCTGAAACTGCATGGTTATCGTACAAGTCTGTATCTGGTGGGGAATCCGGACCACAGGACTGTGGAAATGCAGCGTCAGCTGGATATTGCAGCTGCCTGTCAGGTGCCGGTTGTGAATAACCTGGAAACAGAGGAATATACTACTATAGTAGATGCCATTTTCGGCGTTGGGCTGAGTCGTCCGGTCGAGGGCAGTTACAGAGATGTGATCATGGCACTGAATCAGTTGAATGCCTGGAAAGTGGCTGTTGATATTCCGTCCGGAGTAAATGGCGATACAGGAGCAGAACTTGGAATTGCTTTTCATGCAGATCTGACAGTGACATTTGCATTTCGGAAAGCAGGCCTTTGCCTGTATCCGGGCAGGAAATTTGCCGGTAAAGTGATCGTTGCGGATGTTGGCATCTACACAAGTGATAAGGTGAAACCATATTTATGGCAGACAGAAAAAACAGATATTTATTTTCTGCCGGATAAAATTGTTGATGGAAACAAAGGAACTTTTGGAAAGATTCTGGTCGTTGCCGGAAGTCCGGGCATGTGTGGGGCGGCTTACCTCAGTGCGTCGGGAGCTTTTGCAGTGGGCAGCGGAATGGTGAAAATCGTTACGGCAGAAGAGAATCGGATTCCACTGCAGACAATGCTGCCGGAAGCAATGCTTGACTGTGGCGATGATTTTGCAAAAGATCTTGACTGGTGCGATATTGTGGTGATCGGCCCGGGAATTGGAACTACGTACCAGGCTGCCGAAAAAGTACAGTGGTTTCTGGAGGCAGCATCAGGAGCTGCTAAACCAGTCATACTGGATGCAGATGGGCTGAATCTGCTGGCACAGCATCCGGAATGGAAACAGTATCTTACGAGCCGCGTGGTCATGACACCACATATGGGTGAGATGGGACGGCTGACAGGAAAAAAGGTCAGTGAACTTCAAAAAGACCGTATTGCAGCAGCGAGGGAGCTGGCGGCAGAGACCGGTGCGGTTTGTGTGCTGAAAGATGCATGTACCGTGACGGCAGCACCGGATGGAAATACCTGGATCAGTCTGGCGGGAAATCCTGGAATGGCGACTGCGGGAAGTGGAGATGTTCTGACCGGAATTCTTGCAGGTGTGCTGGCAATGTTCCTGAATAAAAGGACGGAACTGCCGGATACAGGCAGACAGGCTGCGTTGGGAGTACTGCTTCATGGTATGGCAGGAGATCTGGCAGCGAAAGAAAAAGGAACAGCAGGTATGAAGGCCGGAGATATTGTGCGAGGAGCTTCAGAAGTTTTGAAAAATAAATAGAATACCGAAATATCTGAGCAGATCAGGCAGGAAGAGGAGGGTATTATGAAAAAATTTGAGAGAGTTAAAGCAGTAGTATCACTGGATGCCATTGCTCATAACTTTGAGGAAATGAAGAAAAACATTGCAGATGGTACCAGGATCGTAGCTGTTATCAAGGCCGATGGTTATGGACATGGTGCAGAAGCGATTTCGCGTCTTATAGAAGACTATGAGTACATCTGGGGATTTGCGACCGCGACAGCAGAGGAAGCGATTCAGTTGAAAGATGCCGGGATTGAGAAACCGGTATTGATTCTCGGACTTGTTTTTGAAGAGTATTTCCAGGAACTGATCAGAAAAGATGTGCGCCTGACGGTCTGTGAGTATGATGTGGCAAAAATCCTTTCTGATGAGGCAGTCCGCCAGGGCAGACAGGTGCATATCCACATTGCACTGGATACCGGAATGAGCCGTATTGGATTTGCAGATAAGCCGGAAAGCGTTGAGGAGATCAAAAAGATCGCCGCACTTCCAAATGTTGAGATTGAAGGTATGTTTACACACTTCGCGCGGGCAGATGAGACGGATAAAGCTCCGGCAGTAGAACAGCTGAAACGTTATCTTACGTTTGCTGACCTTCTGGAAAAGGCGGGAGTACAGATTCCGCTGAAGCATTGCTCGAACAGTGCGGGAATCATTCGTATGCCAGAGGCAAACCTGAACCTGGTCCGTGCGGGAATTACGATCTATGGTATTTATCCGTCCGATGAAGTGGAGAGGGACATTGTGAAACTGAAGCCGGCGATGGAGCTGAAGAGTCATGTGGCTTATGTGAAGGATCTTCCGGCAGGAACGGCGATCAGTTATGGCGGAACATTTGCTTCCGAAAACGATCTTCGTGTTGCAACGATTCCGGTTGGCTATGCGGATGGGTATCCGAGAACTCTGTCTAATAAAGGATGGGTTCTGATACATGGACAGAAAGCACCGATCCTTGGCAGAGTCTGTATGGACCAGTTCATGGTGGATGTTACACATATTCCGGATGTGAAACATGGAGATGAGGTAACATTGATCGGCAGGGACGGAGACGAATTTATCAGCATTGAGACTTTCGGCGATATGTCCGGCAGATTTTCTTATGAATTTGCCTGCGATATCAGTAAACGTGTCCCGAGAGTCTATATAAAAGACGGCAGAGAATGGGGAGATCTGACCTTCTTCGAATAAACTGCAGCACCACGCATGTATACACAGAAGAAAAATGGAAATACTAATTCCAGAGAAAAAAGAATCGGAGTGTGATTGTGTGGTAATTAAAAGAGGGGATATTTTTTATGCAGATTTAAGGCCGGTAGTTGGGAGTGAACAGGGTGGTGTCCGCCCGGTTCTGATCATTCAGAATGATGTGGGCAACCGACACAGTCCCACGGTCATCTGTGCTGCGATTACTTCTAAGATGAATAAGGCAAAGCTGCCGACGCATATTGAGATCGATGCTTCTTCTTATGGAATTGAGAAGGACTCGGTGATCTTGTTGGAACAGCTGCGTACGATCGATAAAAAAAGGCTGAAGGATAAGGTATGCCATCTTGACCAGACAATGCTGGATCGAGTGAATCATGCCCTTGAAATCAGCCTTGAACTTACTTTTTAGGCTGTTATCCTTGACGAACAGAAGCTAAAGTGCTATATTTTAGCAGTAATTGTGCTGATTTTAAACAAATTACGGAAGGAATAGATACAAAATGGACGATGGCAGTCGATTGCCCCGCAGGGGGCCGGCGAAGGTTATAGACTGGATCCAGGGCCTTTTTTTCAGAGTTTTTCATTTCTTTAAAGGGGAACAGGAAGATTCTGTTACGGAAAAAGAAATCATCTCTATGGTGGATGAGGCACATGAGAAAGGTGTCCTCCAGAAAGATGAAGCAGAGATGATCCAGAATATTTTTGCTTTTGAAGATAAAGAAGTGGGTGTGGTTATGACTCACAGAAGCAGTGTGGCTGCTTTTGCGATGGATGATCTGCTCAAGGATGTTGTGAATCATATGATGGAAGAGGAAAATTCCCGATATCCGGTCTGCGGGGAAGATATGGATGATATCCGGGGACTGATCCATTACAAAGATGCACTGAAATTCTTTACACAGAATCCATGGGCGAAGTTCAAACCACTGAAAGAGCTTCCGGGGCTTATCAGGAAAGCGACTTTTGTTCCTGAGACCAGACATATCGGACAGCTTTTCCGTACCATGCAGGCCAGACAGGTACATATGGCAGTTGTCGTGGATGAGTATGGTCAGACGGCAGGAATCGTAACGATGGAAGACCTCATTGAGGAAATCGTCGGGGATATTTTTGATGAATACGATGAGAGCAGGGATACATTTCGGACACAGGTAGATAACAGTATCATTATTGATGGACTTGCCAGTCTGGATGATGTGGAGCAGGAACTGGATATTGAATTCGGTGATGTAGAAATGGAAACGCTGAACGGTTATCTGACAGAGCTTCTGGGACATATTCCGTCCAGGGAGGATCTGGACAAAGAAATTGTTGCAAACGGCTACAGATTTAAGATTCTTTCACTTGGAAACAGAACCATCGGAAGAGTAAGAGCCGAAAAAATAAATGACAAAGAAACAAAAGGAGAGAGTGAAAAATGTCAGGACATTCAAAATTCGCAAACATAAAGCACAAAAAGGAAAAAAATGACGCAAAAAAAGGTAAAGTATTTACTGTAATCGGCCGTGAGATCGTTATGGCAGTCAAAGCCGGCGGTGCGGACCCGAACAACAACAGCAAACTTCGTGACGTTATCGCAAAAGCAAAAGCAAACAACATGCCGAATGATACAATTGAACGTGGTATCAAAAAAGCAGCCGGTGCAGATTCTGCTGACAGTTATGAACGTGCTACATATGAAGGATATGGTCCGAATGGTGTTGCAATCATCGTTGAGACTCTGACTGACAACAAAAACCGTACAGCAAGTAATGTAAGAAATGCATTTACAAAAGGTTATGGAAGCATCGGAACTCAGGGATGTGTATCCTTTATGTTTGATCAGAAAGGTCAGATCATCATTGATAAAGAAGAACTGGAAGACGAATGTGGTGAGATGGATGCAGACGAGCTTATGATGACAGCACTTGATGCAGGCGCAGAGGATTTCAACGAAGAAGAAGACAGCTTTGAGATCCTGACAGCTCCGGATGATTTCAGTGCCGTGCGTGAGGCTCTGGAAAAAGCTGGTATCCCGATGGTAGAAGCTCAGGTTGCTATGGTTCCGCAGACATATGTGGATTTGACAGATGAAAAGGATGTCAAGAACCTGCAGAGAACACTGGATCTTCTCGATGAGGATGATGATGTTACAGATGTTTGGACAAACTGGAACGAATGATATGATCTGTATGTATAACAGAGCGTAGTTTGACGCAAAATACCTTCATGAATCTTCATGGAGGTATTTTTTATGTCTGAAAAAGAAATCGAGAATGACAAACAGCAGGCTTTGGATAAAGAAGAAAAAGAAAATGAGCAGATCAGGGAAATGGGTGAGTTGACACTTGACCAGAATGTGAAGAGACACCGGATCGAACTTCTGACGATCATTGGTGAAGTAGAAGGCCATGATGCTGCACCGTCGCAGAGTAAAACAACAAAATATGAACATGTTCTGCCAAAACTTGCAATGATCGAAGACGATGAAAACGTGGAAGGACTTCTGATTCTTTTGAATACGGTTGGCGGTGATGTGGAGGCAGGACTTGCTATTGCAGAGATGATTGCTTCTTTGAGTATTCCAACGGTATCTCTGGTTCTTGGCGGCGGTCATTCAATCGGTGTGCCGATGGCTGTGTCAGCAGATTATTCTTTTGCTGTGCCAAGTGCCACGATGGTAATTCATCCGGTGCGTTCGAGTGGGATGTTTATCGGAGTGGCCCAGACCTATCGTAATATGGAAAAAATTCAGGACCGTATCACAGGCTTTATTGCGACACATTCCAGAGCTTCGCAGGAACGACTGGAAGAACTGATGCTGGATACCAGTCAGCTGGTCAAAGATGTCGGAACGCTTCTGGAAGGTGAGGAGGCAGTAAAAGAAGGGCTGATTGATGAGATTGGAGGAATCCGTGAGGCACTTGCAAAACTGCATGAGATGATTGACACGAAAAATAATAAAATATAAAAAATTGTGAAAAAAAAGACATTTTTATGCATCTTTATAAATGTTTTCCTTGTCATATAGCAGATTTTAGCGTATTATTATTAGAGGATTGAATGAAAATATGCTAGGAGGGAAACAATGTATAAGATTTTAAAAGCTGAAACACTGGCAGCTAAGATTCATCTTATGGTCGTACACGCACCGCGTGTTGCAAGCCATTGTCAGCCAGGACAATTCATCATCGTAAAAATGGATGAGAAGGGCGAGAGAATTCCGCTTACAATCTGTGACTATGATCGCGAAGAAGGAACGATTACAATCGTATTCCAGGAAGTTGGAGCATCTACTATTAAGATGTCCGAATTAAAAGCTGGAGATTCTTTCCGTGACTTTGTAGGACCTCTGGGATGTCCTTCTGAATTTGTTCATGAAGACATCGAAGAACTTAAGAAAAAGAAAATGGTATTCGTAGCCGGAGGTGTTGGTACAGCACCTGTTTATCCGCAGGTAAAATGGCTTCACGAGCATGGTATTACTGCAGACGTAATCCTTGGTTCCAAAACAAAGGATATGGTTATTCTTGAAAAAGAACTTGCAGCTGTTTCCAACCTTTATGTTACAACAGATGACGGATCTTATGGACGTTCCGGTATGGTAACAAAGACTCTGGAAGACCTTGTTACAAATGAAGGTAAACACTATGATGTCTGTGTTGCGATCGGACCGATGATCATGATGAAATTTGTCTGTCTTCTTACTAAGAAACTTGGTATCCACACGATCGTCAGCATGAACCCGATCATGGTTGACGGAACTGGTATGTGTGGAGCATGTCGTCTCCAGGTTGGCGATGAAATTAAATTTGCCTGCGTAGACGGACCGGAATTCGACGGACATCTCGTTGATTTCGATCAGGCTATGAAGAGAAGCCAGATGTACAAGACTGAAGAAGGACGTGCATTACTGAAGCTTCAGGAAGGCGATACCCACCACGGTGGATGCGGACAGTGCGGAGGTGACAAGTAATGGCAGATGCAAAAATGTTAAATAAAGTACCGGTAAGAGAACAGGATCCGAAGGTACGTGCTACAAACTTTGAAGAAGTTTGTCTTGGATATAATCAGGAAGAAGCAATGGAAGAGGCACAGAGATGTCTGGGCTGTAAAAAACCGAAATGCGTAGAAGGATGTCCGGTGTCCATCAATATTCCTGGATTTATCGAGCAGATCAAAGAAGGAAACATTGAAGAAGCATATAAAGTGATCGGATTATCTTCCGCACTTCCGGCTATCTGCGGACGTGTATGTCCTCAGGAGTCTCAGTGTGAAGGACAGTGTATCCGTGGTAAGAAGGGTGAAGCTGTTTCTATCGGTAAACTGGAAAGATTCGTTGCTGACTATGCTCTGGAACATGATATTAAACCAGTCGGAGCAGAAGTTAAGAACGGACATAAAGTTGCTGTTATCGGTTCTGGTCCGTCCGGACTTACCTGCGCAGGTGATCTTGCAAAGGCCGGATATGATGTAACCGTATTTGAAGCTCTTCATGAACTTGGTGGAGTTCTTGTTTATGGTATTCCGGAATTCCGTCTTCCAAAACAGAAAGTTGTTAAGAAAGAGATCGAGAAAGTTAAAGAACTCGGTGTTAAATTTGAAACAAACGTTGTTATCGGTAAATCCACAACAATCGATCAGCTGACCGAAGATGAAGGATTTGAAGCTGTATTTATCGGTTCCGGTGCAGGTCTTCCGATGTTTATGGGAATCCCGGGTGAAAACGCAAGCGGTGTATTCTCTGCAAACGAGTACCTGACAAGAAGCAACCTGATGAAAGCATTCGATGACTCTTATGATACACCGATCGCAGCAGGTAAGAAAGTTGCTGTTGTCGGCGGTGGTAACGTAGCTATGGATGCTGCAAGAACTGCTCTCAGACTTGGTGCTGAAGTACATATCGTATACAGAAGAAGTGAAGCAGAGCTTCCTGCACGAGCAGAAGAAGTTCATCATGCTAAAGAAGAAGGAATCATCTTTGATCTTCTTACAAATCCGAAGGAAATCCTTGTTGACGAGAACGGACATGTAAGCGGTATGAAGGTTGTTAAGATGGAACTGGGCGAGCCGGATGCATCCGGAAGAAGACGTCCTGTTGAGATTCCAGGTTCTGAATATGATATGGATGTTGATACCGTTATCATGTCACTTGGTACTTCTCCGAACCCGCTGATTTCTTCCACTACTAAAGGACTTGAGATCAACAAGAGAAGATGTATCGTTGCTGAAGAAGAAACAGGTAAGACTTCCAAAGATGGCGTTTACGCCGGTGGAGATGCTGTTACAGGTGCGGCTACCGTTATCCTTGCTATGGGAGCTGGTAAAGCCGGAGCCAAAGGTATCGATGAATATCTGAAAAATAAATAAAATGAATCAGGGGCCTTCCGGTACAGAAATGTGTCGGAAGGTCTTTTTTTGAATGGAATAAGAACACAAGTTCTTTTTTGCTGTCTTGTAAGTTTTTCGGGAATATGTTATACTATCCACTGTTAATATGCCTTTATAGGCGGTTATGAGAAATTTACCGGATAATATGGTACAGATTAGTTGAAAGAAAAGGATAAAAATATGATAGTTCTTTATATTATTTTACTGGCTATAGTGCAGGGAATTACAGAATTTCTTCCGGTCAGCAGTTTTGGACATCTTTGTTTTGTTCAGAATATACTTGGTATGGAACATGGACCCGGAGTACTCATGGAGGTTATGCTTCATGTCGGAACACTGGCTGCGATCTTTATGACTTTTCAGAAGGATATTCGCAGACTGGCAGTGGAATCCATTGAAATGTTTATGGATGTGATCGGAAATGCAAATCTCTATATACATAACAGACGTACCGGGGATGAGCTTCATTATGCAAAGATTATAAGCAATATTTACCGTAAATTTGCAGTTCTACTGATGGTTTCCATGATTCCGACGATGTTTCTGGGATATACAGCACGCAGACTTGTTGCAATGTCTGCAGCTTCAAAACTTCTTCCGGGTGTTGGGATTCTGATCACGGGGATTATTCTTCTGGTAATTGATCTGAGTCAGGTAGGCGGCACAAAAGCAGCTAAGGATGCAAGCTTTTCCAATGCCATGTGGATCGGAATCTGTCAGGGCCTTTCGGTATTTCCGGGATTTTCCAGAAGTGGAATGACGATCAGTGCCGGGTTGATGAGCGGATTCAGCCGTACATTTGCAGTGAAGTATTCTTATATTTTGTCGATTCCGGCAATTATCGGTGCACTGATCATGGAACTTGGGCAGTTTGGTTCTGCAGATATGACAGTAGGGCTTGGCTTTTCTTATGTATTTGGAATGATCATTGCAGCAGTTGTTGGAAGTCTGGCAATCCGGGCATGCCTGAGACTTGTACACAACGGAAAATTCCGCTTTTTTGCATACTATTGTTTTATTGTGGGAATTATTGCGCTTGTAGCAAATTTTGCATAGTTGGGAATATTTTTTCTGCCGGAGGATTTTCTGATTTTCCGGCGGATTTTTATGAAGAATCATTAGGAGGGGTGCCTGAATGGCAGCAACAAAGAAACAGAGTAACCGAAGAGGAACCGCAAAAACCACTTCCGGACGTAAAAATACGAGAAAAAAACAGACCAGAAAACAGGTGAAAAAGCAGGGAGTTACCAGCGGATTCCAGACAGAGATCATTTTGCTGACAATTCTGGCGGCTTCGATCATATTGATCATCAGTAATCTTGGCATGGGTGGAGTGGTCGGTGCTGCGATCAGTAAGGCATCTTTCGGGATTATGGGATTGCTTGCGTATGTTTTTCCGGTATTGATCTTTGTTGGTGCTGCATTTCTTGTATCGAACAGTAAGAATCCTCTTGCATACAAAAAAGCACTTGCTGCGCTTGTGTTTTTTGTTTTTCTGTGCGGCCTGGTTCAGCTGTTGACAGAGGGATATATGTCCAGTACTACAATGTCGGAGTATTATTCGACCTGTTCTACATATAGAACGGGTGGTGGTGTGCTTGGTGGAGCTATCTGCATTTCTACGACTTCCGCATTTGGTGTTGCGGGGGGATATGTGATTATTATTCTTGTACTTCTGATCTCTCTGATATTGATCACGCAGAAATCATTTTTTGGTTTTGTTTTCCGTATCTGGGATGCAGTCTGTGCACTTGCCAGAGATGGACATGACATGTATATGGAGGGACAGCCGGAGCGAGATCTTCGCAAAGAGCTTCGTGTGCAGGAACGCAGACAGAGGAGAGAAGAACGGCAGGCGCAGCGTGTGCGCGAACTGGAAGAGGCTCTGGCACAGGAAAACAATGATGAAGAAGAGGCTGCAGCTAAAGAGAAGAAATCTACAGGATTTCTTGAAGGGACGCTGCTTGTTCCACCGGAAGCAAAGAAGAAAAAGAATCGTAAGACAGTGCTCAGAGATCATAAGAAGACTGCAGAAGGCATAAAAAATGATACTGCCACAGATACAGATTCCGTAGCTGTAGTTTCAGATATGACTTCAGATTTTGCAGGAAATGCAGAACACGGGGAAACTGTGAGGCAGGACCAGAAGGATGAGATGCCTGAGAATATGCTTGTGGAGAACACGATGGCGATGGCTTCACCACAGACTCTGATGTTTGAGATTCACCGTGCAGAGCCGGAAGAATTTTATCAGGAACCATCAGACAGCTATGTGCAGCCAACGGCAGAGCAGGATGTACCGGAATTATCAGAATGCTATTCTGAACCGGAGCCGGTAGAAACATATGCGGAAGTACAGCAGGTGCAGGAGCCGGTGTCTGAGAATGTTCCGGAATCTGTGCCGCAGCCGGAGACAAGACCTGTTTCACAGTCAGTCAAAAATCCGAAGTCTTCCAAACAGGAGATTGAAAGTGGAATTCAAAATATCCAGAAAGAGATTACACAGCAGAATGAAGTGGTTAAGCGTGAGTATCATTATCCGCCGCTGAAACTTCTGAAGCGTGGAGATGGCAAATCACAGGGAGACTCCGATGAACATCTTCGCAAGACTGCGAAGAAGCTGCAGGATACATTGCATAATTTTGGTGTGAATGTAACTGTGACGAATGTAAGCTGCGGACCAACTGTCACCAGATATGAATTGCAGCCGGAAATGGGCGTTAAAGTAAGTAAGATCGTCAATCTGGCAGATGATATCAAATTAAACCTTGCAACGCCGGACATTCGTATTGAGGCACCGATTCCGGGCAAAGCGGCTGTTGGTATTGAAGTACCGAACAAAGAAAATCATGCTGTTATGCTGAGAGAGATCCTTCAGTCACAGGAATTTCAGAGTGCAAAGTCCAGGCTGTCTTTTGCAGTTGGTAAAGATATTGCAGGAAAACCGGTTGTTACGGATATTGCCAAGATGCCACATCTTCTGATCGCGGGTGCTACAGGTTCCGGTAAATCTGTCTGTATCAATACCCTGATCGTAAGTATCCTGTACAAAGCATCTCCGGAAGATGTCAAATTGATCATGATTGACCCGAAGGTAGTGGAACTCAGTGTTTATAACGGTATTCCACATCTGTTCATTCCGGTTGTCACGGATCCGAAAAAAGCTGCCGGTGCATTGAACTGGGCAGTAACAGAGATGATGAATCGTTACAATACGTTTGCAGAATACAGTGTTCGAAATCTTCAGGAATATAACCGCAAAGTTGAAGGAATGCGTATTCCGGAAGGAGAAGAGCGCCCTGAGAAGATGCCGCAGATCGTAATTATTGTAGATGAGCTTGCAGACCTTATGATGGTTGCTCCTGGAGAAGTGGAGGATGCAATCTGTCGTCTGGCACAGCTTGCACGTGCTGCAGGTATTCATCTGATCATTGCAACACAGCGACCGTCTGTAAATGTTATCACCGGTCTGATCAAGGCAAATATGCCGTCACGAATTGCATTCTCTGTATCTTCTGGTGTTGATTCAAGGACGATCCTTGACATGAATGGAGCAGAGAAGCTTCTTGGAAAGGGCGATATGCTGTTTTATCCGCAGGGATATCAGAAACCGGCCAGACTGCAGGGGGCTTTTGTATCCGATGAAGAAGTCAGCAGTATTGTTGACTTTCTGGCAGAAAAGAATCCGGGAATGCAGTACAATTCCCAGATTGAACAGCAGGTAAATACGGCAGGCATGTCCGGTGGCACCGGTGGTTCTTCGGCTGACGACAGGGATGCTTATTTTGTGGAGGCCGGTAAATTCATTATTGAAAAAGAAAAGGCATCGATTGGTATGCTCCAGAGAATGTTCAAAATCGGTTTCAACAGAGCTGCAAGAATCATGGATCAGTTATGTGATGCAGGGGTTGTCGGACCGGAGGAAGGAACGAAACCTCGTAAGGTACTGATGTCTGCAGAAGAATTTGAAAATTATATAGAGGAATACCTGTAAATGGAAATTAAGATCATAACTGTAGGGAAAATTAAAGAAAAATATCTGAATGATGGAATTGCCGAGTATGCGAAGCGTCTGAGCCGTTACTGCAAACTGACATTTTGCCAGGTTCCGGATGAAAAGACACCGGATAAAGCATCTGATGCACTGAACGAGCAGATTAAGAATACAGAAGCGGAACGTCTGATGAAGCATATCCGGGAACAGGATTATGTAATTGCGCTTGCGATTGATGGTAAAATGCTGGATTCCGTTGAGTTATCCGAAAAAATCGGACGTCTGGGTGTAGAAGGCAAAAGTTCTGTCGCATTTGTGATCGGAGGCTCGTTAGGTCTTGGCAATGAAGTCCTGAAAAGAGCAGATTATAAACTGAGCTTTTCCAGAATGACATTTCCTCATCAGCTGATGCAGATGATTCTTCTGGAGCAGATCTATCGTGGCTACAGGATCCTGAACCATGAACCTTATCATAAATAAAAAGACACAAACCGGAAATAACTCCGGCTTGCAATAAATGATTTCCAAAAAAGGAGGATATAGTGATATGACAACAGAACGAGTAGAACATATGGCAGGTGGACAGGGACATGCATTGGTGAAACGTCTCCTTGATGAGAAGCAGTTAAACGGAAAATGCAAATTATATGCGCAGGTAACTCTGGAACCGGGATGTTCTCTGGGATATCATGAACATCATAATGAGAGTGAAACGTATTATATTCTTTCAGGAAAAGGTATTTACAGTGATAATGGAACACTCCGTATGGTGCAGGCCGGTGATGTGACATTTACTCCGGACGGCAAAGGACATGGACTTACAAACAGCGGCGATGAAGACCTTGTATTCATGGCGCTGATTATTCTGGATTAATTAAAATGGAGGAACCCTGATGGCGGCAGAACTGAATATTGATAAATTTGAAGATTTTATTGCGAAGTATCCGATCTTTGAATATCGTATCCTGAATACCGGAGATCTGTCTGTCGAGGAGAGAGTAAGGATCGTCTGTCAGCAGGAATGTGAACGGTATGGATCGACCTGGGCATGTCCGCCGGCTGTGGGTACTCTGAAAGAATGCGAGGAAAGAATCCGCAAGTTTGGACAGGCTGTTTTCTTTTCCAGTGTGGCAGAAGTTTCTGATCTTATGAATATGCAGGAAATGCTGCAAACAAGAGCTGCACACGAAGAACTGACAACGGAAGTTGCCCGTTTTTTGAAAGAACAGGGATTTGAGACGTTTACACTTTCAACGGAATCCTGTGATATCTGTGAGGACTGTGCATATCCACATGGCAAACCGTGCAGACATCCGGACCGAATGCATCCTTGCCTGGAAAGCCATGGCGTGGTAGTAAGTGAGATCGTAGAGAAACAGCAGATGGAGTATAATCTGGGCGGAAATACGATACTCTGGTTTTCCATGGTGCTTTTTAAATAAAATATCAGAGAATAAACAAGACCTCTCCGGCGTACATTTATAATGAGCGCCAGGGAGGTTTTTGTTATGAAAAAGATGGGACAATGGAAAGAAAATCTTGTTACCTCGCTGGAAATACCGAGAGATCTGGCAATGAAAGAAACGGTGTTTACTGTTACAGGAAAACATCAGGCAGTAGTCTGCAACTATCGAAGTGTTTTGCGGTATGAGAAAGAAGAAATAATATTACTGACTTTTCAGGGGAAACTTCGAATACAGGGAAAAAGACTGAAGATTCCGATGTATACACCTGAAGAAATGTATATTGAAGGTGTGATTACGGAGATTATCCTGGAAGGTTAGGAGGAGATTATGAAAAAGTATGCCGGGTTTCGAAATGGATACGTTCGTGTGAGGATATATGGGGAACAGACAGAACGTTTTCTGAATCTGTGCAGAGCGCATGAGATTCGAATCAGTGATCTCAGAAAAGAATCAGATCTGAGTCTTACGGGATGTCTGCAGATCAGAGATTTTTTCAGACTCGCTCCAATACATAGAAAAACAAAAGTAAAAATTCATATTCTGGAAAAGCATGGACTTCCTTTCTTTTTTTACCGAAGTAAAAAGAGAAAGGCTTTTTTTCTTGGATTACTTTTATGTGCAGGACTGCTTTTGTTCCTGTCCGGACGGTTGTGGGAAATTGACGTAGAGGGAAATGTCAGAAACAGCACACCTGAGATACTGGATTTTCTGGAACAAAAAGGAATCAGGCATGGAATGGCAAAAGAAAGGCTCAGCTGCAGTGAGATTGCAGCTGAAATCCGTAAAAAATATCCGGATATTACGTGGGTATCAGCAAAACTGGAGGGAACCAGACTGCTCCTTACAGTCAGAGAAGGGATATTTATACAGACTACAGAAGAAAAGGACAAATCTGCCTGTGATATTATGGCAGAACGCGATGGTGAGATCATAAAAATGATAACCAGAAGCGGACTGCCCCGGAAAAAGGTTGGGGATTTATGTAAAAAAGGTGAAATCCTGGTATCGGGAATACTGGAATTAAAGGATGACAGTCAGGAGGTTGTAAAGTATGAAGCGGTTCATGCAGATGCAGATATTTATATAAAAAGACAGAAGGCATATTATCATGAGATTCCAATGATCTATGAGACATATGAATGGACCGGTAAAAAGAAAAAGGGTATCTATCTGAAAGCAGGCAGATTTTATTTGGAAATTGCAGACAGGACAAAAAATGGCTGGTATCAGATTGCAGAAGAACAGAAAATGTATCTGACCAAAAGTTTTCAGCTGCCGTGCTCAATAGGGTATATTACCCAAAACCAGTACAGAAAGATAAAAAAAGAGTATACAAGGGAAGAAGTAAAAAAACTTGCATGGCATACTTTGCAGAGGTATGAAGAAAAATTAATGCAAAAAGGGGTTCAAATATCTGCAAATAATGTTAAAATAGAAATTGACCACAAGACCTGTGTAAGCAAAGGTTTTTTGGAAATTATAGAAAAAATCGGAGAGGAGACTCCTGTAGAAATACCGGAGCAGCCTGCAGAAAGGACAACAGAGGATGGCTAACAGCATTATCGAGCTATATACGCAGGTGCCTGCAGATCTGGAGGGAAATGTGTTCGGTCAGTTTGACGAACACCTGAAGCTGATTGAACGGACGTTAAATGTAACACTGATATCCAGAGATGGCATGCTGAAGATCCTGGGTACCGAACAGAGTGCAACTCAGGCAAAAAAACTGATAGAGGAACTGGTGACGCTTGCAGGAAGAGGCAATACTATAACACGGCAGAACGTAAGTTATGCACTGTCTCTTGCCATGGAGGAACGAAATCAGGTACTCACGGAAATAGATAAAGATTTTATCTGTAATACGATACAGGGAAGACCAATCAAACCCAAAACATTAGGACAGCAGGAATATGTAGAACAGATCCGAAAGAAAATGATCGTATTTGGAATCGGACCTGCAGGAACCGGTAAGACTTACCTTGCTATGGCAATGGCAGTTACCGCATTTCGAAATGAAGAAGTCAGCCGTATCATTCTGACCAGACCGGCGATCGAAGCAGGGGAGAAACTTGGATTCCTTCCGGGTGATCTTCAGAGTAAAGTAGATCCGTATCTGCGCCCATTGTATGATGCATTATATCAGATCATGGGAGCTGACAGTTTCGCAAAAAATATGGAACGAGGGCTGATCGAAGTGGCTCCGCTTGCTTATATGCGAGGACGTACACTGGATAATGCATTTATTATTCTGGATGAGGCACAGAATACAACACCGGCACAGATGAAGATGTTTCTGACCCGTATTGGTTTTGGCTCCAAAGTGGTTGTTACCGGTGATGCGTCTCAGAAAGACCTTCCGAGAGATGCAGTATCTGGTCTTGATGTGGCGGCAAAGGTCCTTAAGAAGATAGATGATATTGGATTTTGCCAGCTTACCAGCAAAGACGTTGTACGTCATCCGCTGGTACAGCAGATCGTACAGGCATATGAAGATTACGAAAAGAAACAGAAACCGTCCAGAAGTACCGGTGGTACAAGGACAGTCCGGAGGAAAAAGAATGACCATACAAATTGATTATGAAGCAGAACGTAAACTGGATATTGATTATGAAAAACTGGCATCAGAAGTCGCTGAGCATATTCTTGAGACAGAGAACTGTCCTTATGATGTCTGCGTAAATCTTGTGATTACTGACAACGAAGAAATCAAACGGGTAAATACGGAATTTCGCTCAATTGGGGCACCGACAGATGTACTTTCTTTCCCGATGATACCGTTTAAGACACCGGCAGATTATTCAGTGATCGAGGGCGATGACAGCTATTTTGATCTTGATACAGATGAACTGATCCTTGGGGACGTTATGATCTCTGTAGATAAGGTCTATGCGCAGGCAGAAGAATATGGACACAGCACAGAGCGGGAATTCAGTTTCCTGTTTGCACACAGTATGCTGCATCTGCTCGGCTATGATCATATGGAACCGGATGAGGCAGCGGTAATGGAGGCCAAGCAGGCAAAGGCACTGGAGGATCTGGGAATTACCAGGTGATGATCACCATCTGAAAGGAGAACATCTATGAAGAAGAAATTTCTGGCAGCAGTTATGGCATTGGTTATGATAGGAACGACACCTGTTGGTGTATTTGCTGATACTATGGTGAAAAGCTACCTTACAGGACTGGATGTTCCCGAATCGGAAGGCCGGGTCCGCCCGGTAGCGGTTATGCTGAATAATATTAAGCAGGGATGCCCACAGAGTGGGATCGCGAATGCCGGTGTTGTGTATGAGGCACCTGTAGAGGGCGATATCACAAGACTGATGGGAATTTTTGAGGATTATAAAGATCTGGAACGGATTGGTTCCGTCAGAAGCTGCAGAGATTATTATATCTTTTATGCGAATGAATTTGATGCAATTTATGCACATTATGGACAGTCTGCTTTTGCACTTCCATATTTTGAACAGCATCTGATCGACAATCTGAATGGCGTGAAACTGGGAAAAATCTGTTATTTCAGGAGTACTGACCGTAAGGCTCCGCACAATGCTTATACAACATATGACCTGCTTCAGCAGGGTATAGACAAGATGGGATACCGCAGAGAATACAAAGAAGATTATGATGGGCACTATGTGTTTGTACCTGATGGAACTGAAAACACACTTCCGCAGGGTACATCCGCACAGGAGATACATTTTGATAATTTTACAGTGAATCATCCATGGTTTGTTTATGATGAAAATACAAAAAAATACAGCCGTTTCCAGTATGGTGCGGCACAGATCGATGATCTTACCGGAGAGCAACTGACCTGTGACAATATCCTGATCCAGTACTCTTACGTGACTACGTATGAGGGAACAAGCTATAAGGATATTGAGACGATTACCGATCGTGACGGAAATTCCGGTGGACGAGGCAAATATATCACAAGAGGGAAAGTAATCGATGTCACCTGGCAGAAAGATTCCCCATGGGGTGTGACTCATTATATTACAGATGATAATCAGGAAGTTCAGCTGAATCCGGGAACGACCTGGGTGGAGATCGTACAGGATGACAGAGTGGATGATATCAGCTATCAATAGAGAACAGAGACTGTTTACAGGTGGTGACCTGAAACAGATCGCAGAAGAAATTACTGGAGAATAAATACCATGAATTATCGTGAGTTACTGAAAGACAAAAAACGTGTTGTGATCAAAGTTGGTTCTTCCTCTTTGATCCACAAGGAAACAAATAAACTGGATCTTCGTAAACTGGAAGTGCTTGTAAGAGAACTGAGTGATCTTCATAACCAGGGCAAAGATGTTGTCCTGGTTACTTCAGGTGCAGTGGCAGTTGGTGCATCTGCATTTGGCATGCATGAGAAGCCGACAGAACTTAAGAAAAAACAGGCATGCTCCGCAGTTGGACAGGCGCGTCTGATGATGATCTATCAGAAACTTTTTTCAGAGTACAACCAGATGGCGGCGCAGATTCTGATGACAAAGAATACGATGGTCAATAACCTGAACCGCAGAAATGCACGGAATACATTTGAAGAGTTGCTGGAGCTCGGGGCAATTCCGGTTGTTAATGAAAATGACTCCATTTCAAGCTACGAGCTGGAGATGCTGGAATCCTTTGGTGATAATGACACATTGTCAGCAGTTATCGCGGGCCTGATCGGGGCGGATCTTCTGATCCTGCTTTCTGATATCGACGGACTTTTTACCGATGACCCGAATTCGAATCCGAATGCAGAATTCATTGATACTGTCGAAGTACTGGATGAGAAACTTCTGAGTATGGGAAAAGGACCAAAGAGCAAGGTCGGAACCGGTGGAATGGCTACAAAACTGACTGCTGCCGAGATAGCAACGGCTGCAGGTGCGGATATGGTGATCGCGAATGGCCGGGATTTTCATGTGATCCACAAGATCATGGAAGGCAGAAAATATGGTACCTTATTTGCAGGAAACAAAAAAGAAGAGTTTTTCCTGATTGATTATATAGAAAAACTTCTCTAGGAGGAAATTATTATGATGGATAATGTGAAGATAGACCGAATCAATGCTCTGGCACATAAAGCGAAGAGTGTCGGTCTTACAGAAGAAGAAAAGAAAGAACAGGCAGAACTTCGACAGGAATATCTGGCTGCCGTGCGTAAAAATCTCAGAGCACAGTTAAATAATATTAATATTCAGGAAAAAGATGGTTCGATTGTAAATCTAGGTGAAAAATATGGAAGAAAAAAAGGTAATTAGAAAACAGGTTTTTGCAGCGCGAAAAGCACACACCGATCAGCAGATCGATGACTGGAGCAGAAAAATTGCTGAAACAGTTACGGCACTTCCGGAATACAGCAACAGCCGGAGAATTCTTGCTTATGCGGATTATAATCACGAAGTTATGACAAAGTATATTATAGAAGCGGCATGGAATGATGGCAAAGAAGTTGCGGTTCCTAAAGTAGTTGGACAGGATATGGTATTTTATAAACTGACAGATTTTGCACAGCTTGAAAAGGGATATTTTGGTATTCCGGAGCCGGCAAGAGGTGAGATCGTTCAGTGGGAAGAGGCTCTGATGATCATGCCGGGAGTCGCGTTTGACAGGCAGAATCACAGAGTTGGTTATGGCGGCGGTTTTTATGACCGCTTTCTGGAAAAACATCCATATATCACAAGGGTTGCAGTTGCATTTGAATTTCAGATGATGTCAGAGGTACCGGTGGAGTCTACAGACATTTCACCGGAGATCATTGTTACAGAAAAAGAAATTTATAAATAAGCATTTTTTAAGGTTTTTATTATTTAAAGGGACAGGAAATGTCCCGGGGAGGTTATGCTATGAATGAAATGCTGTTAGAGCTTGGACAAAATGCAAAAGAAGCTGAAAATATGCTGCGGACCATAACCACAAACAAAAAGAACCAGGTGCTTGCGGCAGTTGCGGAACATCTTGTGGAATGTACAGATGAGCTGATCAAAGCCAATGCTGTTGATGTGGAGAATGGAAAAAAGAACAATATGCCGGAAGGACTGGTAGACAGACTTCTTCTTACACCGGAAAGAATTCAGGGAATGGCAGAAGGTCTGCAGCAGCTGGTAGCGCTGGAGGATCCGATCGGTGAGGTAACCGGGATGAAAAAACGTCCGAATGGACTGCTCATCGGACAGAAACGGGTACCGCTTGGCGTGATCGGAATCATTTATGAAGCACGTCCGAATGTAACGGCGGATGCTTTTGGCCTTTGCTTTAAGACCGGAAATGTAGTGATCTTGAAGGGTGGCAGTGATGCAATCCATTCAAACGAAGCTATCGTGAAGTGTATTCGGGAAACCCTGAAAGCCAATGACATAACAGAGAACGCAATTCAGCTGATCCAGGATACTTCCCGTGAGACTGCTGCAGAGTTTATGAAAATGAATGAATACGTGGATGTGCTGATTCCACGAGGCGGCAAGGGACTGATCAAAGCAGTTGTTAATCAGAGTACGATTCCGGTCATCGAGACCGGCACAGGAAACTGCCATATATATGTGGATGAGAGTGCTGATCTGAATATGGCGGTTGATATTATTATGAATGCCAAGACACAGAGAGTTGGAGTTTGCAATGCCTGCGAATCACTTCTGGTAAATGCGAATATCAAAGATGTATTGCTGCCGGTTCTTGCAAACCGTCTGAAAGAAAAGCATGTACAGATGCGCGCAGATAAAGAAGCCATGACGCTGATGCCGGGGGCTGTTGCAGCCACAGAGGAAGACTGGGGAACGGAATATCTGGATTACATATTATCAATCAAAGTAGTGTATTCTGTAGACGAGGCTATTGCACATATCAACCGGTACAATACAGGACATTCTGAGGCAATCATCACCAATGATTATACCAATGCCCAGAAATTCCTGGATGAAGTGGATGCAGCGGCGGTATATGTCAATGCTTCTACCAGATTTACCGATGGATTTGAATTCGGATATGGGGCAGAGATCGGTATCAGTACCCAGAAACTTCACGCCAGAGGACCGATGGGACTGCTTGCACTGACAACTACCAAATATATCATCTATGGAAATGGACAGATCCGTCAGTAACAGGGAATGGCAGATCGATATTTGTCGATAAGCTTTGCACAGAACACAGGATACATGAGTCACTATTCACAGGTAATATTCCGCGAGGTGTTTTGGCATGAATATGACAAAATCCCGAGACATACAGGGCAAAATGCCATCACCGAAGGTGATTTGGAATGCATTTTGACCATAGATACTGTGAACAAAGTGAACAGTATCTATGATTTGACAATTACTGGATGCGTGTGTATAATAATTTACAGTTTAGACATGTAAACTTTTGGGCTTTATAAGAAATTATTTCGTAATGATCCAATAAAGCAAAAAGTTTTAAGTACATGCCGAGGGTAAGATTTACATACTCACCATGGGAGGATTTAAATTGAGACGAAAACAGTTATATGCGATTATTTTAGCAGGAGCACTTGCAGCAAGCAGTGCACCAGCGGCTGTATTTGCTGCAGAAGGAGATGTGGCAGCTACAGCGGAGACATCAGAAGAAAATCCGGTTGATGGAGAGACTGCAGCAGCTACAGAAGCACCGGCAGAAGAAACACCGGCAGATACTACAGCAGCTACAGAGGCACCGGCAGAACAGGCACCGGCGCAGGAAGCTGCAGCGGCTACAGAGGCACCGGCTCAGGAAGCAGCACCGTCAGAGCAGACACAGCAGACTACAGAAGAGACACCGGCTGTACAGGAAACACCTGCGGCAGAGACAACAGAAGCACCGGAAGCCGGAGAAGAAACAACTTTAGCAGAAGGTGAGTCAACAAAGCCGACAGCAATATCTATCACAATGAAGGCTGCAGAAGAAGGTGCTGAAGATAAAGTAAGATATTTCGATACGATCCAGCATGCAATCAATGCAGCTCCGGAGTATAACGCTGAAACAAATAGAGATGCTACAGTAATCGAAGTATCTGGACAGATTGAACTTGAGAATACGGTAACTGTGAAGGCAAATAAGAAAGTGTGCATCAGAGCGACGAATGCAGTAACGATCACAAGAACAAGCAATGCGTTTACGGATGATATGTTTGAAGTAACCGGAGAGAATGCAGAACTTCAGTTTGATGTGAAAGAAGGCGCTGAGGGAGCATCCTTTACGGTTTCCGGTAAGATCAGTGATGAGGAAAGTGCTTCTGTAGGGGGATCCATCGTTTCTGTTGGTACAGGTGCTGCATTTGGAATGGATGCCGGCGTAACACTGAAAGAAAATAACTCAGCAGCGAACGGTGGTGCAATCACAAATGTTGGCGGAAATATTGTATTAAAAGGCGGCACAATTACAGGAAATAACGGAGCAAAAGGTGCTGTATACAGTGATTCAGATATTAAAGTACAGGGAACTGTAGTTGTAAAAGAAAATCAGCCGGCTAATATCTATCTGGCAGGAACTTCTGCACTGGTTGTTTCAGGTGCGATGACAAATTCTGATATCTCCTTTACACAGGAGAAGGCGGCAGACAAGCAGGTTGCTGTTAAGAGTGTGGAGAATTTTGCAGCAGCAGATTTTAATACAGCAGTTGGTCAGATTAAATATGATACTACAGATTATACACTGGCATTAGCAGAGAATGGCCTTTCTGCTACATTACAGAAAAAGGCAGCAGAAGCAACTGCTACACCGACACCAACTCCGGCACCGCTGACACTGAAATATAAGAGCGGTACTTTAAAATGGAAAGACCATACGACAGTAACATTGCAGATGACAACAGATGGACCTTGTAAATGGTATTATTTCTTTGTAGATGCAGGAACAGATACTAAAACAATCCAGAACATGTATGTCGCAAACGATGCTACCAATGTAATGTCCACAAGTGGAAGCTTTGATGTGACAGCGGTAAAAGTTCCGGAAAAAGATTCCTGGCTGGTAATTTGTGCAAAACCGGATTCCGGAGCAAAAGCAAAAATGAGTGTTGTAAAATTAAACGGTAGCAGTTTTAAGAAGAAACGTCCGGCAGCTGCTGCAACCACTACTACGAGACCGGCAAAAACATATAAGGTCAGTGAAAGTACTGTTACTGGTCTTGATGGAGAACTTAAGTTCTTCCCAGGTAAATTCTATGAATTCACTGTAACTGGTGCAGGTATGGATAATACCAGTCCTGTTCAGGGAGATGAGAGATGGTATCCGGTATACTGGAGTACAAAGAAGAATCCAACGACAGAACAGCAGAATACAACCTGGAGAATTGGTTCTGGTAAAGGTATTAAAGACGGTGCAAGCTATAATATTTATATTTTCCTGAAAAAACAGGTTTATAATGGAAAAGAATGGGAAGATGCTACACCACAGGATATTAAATATATTACGGGAAGTAACGGAAAGGCACTTACTTTCACAGCGGCTTCAATCAGTGATAAAGAGTGGAATGCATATATTGCAGAACTTTCTGGAACACCAATTCCGGATAATGGTGGCGATAATGGTGGAAATGGCGGCTCCGGTGATGATGCGGATGCAGAACTGACAGCAACTGCTGCAGCATCTGAGAAAGATGCAGGTTCCAAATCCAAATCTGCGGTATCTACAGCCGATGAATCACCGATCGGAACAATGTCTGCACTGGCAGCACTCTCCTTACTGGCAGGCGGATATATCGTTGTTCGCAAACGTAAAAAAGAAGAACAGTAATTTAACTCTGGTTAAATACAAAAAGATTTGAGAGACAGGTCATTTTGGCCTGTCTCTTTTCATAATCAGCAGTAAAATTTTATAGATTATTTATTGTTTTTTACACCATTTTAGCTCGAAATGTGCTATACTATAGTCAGAACATATAGCGCTAAATGAAAGGCTGTGGTGGATGAAAAAAGAAAGTAATTTGACAAAAATGCTTTCTACCGCAGGAGAAAAGGCAGCTTATGATCATGTATGCAAGAAATTACTTGCAAATAAGGAAATTCTTGCATGGATTATGAAAAACTGTCTGTCAGAGTACAGGAATTACAGTGTTGAAGAAATTGCGGGTAATTACATAGAAGGAAATCCGGAAATTTCAAAGACAGCTTTGCATCGTGATGAGATGTCAGTAATTCCCATGATAAAAGGAGAAAATACAGAGGATATAAGCATCAATGAAGGAACAGTAACCTATGATATTCGTTTTCGAGCGATTGTGCCGAAATCGGGTGAAATGATTACACTGATTATTGATGTAGAAGCACAGAATGATTTTTATCCGGGTTATCCGCTAGTGACGAGAAGCGTGTACTATTGTTGTAGGATGGTATCTGCACAGTATAATACTGAATTTACAAATTCTCATTATGAAGAAGTGAAAAAAGTTTACAGCGTTTTTATATGTATAAATCCACCGGGATATCGAAAAAATACAATTAATCGATATTCCATTACAGAAGAAAATCTGGTAGGTGATATACAGGAGAAAAAGTCGTCATATGATTTAATGACTGCTGTAATTATCTGTATTGGAGA
The DNA here is from genome assembly GCF_020558815.1 of Blautia sp. 210820-DFI.6.14. Classification (NCBI taxonomy): domain Bacteria; kingdom Bacillati; phylum Bacillota; class Clostridia; order Lachnospirales; family Lachnospiraceae; genus Blautia; species Blautia sp. 210820-DFI.6.14. The sequence goes on from NZ_JAJCKS010000030.1 coordinate 29,469, forward strand.
CGCAGAACATTCTTCTTCAGGAATTTTAAAATTATTAGAAGTATTGCTTTCGTCTGAAAGAACAGCAGATGATAAAAAACACATTTTGGAGGATGAATTTCTAATTAAAATGACAGAAGAATTTGATGAGGAGGTAACGGATATGTGTAATTTGAGTCAGGGAATAGAAGAAAAAGCTATTCGTGTAGGGCTACAAAAAGGCATTCAGCAGGGAAGACAGATAGGGATACAACAAGGAATACAACAGGCACTTTTGGATTCTCTTCGGAATCTGATGGAAACAATGCATTTAGCTGCAGATAAGGCAATGGAGGTATTAAAGATCCCAAATGAAGAAAGAGAAAAATATATAAGACTATTGGAAAATAAATAGTACATATTTTGAGAGACAGGTCATTTTGGCCTGTCTCTTTTCATATAATAGTACAGGAACCCGTAAAATGATTTTTATTTATACATGCAGAGGGAAAGATGATGATCAATACGGACAAGACATTCTGTACATATGAGAATATTTATTATGAAATGTGGGAAATAGCAGGGCGGTATACAGAAATCGCGCAGTTTCGGGTAATTGGCAAAAGCCATGATGACAGGATGATTCCAATGGTGCAGATTGGAAAAGGTGCGGAGACTGTTTTCTGTATTGCAGGTTTAAGTGGACGGGATCGATGTATGCCGATATATCTTATGCATATGCTGAAAGAATATGTCAAAGCATGGGAATGCCGATGGAAACTGGAGAATCTGTACGATCTTCGGGTATTACTGGAAGACTGGAAAATCTGTTTTATTCCACTTTTGAATCCGGATGGATATGAAATTTATGAGAAAGATTTCTATGCGATCCGGAATCCGATTTATCGACAGATGCTGAGAATGCAGGAGATTCCATGTAAAGAATTTATCTGTAACAGCAGAGGGGTAAATCTGCGAAAAAATTTCCCGACACAGTACTACAGAAGAAAACAAATTCACAGTCAGCCGGCGAGTGAAAATGAAACAAAAGCACTTATAAAAGTTTTTCAGGAAAATACAGGAAGAGGACTTTTGTCCTTTGGCTACTCTGAGAGACAAATTGTTTATTTCAGACAATCGCAGTCATTTGCTGCAAATCAAAAAAGCTATCGTCTTGCAAGACATTTGCAAAAACAGGCAGGACTGAATGCAGATAAAGCAAAATATCATCTGGACGATGTAGAACCAACAGGAAAACGAGGGTATGGTTCTCCGGAACAGTTTTATGCAGAAATATGCAGGCAGCCAGCGTTCAGAATTGAGATACCACGCAGAAGCGGAGAAAATGAGATGGTTCCTGATCCGGCAGAATATGAGGAATTACATACACTACCGCTGGAATATCTTTTTTCACTCTGATTTTTCAAGAATGTATCCCGGACGGCATTATAACGCTTGCGTTGGACAAAAAATTCCTGTATATTAAAGAATAGTGCTTAAAAAAGAAATTGGTAGTGATTAATATGTTTATAAAACAAAGGAGTTATACAAAATGACAAACGAATCCTCTAAAGGACAGAATACGAGTGCAGAAGAAACGCTGCGTCAGCGTTCATTCATAGAACTTGCGCAGGCACTGACGGCGCAGAAATCCAATACTCTTGGACGTCCATTGACATACTGCCTGACAACATTTGGATGTCAGATGAATGAAAAACAGTCAGAGGCAGTGGCCGGTATTATGGATGAGATCGGGTATCACAGACAGGACAATGAAGAAGCAGATGTTGTGATCTATAATACTTGCACTGTTCGTGAAAACGCGAACCTGAAGGTATACGGAAGACTGGGACACCTGCACAGTCTGAAGGATCACAATCCGGATATGAAGATCATTCTTTTTGGATGTATGATGCAGGAACAGCATGTAGTAGATAAGATTAAGAAATCCTATCCATTTGTCAATCTGGTATTTGGAACACATAATATTTTTAAATATGCGGAACTTTTTTATGAGATGCTCCAGTCTGAGCAGCAGATCGTAGATATCTGGGAAGGAACCGATCAGATCGTGGAAGATCTTCCGACAGAAAGAAATTATACATTTAAATCAGGCGTCAATATTATGTTTGGATGCAACAATTTCTGCAGTTACTGCATTGTCCCATATGTGCGTGGACGTGAGCGAAGCCGTGAGCCGGAGGCAATCGTAAAAGAAGTAAAACGTCTGGTTGCAGATGGAGTATCTGAGGTTATGCTTCTGGGACAGAATGTAAACTCTTATGGAAAGACACTGGAACATCCGGTAACATTTGCTCAGCTGCTGGAAATGCTGGAAGATGTGGAAGGTCTGAAGCGTATTCGCTTTATGACTTCACACCCGAAAGATCTTTCGGATGAACTGATCGAAACAATGGCAAAGAGTAAAAAAATCTGTCATCATCTGCATTTGCCATTGCAGTCAGGAAGCAGCCGTATCCTTAAAGCTATGAATAGACGCTATGATAAAGAAAAATATCTGAATCTGGTCGATAAGATCCGTACAGCGATTCCGGATATTTCTCTGACAACAGATATCATTGTCGGGTTCCCGGGAGAGACAGAAGAGGATTTTGAAGAAACTCTGGATGTTGTATCTAAATGTGGCTATGACACGGCATTTACATTTTTATATTCCAGAAGAAGCGGAACACCTGCTGCCGAAATGGAACAGATACCGCAGGATGTTGCAAAGGAACGTTTTAACCGCCTGCTTGCGCTGGTACAGCGGGAGGGACGTATTCGTTCTTCCAGATTTGAAGGTTCTGTGCAGGAAGTTCTGGTAGAAGAAGAGAGCAGGGAAAAAGGAATATTTACAGGAAGAACGGAATATAATCTTCTTGTACATTTCCCGGGAACAGCAGATCTTCTTGGAAAATATGTAAAGGTAAGCCTGGATGAATGTCATGGATTCTATTATATGGGGTCTCTGGTGGAAGAATAATCGACATGACGGATTGTGGATATGGTAACGGAGAAACCGTAAAAACGGATAAATTTGACAGGTTGTAATGTTTTGTGGTACTGTTACGAAGAAGCGGCACAACAAACAGTAGTTGTAATTGTTTACAGGAGGAAAATATTATGAGAAAAAAGAGTGTAAAAACAACAGCTAAATCAACAGAAGCAATCACAGAGACAGCAGCAAAAGTAAAAGAAACTGTAAAAGCAGCAGCAAAAAAGGTAGAGGAGTCTGCACCGGCTGAAAAAACAGCAGAAGTTGTGAAAGAAGTAGTTAACAAAGCTCCGGAAGCAGTTCAGAAGGCAGAGAAAACTGTAAAAACTGCAACCAAGACGGCAACAAAAGCAGTACGTAAAGCTGCTGGTGCAAGAGTAAAAGAAGTATCTCTTGAAATTTTCGAAACGAATGTATCTCTGAAAGATGTAGAGAAAGCAGTTAAGAAAGATGTTGCAGAAAAAGGACTGACAGGTGATATCTGTATTTATATCAATGCAGAAAGAAGAGCTGCATATTATACAGTAAATCAGGAAGGTTCTGACGAATATAAAGTAGATCTTGGTAACTTATAATCCATGAAATTATACCTTGCACCGCTGGAAGGAATCACCAGTTATATTTATCGAAAAGCACTGTATCAGTGTTTTGATGGATTTGATAAATATTTTATTCCATTTATCAGAGCAAAACAAAACCTGAATTTCAGTGGGAGAGAAAAGAAAGACATTTCTCCGGAAAATAATTCCGGGATGTATGCAGTTCCTCAGATACTGAGCCGAAATGCAGATGATTTTCTCCGTACAGCGAATCAACTGAAAGAGTATGGATATCAGGAAGTGAATCTGAATCTTGGGTGTCCATCCAAAACAGTAGTGACAAAGGGTTGCGGAGCAGGATTTTTGACCAGACCGGATGAACTGGAACAGTTTCTGGACAGGATTTTTAGCAAAACAGACATGAAGATATCGGTGAAGACTCGTCTGGGGATGGAGGATGCAGAGGAATTTCCACGGCTGATGGAAATTTACAATCGTTTTCCCATGGAAGAATTGATCATTCATCCGAGAGTACAGAAGGATTTTTACAAAAATACTCCGAATCTGGAGGCATTTGGTGAAGCACTTGCCATCAGTAAGAACTCTGTATGTTATAATGGAGATATTTTTTCGGCAGATGATTTTAAAAGAATCCATGCTCAATTTCCGAATGTAGAATGCTTTATGATGGGAAGAGGTATTCTCGCAGATCCTTCACTTGCCCGTGAAATCAGGGGCGGAAAGGCAGCAGATCAGTCGGATATCCGTAGATTTCACGATCTTCTGTATCATACATACCGTGAGGAAGTGTCCGGGGATAGAAATGTTCTTTTCAAAATGAAAGAAATCTGGTTTTATCTGGCACCAATGTTTGCGGACAGTAAGAAATATGCCAAAAAGATTAAAAAAAGCGAGAGATGTGTGGTATATGAGAGTGCAGTAAATGAACTGTTTGCAAATTGCAGATTTACAGGAACACAGAGTAAGTAAATGGAATCACTTTGATTATAAAAAACAGAAATTCTATAAAAAAGAAAGGCTTTGAGTATTTTGTTCATGTACTCATTGCCTTTCTTTTTACTTTTTAATAATTGCTGTCTCCGGTGGCAATATCAAAAGGGGCACTGTCTGTGGTGTCAGAAGTATCGCTGCCGCTGGTATCGGTAGAAGAATCCCCACTATCCTGCGAGGAATCATCATAACTGTTATCAGTTGAGGTGTCTTCAGATCCGTCATCAGATGGATAATCGATCTGATCTGAAGAATCATAACCGCCCTGATCGGAAGAGCCTTCATCTGCAACGTCACCGTTGCCGGTGTCACCGGAATAATCAGTTCCAGGATCATAAGTAGCCTGATCGGAGGAATCCGAGCTGTCAGAAGAATCGGAGCTGTCGGAAGAATCGGAACTATCGTCATAGTTGTTGTCTTCTGTATAGATGTTAAATCCGGCATCTTCATCCTGGCTGGAACGAAGAGCCTCTGCTTCTGCAGCTGTCTCTGGCGCCTCTTTAACGGTAGCCTTTGCCCTGGCAGCAACAGCAGCATTTTTTGGGACAACTGCATAGACTGCAAACATGGCACAGGAAAAGACAAGTGCCATGAGTGCGATATGAATTTCGTCTCTGTATTTCATAGAAATTACCTCTTTTATGTGTTGTGATCATTTTTTATAAGTATAGCATGAGTTTCGACTTTTTTGTAAAGAAAATTCTACCAGAGGAGGAATTTTCTCAAAATCTCGGAATACGTCGTCTTGCATCAAAACTTTAAACATGCTATTATAATTAATTGACTATGACTGATAATAGAGTGAACAGTAGAGGAGAATTATAAAACGATGGCAATGTCACCGATGATGCATTAGTGAAATTTCGGTATTGTTGAAAAACCGCATAAATACAGGCTTTATAAGAATTTTGAACTTATGAGCATTTAACGATAAGTGGTACTCAGTGGTAAGAAATATGCCTGAGTAGAAACAAGACTGTGGTCAAAATTATCGTCGGAAAACAACCTAAACATTTTTTTTTAAATTTGCATGGCATTGGAAAACGAATTTGCAATTATCTATTTTTTAAGTAATATGAAGTTAAATTTAATACAACCATTAAAAAAATCTTTTATGCTTCAGACGGAAATAATGTCTGCTTCATAAAAGATTTTTTGTAATAATATTGTAATATTTATCTTCCGCGAGAGGAGAGCGCAGGATGATTATACATGCAAGTATGAGAACCGATATACCTGCATTTTATTCCGAATGGTTTACAAATAGAATCCGTGAAGGGTATGTTCGAGTGAGAAATCCCTATGATCCTTTACAGGTTACAGAATATAGCCTTGATCCTGAAGTCGTTGATTTGATTGTATTCTGTTCAAAAAATCCAGTCCCTATGTTGAAGTATATGGATTTGCTGAAATCTTACAGGACATACTGGTATATCACAATCACTCCATATGAAGCAGACATCGAACCAGGATTATTTAAAACAATTGTAAGTAAAAGAAAAATCATTGAAGCATTTCTGCAGATATCAGAAATTGTAGGAGAAGAGCATATTGGCTGGAGATACGATCCGATTTTTATCGATGACAAATATATTGTCAAGTATCATTTGGAACAGTTTGAGGGCATATCTGCGGCTTTACAAGGGTATACAAAAAATTGCGTGATAAGTTTTCTTGATTTATACCAGAAAGTAAAAAGGAATTTTCCAGAAGTGAAAATGGTATCCAAAGAGCAGAGAAAATATCTTGGGGAACGTATGACACGTATTGCCACAGAGCACAAAATGATTTTGCGGCCTTGTGGGGAGGGAACGGAACTTGCTGCATTTGGAGCAGACTGTAATGGCTGTATGACACAGCAGATTTATGAAAATGCCATTCATATGTCACTTGACATGCCGAAAAAACAATCCCTTAGAAAAGAGTGTGCATGTTATTTGGGAAATGATATTGGTGCTTATAATAGTTGTCCGCATATGTGCAAGTATTGTTATGCAAATTATGATGAAAAAAGTGTGCGCCTTAATCGTATAAATCATAATCCGAAATCAGCATTTTTGATAGGTGATGATATGCCAAATGACAAGGTTCATAAAGCAGTGCAGAAAAGTTGGATAAATGGACAGATTAGTCTGAATGAGTTTCTTATATGAAAAATAAATTAGGGCTGGCTTATTGAAAGAGAATGTGATAAGATTAAAAAAGAACATACATTCGATAAAATGGGGCGGTGTAGTGAATTGAGAAAAACTGAAAAACTAAAGAAAATTCAATTATTGCTGAATCAGAAAAATCTGTATGAGGACCAGTTTGAGGAATTATTAGCTGTAACAGGAGATTGGAAAAGCAATTATACGGACTATCTGATCACAGAACCGATTGATTTGGTGGAAGAATTGAAACGTGTTCCGGAAGCTGATTATGAGCTCTGTACGGCATTGCTTACAATGCTTGTAAAGGAAGAAATTCCTGAAAATGCCTCTGATAAAACGTTTGTGGATCATAAAGGTCTTCTGATTTTAGAAAGAATGAATGAAATACTAAGTGTAGGAGCGAGAGAAGATGAAAGCGGGAGATACGGCCTATCTTGTGGAATCAAATAGATTTGTTCATGAGGTAGAAATTCTCAGATGTAATGGAGAATTGTATATTGTGTGTTTTAAAGATAACGGCGTCGGATTGTACTTTAAAGCATATCACTTACTTCTTACGTCTTGGAAAACTGTCAAAAGTATTAGTCAGGCTCCAGAGCATAAAGTTTAGAAAAATTCATATGATTGTTGGCATTGAGACTATTGGGAAAAGAATCAAATTGTTTAAAACTGCTGCTATCTATAGGTGAAAATCATAGATAACAGCAGTTTTTTGTGTGATTCCAAAAAAATCTTAAAAAAGTTGCAAAAAAATTTTATTTTTTACAGAAAATGGTACTTTTTTTTATTCTTTCTATACAGAGGGGAAAATAATTGATGAGGAGGATGCTTATTATCTGGAAAATAGTTTTAGTGATTTTGGTAGTATTGGCATGTGTTATTACGGGGTTATATTGCTGTCTGGTCAAGGCGAGTGAGGCAGATGCTGAACTGGAGAGGTTCTATAATGAAAAATATGGAAAGAAAGGTGGAAAGAAATGCCAAAAGGAAGATCAGGCATTATAACAGAGGAATTTAAGGGAAAAGAAAATACGGCATATCATGACGTGGAGAAATTGTTTAAAATTTATCGTTCGGTAAATTGGAAAATGCAGATTAAGATTAATCAGGTCAAAAGACATTTTCAGTTAGAGTATGGAACCGATGTAGATAAATTTTTGGACAGTTTATATCAGGCGGGCATGGATGTAGATACGGATCTTGCAAGTGAAAAGGAACGGGTGGAGTCGATTAATCATTCCAATAAATTTCTAAAACTGATGGATGAGTCCGTTGATCTGATGAGAAAATATCATCCGCAGGGCGAGAGATATTATTGGGTGCTCTATTACAGTTATATGTCGGCTTACAAAGCAGAAAATGTAGAGGAAATCCTTGATAAACTGGAACCACATTGTCCTCAGCTTACACGGGTTCACAGAACTACTTATTTCCGGTGGAGAGATCAGGCATTCGAGGCAGTTGGAAGTATACTTTGGGGCTGTGAAGGTGAATGTGAAAAAATGATGAAGCAGTTTAGCGAAGAGTTTCAGGAAATATGAGGTACAAAAAATTTTTCTGCGATTCTGTTGACACAGAAATTCCGAAAAAATTATATTGAAGCTGAAAAGACGTACAAAAAGACGCATAAAAATTCGGAATTTTGAAAGGAGAACAGATATGGTTATATCAGTTGACACCGGTAATAAGATGATTAAAACAGAACATTATGAATTTAATTCAGGAATAGATGTATTGGATACGATTCCTGGAGAAAACGATGAAGTGATTGAATTTGGTGGAAAATATTACAGGACAACAAACCGAAGGATATCTTACATGGAAGACAAGACAGAAGATGATCGCTATTACATTCTTACATTGATTGCCATTGCAAAAGAATTGGATACGATGAAAAAAGAGGCGGTTTTAGCACCTAATGAGCTGATCGAGATAGAACTTCTGGTAGGATTACCACCGGCACATTACGGAAAGTACCGAAAAAAGTTTCAGCAGTATTTCCAAAGAGATGGCAAAGTGGTTGGCTTTAAGTATGGCGGTACCTCTTATCAGATTTTGATTCATGAGGTGAAAGTGTATGTGCAGGCCTATGCTGCATATTGTGTGCTGGCAGCAAGACGTCATTTGACCGAACTTCCGAAAGTTCTTGTTATTGATATTGGTGGGTTTACGGTGGATTATATGATCCTCCGATACGGAAGATTGGAGAAGGAACACGTTGATTCTCTGGAAAGTGGCGTGATATGTCTGTATGGCAGAATTCGGGCTGCTATACGCCAAAAATACAGCATTGCACTTGATGAAGAAGATATTGATAACATCATTCTTGGAAAAAACACAGGATATATGCAGGAACTTAAAGAACGAGTCCGGGAGGTAACGATTGGATATGTAACGGAATTGCTCGGAACGTTCCGTGAGCTTGGCATTGACTTTCGAACAACACAGACTGTATTCATGGGTGGAGGAGCCATTCTGGTGTCTGAAATTATCAAGGTAGTCTGGGAACGCTTCAAAGGGGAGTATTTTATTATTAATGATCCTAAGGCAAATGCTAAAGGATACAAATTGCAGTTTCAGATAGAAGCTAAAGAACGGGAGGATTAAAAATGGGAAAGAAAGACGAATATCGTTTTAATCTTCGGTTTGATGAAACAGATGAAATGCACAGGCTGGTTGTAAAGTATTTAAATTCCTGTGGGCATAATAAAGCAAAATACATTGTACGGGCATTTTTGGCATATTGGAAAATGTCCGGCAAAAGTTTGCTTTCGTATGTGTTTCCGGAAATAGATGCTGAACAGCTGTTACCAGAAGCAAAGCCAGAAAATGATAAAAAAACAGCAGTTGTAGCAAAAGCAAGTGATGCTGGAAATGATAACGGGACATATATACAGAAAGATCATTCAGAGCAGCAGCTGTTGGAAAAGAGTTTGCAGGAAGATCATTTTGTAAATCTGGAAGGTGATTGTAAAGCAGACGAAGCAGAAGTTCTTCTGATAAAAAATAATTACAAGATGTTTGAAGATCTGGAATAGGAGGTATGTGGGTGCGTAGTAAACAAGTGCAAATTTTAAGCGGTATATGTGGAGTGCAGCTGATTGGTTATGCATGTCGGGCTGCAGGATTTAAAACAGATATTTGGATAGGGTTTGCAGGAAGTGTTTTCCTTATGTTGGATATTGTATATCTGGCAATTCAGGAAAAGGGCAGAAAAAAATGCCCTGCGTGTGATTCTGAGATATCAAAAAAAGTCAGGATATGTCCGGAATGCGGTTATCTTTTTCAGCAGGGACTGTCAGAAGAACAGCTGACGGGATACATTGAACAGGAGCAGGAAAAAGAAATGAGTTCGGAACAAATTGATCGCGCATTTGAAAAAACAGATAATATTGCCGCAGATGAGATAGATTCTTTTGATGGTGATATAAATGATTTTTTACAGGAATAAAAACAGAGAAAATAAGAGAATAGCTTGTAAATATATTCAGATGCATAAAAATTCATATGTGATTGTGAAAATACAGTGAAAAGTAAGAAATAGATTGCGAAAAATAGTATAATTCATAAAGCTGACTTTAACAGAATATATAGCAAGAATTCTCCTTCCTCTACAGGTGGGAGATGAATTGCAAAATAAAAAAACATTTGTTCTACAATGCAAATCGTGGTATAATGAATGATTTTCTATAGTTTTTCTATACTTCAAAATACGTGAAAGTATAGTATCTATGCGGATAATCAAAAATTAGATATAAAATATAAAATTTGTACAAAAATTATATATGTCTTTTTGACTATCTTTTTATATCTTCTTAAATGTCCGCAAAGCCTTATTTTATCGGCTCTACGGGCATTTTGCTTTTGTGGTAAACCTCACATATCTAGGTCTATCTTCTTATATTTTCGCTATCAAACGTGGTTAAAATCGTGGTAAATACTTCTATGCAATTAGACGCTGAACCTCTGATTTTGCGGTATCTATGGACGCATGAGCGTACCAGTTCATTGTGATACTGATATTTGAATGCCCCATGATATACTGTAAATCTTTCGGGTTCATGTTCTTGCTTGCCAGCCTTGTGCAGAATGTATGGCGTAGCGTATGCGGTGTGATATGTGGCAAGGGATTGTCCTTGTGGTGCTTGTTGTATTTCTTTATCATACGGACAAATAAGGCGTTGTAATCAATCGCAACTTTGGGCTTGCCTTTATGATTGACAAATAGGAAATTGCTCCGTCCGTCTATCACAAATGGTTCTGCCTTTGGGTGTTTCTTCATAACCCGTTGAAATGCCTGTATTGTTTCTCTGCTTAATGGCACTTGCCTTATTCCGCTCTTTGTCTTAGGCGTTTCAATATAATAACCCTGTTCCTTGCTCTTTAGTAACTGGTGGTCGATAACCACAACCTCATGGATAAAATCAACGTCCATGATTGTCAGTCCGCACAGTTCCGAGATACGAAGTCCTGTCTTTAACAGTATCAGCACATCATCATAATACTTGTGATACACATTGTCCGTCTTGATGAATGAGAGTAGGGCTTGTTCCTGTTCCTCTGTCAATGCGACTTTCTCTTTGGTATCATTTTCTAGGACTTCACTTAACTTGAAATCAAAAGGGTTTTTCCTTACACAATCGTCTTGTATGGCGATATAGAATGACGCTTTTAACGAGCGTTTATGGTTGTTAATGGTGTTATAGGAAAAGCCTTTGTCTTTCATGCGTAATGCCCATTCCTTAGCGTCAGAGGGTTTTATCGTATCAATGCTCCTAGCACCTAACTTGTCCTCTTTCAATAACCGCATGAGCTGTTCCCGTTGTTTCTGTGTGCTTTTCTTCACGTTTGCCCTCTGTGTGTTCTGTTTAGCGTAGAGTTGGCAAAGCGTCATTTTCTTGCCTGTGCTGTCGATACCGTCCTCAATATCCCGTCTTATCTGCTGTTCCAGTTCACGAAGTGAGG
>NZ_JAJCKS010000031.1:0-37963 GCF_020558815.1 Blautia sp. 210820-DFI.6.14
TTTTTTTTGCACCAAAAAGAGGCTGCGCACTAATTACTTAGTGCGACAGCCCCTTAAATGTTAAATCTTTATTCAACCGTTACGCTCTTTGCAAGGTTTCTCGGCTTATCTACATCAAGACCCTTGGCAACACTTACATAGTATCCCAGCAACTGCAGTGGAATGACTGCAAGGGATGTTGCAAAATGCGGATCTGTCTTCGGCATATATACGGTGAAGTCCGCAGTATCCTCGATGTTATAATTTCCAAATGTTGTCAGACCCATCAGGTATGCGCCACGGCTCCTGCACTCAACCATATTGCTGACTGTTTTTTCATAAAGAGCCGGCTGTGTAAGGACACCGATCACCAGTGTACCGTCTTCAATCAGGGAAATCGTACCATGTTTCAGTTCACCTGCTGCGTATGCCTCAGAATGAATGTAGCTGATCTCTTTCATCTTCAGGCTGCCTTCCAAACAGATTGCATAATCAATGCCACGACCGATGAAGAATACATCTTTTGCATTCGCCTGTTTAGATGCGAACCACTGGATGCGTTCTTTGTCATCGATGATTCTCTGGATCTTATCCGGCAGAGTTTCAAGTTCTTTAATATATGCCGCGTACTGTTCCTCGGAAATCGTACCTTTTACTTTTGCAAACTGGATAGCCAGCGCATAGGACGCAATCAGCTGTGTACTGTATGCCTTTGTGGTTGCTACGGAAATCTCCGGACCTGCAAGTGTATAGAAGACATTGTCTGCTTCACGTGCAATAGAGGAACCAACCACATTCACAATGCCAAGTGTACGGATGTTGTTTTCTTTGCAGAGACGCAGTGCTGCAAGACTGTCTGCAGTCTCACCGGACTGGCTGATAATGATTGCCAGCGCTTTCGGGTTCAGAATCGGATTTCTGTAACGGAATTCGGATGCCAGCTCAACACGAACCGGAACACGAACCATATCTTCAAATACATACTGTGCAGCCATTCCCACATGATATGCAGAACCACATGCAATAATATAAATCTGGTCAATATCCTGAATATTTTCATCTGTAAGTCCGATTTCAGAAAGATCGATCTGTCCGTCTTTCACAACAGAACTCAAAGTGTCCTGAACTGCTTTCGGCTGCTCGTGGATCTCTTTCATCATGAAATGCTCAAAACCGGCTTTTTCTGCTGCTTCTGCATCCCACTCGATCGTTTTCATCTGTTTCTGGATTTCTTCGCCGTCGAGGTTATAGAAAGTAATCTCGCCCTTACGAACGCGAGCCATCTCCAGGTTGCCGATATAATATACATTTCTTGTATATTTCAGAATAGCCGGAACATCAGATGCAACGTAAGACTCTCCATCAGAAACACCCAGAATCATCGGGCTGTCTTTACGAGCTACATAGATTTCTTCCGGATAGTCTTTAAACATAATTGCAAGTGCGTAAGAACCACGGATACGGACCATTGCATGATTGATTGCATCAACCGGAGTTCCCTCATATTTTTTATAATAGTAATCTACCAGTTTAACGGCAACTTCTGTATCTGTTTCTGAGTAAAATGCATAACCTTTGCGAAGAAGTTTATCCTTCAGCTCCTGATAGTTCTCAATGATTCCGTTATGAACTGCAACAACATTTCCATCATCACTTACATGTGGGTGTGCATTGTTCTCAGACGGTTCGCCGTGAGTTGCCCATCTGGTATGTCCGATACCACATGTACCCGGAACAGATTCTCCGTCATTTGTCTTCTCGGATAAAACCTTCAGACGTCCCTTTGCTTTAATGACTTCTATCTCACCTTCGCCATCACGAACCGCAATACCCGCAGAATCATATCCACGATATTCCAGTTTGGAAAGACCATCCAGAAGAATCGGTGCTGCCTGATGACATCCTGTAAAACCAACTATTCCACACATAAATATTTCTCCTCTTCTCTTCTTAACTTTATATAAAGCAAACTATAATGTAAAAAATAAGCACAATTTTATAAAAGCCAAATTTTGGTCTATCATAACACAAAAACTGCAGGAGTTCAAGTTTATCTGCAAATGCCTGCAATTACCATATCGAATGGCAGTCATCTCATAATAATATATGCCGTGTAGATCAGATACATTGCCACCATGGCAATACCCTCGTTTCTTGTGATCTTCCTGTCACTTCTGGCAAAAAACCAGACTACGACAGAAAAGCCGACAAGGACCAGAATATCGATCACATTTTCACTGATCAGCGACACCGGACTGATAGCAGATGCAATACCAAGGACCATCAGAATATTAAATATATTCGATCCGACTGCATTTCCCACTGCCATATCAACTTCATTTTTGCGTGCCGCAACCACAGAAGTAACCAGTTCAGGAAGTGACGTTCCAATTGAAACGATCGTCAATCCCACAAGTGTCTGGCTCATTCCCAGATCTATTGCGATCCTGCTTGCCGCATCAACTGTCATATCCCCACCAAATGCAATTGCCACTGCACCACCAACAATGCAGAGAATACTCTTTGGATAAGACAACAGTTTCAGTTCTCCATCTTCCAGCTCCTCAACTGCTTCGATCTCAACTTTTTTCCCTTCGGCCCTTGCTTTCAGCGCAGTCCGGATCATATAGAAAATATATCCCGCAAACGCGCCCAGAAAAACAGCTCCGTCCAAATGGCCCAGTGTCATACCATGCGCATCCCCCCATGCAAGATATCCAAGTCCCAGAAGGAGCAGCGCACAGATAACAGAAAGCGGGATATCCCTCGCGATCGTATCCTTCTGCACCATGATCGGTGTCATTATCGCACAAACACCGATCACAAACATCAGATTAAAAATATTAGATCCGACTACATTACTGACTGCAAGTTCATTATTGTGCACCAATGATGCAGTCACACTGACTGCAGTTTCCGGAAGGGATGTTCCCATTGCAACGATTGTCAGACCGATGATGATTGAAGGAACTTTCAGTTTCTTTGCAATGCTGGAACTTCCCTCAACAAAAAAATCTGCTCCTTTGATCAGGAACACAAAACCTATGATCAAAAACACGATTACCAATGCAAACGGCGCATTATTTATATATTGCTCCATGAATGGCTCCTTTCATTGTAGCTTACACTACAAAATGTTATACTTTTGCTGAACATTATCGCACATAAAGTTAAGGAGAACAAGACATGCAGATAACAAAACCTACTTTTTATAAAGAATTTTCCTGTATCGCAGGTGCCTGTCCCGATACCTGCTGTGCCGGATGGCAGATCATGATCGATGAAAAAAGTCTCCAGAAATACCGTAGATTCAAAGGTCCTTTTCGAAACAGACTTCACAATGACATCGACTGGAAAGAACATTCTTTCTGTCAGTATGACAAACGCTGTGCATTTCTGAATGAAGACAATCTCTGCGATATCTACAGCGAAGCCGGTAAAGATATGTTATGCGACACCTGCCGAAAATACCCACGTCACATTGAAGAATTTGAAGGACTGCGTGAATACTCCCTGTCCCTCTCCTGCCCGGAAGCCGCGAGAATTTTTTTATCCCACAAAGAAAAAATCACATTCTTCACCAGAGAAGTCGCAGCACCGGAAGAAACTTTCGATGACTTCGATTATTTTCTTTTTACCGCTTTGATGGACACCAGAGACTATCTTTTCTCTGTAATTCAGGATCGTTCCATACCGGTCAGATTACGCCGTCAGAAACTTCTGGCATGTGCGCATGATTTTCAGCTCAGTCTGGACAAAAATGAGCTGTTCCAGTGGGAAGATATCCGCGGTCGGCATCAAAAATCCGGATATGGCGAGAGATTTCTGAACAAGATCCAGAAATGGAATGACGAATGCCAGGTATCTTCTGAACAGCCCAGCAAAGATTCTACCTCTGCTACAGCCTCACTGCTTGCTCTAAGCAAACAGATCTGGCGCACGGTTATCCCACAGATGGAGGTTCTTCGCCCAGGCTGGCATACATATCTTCGGAAAACGCTCGTTCCACTCTATGGCTCCTGCCAAAATGATACGGAACTCACAGAAATTTATGCCTCCTTCGCGCACGATTATCCAGACTGGACGGTTCACGAAGAACAGCTTCTCCTCTACTGGATCTACACCTACTTCTGTGGATCCGTTTATGACGATCAGATCTTTGCCAAAGTCAAAATGGCTGTCATCTGCACCTTCATGATCCACGAACTCGCCGCAGGAACCTGGTTAAAAAATGACCGTCATTTTACCTTTGAAGATATGATTTCCATCTGCTATCGATTCTCAAGAGAACTTGAACACTCCGATCCGAATCTCAATGAAATGGAACGCCTGATGGATGAAGAAGATGTGTTTGATTTCAGAAATTTACTCACAATATAAAAGATAAGCAGGCGGCCGTAAAGGTCTCCTGCTTATCTTTTATGGAATTATTCTCCCAAAAACTGCTCAACTACCTGTCTGATCAGAGTCCTCTGCTCCGGTGTAAGCTTCTCAATCTTCTCCAGCAGCTCCCGCACTTCCCGCGGAGCTTCTGTATCCTCATTAAAAAAATCACCCGGCGTGATCTGCAGATACTCACAGATGCTGAAAAATCCCTGCATCGATGGCAGTGCTTTGCCATTTTCGATCCGATTAATATAACTCGGGTTCTGTCCCAGCGCAAGGCTCATTTCACGAGCTGAGTTTTGCCCCCTCCCGATTCGTAAATCACTTATTCTCTTACCAAAATTTACCTTTGTAATCATTTGTTTCTCCATCAACCCAACATCACTTTACAATTCTTCCAGAGATAATCGCTGAATATCTCTTCTATTTTCTTTGGATTCTGATCCGGAAATGCCTCACAGAACTGGTTCAGTGTCTCCCCGTCTTTTCTGGATACATCACGGAACCATTCCCGGATCTGTGAAATAAGTAATTCTCTGATCTCATTATTTGGGATTGCCAAACGATACTTCTTTCCTTCCTGGCCACGTTGTGTCAGATATCCGGTCGTAAAGAGTACACTCCACAGGTTTTCGATGCTGCTGTCCAGTTCATTATATGTCAATTCCTGATGAATTTCTTTTACAATCTCATCGCCGGCGATCAGCCGCTCAATCTCATCACGAGTCTGAGTATCCGCCTTATCAATAAATCTGCGCACCATTGCATCTCCACTTGTGTTAGACCAGTAACCCTGTGGAAATGCATTCGGATCTGCTTTTAAAAGATCGCAGTAATTGATCACATCCCACGGACAATACACTTCCACATTTCCAAAGCGATATCCGTCATACCATTCTTTAACTTCTCCATAATGCTCAGATAATCCATAATATTCCAGCATATCCTCTACTTCTGTATCTGTAAATCCAAAATATTCATCAAATCTCACATCCGTAAGCGTCAGCACTTTCAGATTATTAAGACCGGTAAAGATGCTTTCCTTCGAAATTCTCAGACATCCTGTCAGCACAGCAAAATACAGATTCGGATTCGTCTTTAATGCATTGCCAAACATGTTTCTGAGCAAAGACACCATCTCATCATAATATCCATACTGAAATGCCTTATCCAGAGGCACATCGTATTCATCAATCAGAAGAATGACCTGTTTCCCGTAATGTTTGCGAAGCAAGGCTGATAACCTTAAAAGATCTTTTTCCATTGCCGTATCAGACATTTGGAAATCGCCTGTGGCATCCACCCCAATCAATGCTTTGTAAGATTCTTTTTCTTCATCCGTAAGTTTTATACTCTGTTCCAGAAAATAGAATCGTCTTGCTTCCACTCCCAGCGTATCCTTCAAAGCTTTTTTTGCCGCTTCAAAAGACAAGCCTTCCACATTTTTCAGACTAATTGAAATCACTGGAAACTGTCCCATATATTTCTCACAAAGTTCTTTCTTCTCCGAAATCTTCAATCCTTCAAATAATCCAGGATCTCCGCCAATTTCAAAAAAAGCCTTCAGCATGCTCATATTCAGGGATTTACCAAAACGTCTCGGACGGGTGAAAAGATTTACCTTCCCCCATTTTTCAAGAAGCTGTCCAATCACTCCCGTTTTATCAACATAATAGAAGCCTTCTTTTCGGATTTCTTCAAAACTCTCTATTCCAATTGGTAATTTTTTCTTTCCCGTCATTCCTGTACCTCCACAAGCCCAATAAAAAAGGTTCCACGAACTCATTATTTATAGAAATAATGATATCATGAAACCATTTTGACGTAAAGCGAGTTTTAAACTCTAACTTTTTATATCGATTACAGATCAGATGGGTGGATACCTTTCTTCCAATGAGGGAATGACGACTCATCCTGCTCATGATCAATCAAGTTCCAGTACAGAGATATTATTTTGTAAAAATCTTCTTTTTCGGCCTTACGGAATATCATTTTGCCCACCTCTTTACTCATGCAACTCCAACGGCAATCCGTCCGGGTCATGGAAGAAAGTCATCTTCTTGCCGGTATAATCGTCAACCCGAATCGGCTCACAGTCAATACCGGTCTCGGCCAGTTCTTTTACCGTCTGCTCCACACTGTCCACACAGAATGCAAGATGACGCAGCCCACAGGCTTCCGGGCGGTTCACACGCTTCGGAGGATTTTCCTCTGCAAAAATCTCCAGTTCCGTGTGTTCATTGACACGAAGATCCAACTTCCAATCTTTACGCTCCGGGCGGTAGTTTTCTCTAATGACAGAGAATCCCAGCTTATTCACGTAGAAATCCTTTGCGACTTCGTAGTCAGATACGATGATTGCAATATGATGTATTTTTGATAAATTCATTTTTTCACACTCCATATATTGTAATGACACCTCCCCGTCTAGCTTGACTATGTCCACCATTTTCTAAATGTTACATAAAAATATCAGCCCAACACCACTTTACAATTCTTCTTATAGCACGCGATTCCATACTTAATGATATTCCGCATCCCGTCATCTTTCAGCTTTGCCGCATAATCTCTGTCTTCGATCTGCTGCAGAGCTTTCTCACAGGCAGCATCCATATTACCATCTTCTGCGTATTTCAATTCAATCACGATACCAGTGCGGTTCTTTGGCACCTCTACAAGAATGTCACTGTAACCCAAACCTGATTCCGCATTAGATTTAACGAGCCAGTTAGATTTATATCCCAAAAGTCCCAGAAGGATTCCATGATAAAAGTTTTCCTTCTTTGAAGATGCCGTGTCCCGAATACTGATTGTATTCCAGAGATAATCACTGAAGATCTCTTCTATTTTCTCCGGATTCTGTTCTGGAAATGCCTCACAGAACTGGTTCAGTGTCTCCCCGTCTTTTCTGGATACATCACGAAACCATTCCCGGATCTGTGAAATAAATAATTCTCTGATCTCATTATTTGGGATTGCCAAACGATACTTCTTTTCTTCCTGGCCACGTTGTGTCAGATATCCAGTCGTAAAGAGTACACTCCACAAGTTTTCGATGCTGCTGTCCAGTTCATTATATGTCAATTCCTGATGAATTTCTTTTACAATCTCATCGCCGGCGATCAGCCGCTCAATCTCATCACGAGTCTGAGTATCCGCCTTATCAATAAATCTGCGCACCATTGCATCTCCACTTGTGTTAGACCAGTAACCCTGTGGAAATGCATTCGGATCTGCTTTTAAAAGATCGCAGTAATTGATCACATCCCACGGACAATACACTTCCACATTTCCAAAACGATATCCGTCATACCACTCTTTAACTTCTCCATAATGTTCAGATAATCCATAATATTCCAGCATATCTTTTACTTCTGAGTCTGTAAATCCAAAATATTCATCAAATCTCACGTCTGTAAGCGTCAGTACTTTCAAATTATTAAGACCAGTAAAGATACTTTCCTTCGAAATTCTCAGACATCCTGTCAACACAGCAAAATACAGATTCGGATTCGTC
Source organism: Blautia sp. 210820-DFI.6.14 (assembly GCF_020558815.1). NCBI lineage: Bacteria > Bacillati > Bacillota > Clostridia > Lachnospirales > Lachnospiraceae > Blautia > Blautia sp. 210820-DFI.6.14. The sequence continues at coordinate 7,883 of NZ_JAJCKS010000031.1, forward strand.
TTTAATGCATTCCCAAACATATTTCTGATCAATGATACCATCTCATCATAATACCCATACTGAAATGCCTTATCCAGCGGCACATCGTATTCGTCAATCAGAAGGATCACCTGTTTTCCGTAATGTTTACAAAGCAGTGACGATAACCTCAAAAGAGCTTTCTCCATTGCTGTATCGGACATCAGAAAATCGCCTGTCTCACCTACCCTGAGCAGTGCTTTATAAGATTCTATTTCTTCAGCTGTAAGCTTACTGCTTTTTGTCAGGAAATAAAATCTCCCAGCCTCCACACCTAAAATATCCTTTAAAGCTTTTTTCGCCGCTTCAAAAGACAATCCTTCTACACTCTTTAGACTGATAGAGATTACCGGAAACTGCCCCATATATTTCTCACAAAGTTCTTTCTTCTCCGAAATCTTCAATCCTTCGAACAATGCAGAATCTCCACCAATTTCAAAAAAAGCCTTCAGCATGCTCATATTTAAAGATTTACCAAAACGTCTCGGGCGGGTGAAAAGATTTACCTTCCCCCATTTTTCAAGAAGCTGTCCAATCACTCCCGTTTTATCAACATAATAGAAGCCTTCTTTTCGGATTTCTTCAAAACTCTCTATTCCAATTGGTAATTTTTTCTTTCCCATCATTCCTGCACCTCCACAAAACAAAAAAGGTTCCACGAAAACATCATTTATAAAAATAATGATATCATGAAACCATTTTTACGTAAAGCGAGTTTTCCCAGATATCATAATAGCCACGGTTTCCCGTGGCTATCTTCATTGTTACAATTTATCCTACGCCGTAGTTTTTTTCCTATATTTTTTCAGCTCTGCCTCTAATTCCTTAATCCGACTCTGCGCCATATCTGCACGCTTCTTTTCCCGTTCTGTGTTTTTTATTTCTGCCAGACGTCCTTCTTCATACATCAACTGGTCATGTTCAAAACTCTTCATATACTGCAATGACACCTCCCCGTCTTGCTTGACTACATCCACCATTTTCTGGATGTCTTTCAAATCTTCATTCACTGCATTATTCTGATCCGTGTTCTCCATGTAATTCAGAAACCAATATCTTTTGCCGTATTGTTCTGATCCGGTTCCACATCATATACCGAAGGAATCTCATCTCCCTCGATACTTACACAATCTCCTTCAATACAGACATCCAACCTTGCCCCTCGCAGATCTGTATTCATCCCTGCATAAAATTTCTGTACACTTACCCTCAGATTTTTGAACTCACGATTAAATAACAGCTTCAGAATCTTATTGGTAAATTTCTCTCCTGTTTCCAGATGAGTCAACATTGCATTAAACAGGAAATCATCCATCAGACTCAATTCTTCCAGTTTTCTTCTCTGCATCCACATTCTCCCTTCTTATGATGACAAAGAAGAATGCCGATATCTTACATGTCCCGCCCTATCCTCTCCGCCATATTTTCTTATTTTTTCATATGGGGATTAGATAACCGAACGGTTAAAGAACTTTCCCAGATATGTAATTTTAATATAACAAAATGGGCTAAGAATGTCAATTGAGTTTTTGCCAGATATCACAATAGCCACGGTTTCCCGTGGCTACATGCATTACAGATCAGAGAATAAATCTCCCTTATATGTACCATCCTCCAGCATCTTACTGAAGCTTTCTTTTACTGCTGCAACATCCTCTTTGTAAGTCATTCCATACCAGGTATCATTGGTACGCAGCACCTTCACAGACATCTTTCCTTCTGATAACAGTTCTCCGATAAATGTCGGAATCAGATATTCTGCTTTCAGCGGATTCACCGGAACTTCTTTCTCAAAGAATTCTTTAAATCCCTCTTCCAATGTTTTCAGGAAATCAGGAGTAAGTCCCCACATATTCATGGAAACCAAAGAATCAACATCCAGCTTCACTTCATCAGCTTCTGCACCCTCTGCAGTCTTAACGATATTCTTTGTTTCTACAACTTCCGTCAGATTATTCTCTGCATCCATTTTACAGATACCACGGGTAACTCCGCCATTATCTGATAAAGTATTTTTCAAAACAAATCCAGCCATACAGGACTGTCCTCCATTTACCAGATACTCATGAACCGCACGGAATCCTTCTTTTCCATAATAATCATCCGCATTGATCACGATAAACGGAGTTGTCAGCACATCCTTCGCTGCCAGAACAGCCTGTCCCGTTCCCCACGGTTTCGTTCTTCCTTCCGGTAAAGTACTCGGAATGTCATTAATATTCTGAAAAGCATAATCTACAGTCACATTATGCTCACTGCAAATACCGGCAATTCGATCACCAATAACTTCTTTAAATTCATTCTCAATATCCTTGCGGATAATAAATACAACCTTGTTGAAACCAGCCTCGATCGCATCATGAATTGAATAATCCATGATGATGTGTCCTGCTGCATCTACTGGTTCTAACTGTTTAATTCCACCACCGAATCGCGATCCGATACCGGCTGCCATGATAAGTAATGTTGTTTGCATGGGGGATCTCCTTTGTTTGTTACTTATTTTCTACTGACAATCATTTGGGTGACTGACACCTTTTATCCGTAACACTTTTCGAACATCTTGCCTAATGGCATTATCTTTCAAAGCATTATTTGTATGATTTAATTTTTTCTTGTTCTTCCATTAATAATTTATCATATTTTTGCAATTATTTTTTTATTTTCACACAAATAAAATTTAACGCCTTATTGATTGTGTCTGGTAATAAGAAATATGTAATCATTAAAGTCATAAAAATATATATCGCAAATCCCAAAATTGCCTTAAAACACAATCCACATATCAAATATATACAAACCTGGACAAACGGATAACTTAATTCCTTTATATTGTATTTTATATATTTAAAATCATATACGCTCATAAAATACCAGCAAATAGCTGATAACAATGTGCCTATAGCAAAGCATTCCTTAATTGGCCAAATCTTATAACATACTATATTAAACGTAAAACCAATTATAATAACTCCTATCAACTTGATAAAGTATATATTTTGTTTTTTTTGAGCTTTATAAAGATTAATATATATACCTTTTATTACTATATTAAAAATCTGTGCTCCAAACAATAAAAACATCACATGTATTGATTCTATATATTTTGTTAAAAAATTTTCCAAAACCCATCTCGCCGGAAAAGCACATGCAACAATACATGTAGCCAAAAACATAACCATATTTCGCGCTTCTCGAATTTTTTGCAAATCGATTACTCTACAAAAAAAATTATACATAGTTATAGTAACAGACGATGTTAACACTTCCAAAAAGTTTTCAATGCTAACTGCAAATGAATACTGAGCAAATGCTATATTGTTCATTAATGTCTTTACAAACCATCTATCCATACCTGTAAGAAAGATTGATGATAAATTACCCAATGTAAGTGAAATACCATTTTTCACATTATATAATATAAGTTTTAAATTTACACTTTTAATTTCAAACCTAATTTTCTGCTTTTTCCAAGCATTTCTCATAAGTATCATACACACACAATAATTAACAACAATGATTACTCCTATATATAGATATGGATTGTCTTGATGCAGAAAAAAAATCAAAATCATATTTAATATAAAATATGACACAGTGGTACTATTGATTATTTTACCATATAATGCAAATTCTCCTGATGCCTGATATATACATTGATAAAAAGAGAGCATATTAGAAGGTATTATTGATATCGAAAAAGCAAGCATCAAATTATTCTTTAATACAACCCCTATTCCTATACTTATAATTGTTACTATGACCTGAAACACTTGAAATGTTGATAAATTTTCTTTCAAAGAATCTTTATCAATTTTATTTATTTCTTGTCCACCATACAAAAGATACAACGCATCAACATATCCAAAATGCAATAGTCCTATATACGAAACATATAATTGAAATGTTTTTATTTCAGCATAAGAATTTATCGAAAGAAATTTGGGCAAAATAAAACTACTCAATAGACCTATTATGAGATTTACAACATTGGCAATTAAAACTTTCAGCATTCCGGTCTTAATATTGGTTAATTCTGACATTCTCTTTTTTCCTTTTATAGAATTGATTATTCTGGCCTATCAAGCCATTAATTACGCAATAATTGAATATCCCATATACAACATGTGTATTAGTAATATAATTTTCAACAAATGCCGATGATAATAATGATAAACTTAAAGCCAAAATTATTGATTTCTTTTTCCAATTTTTAACTGTCAATCCGTTTTTTATATAAAATAAAAAAATAATTGCATACCCAAAATATCCCAATATTCCATTCTTAACAAGTATGCTCAAAAATGATAACTCAACAGTTCCATCCCATCCAATAACTGCTCTAACATTGTTGACATAGTTTCCATCTTTCCATGCCATTTCAGCATTTCCATACCACATATGAAAAAAATCCGCTTTATATAATTCAATATATGTTATAAATCCTTTCATACGAATCATATATGAACCGCTATCTGAAATAATAAAAGAATATACAAGCGCGGCTCCTATAACACCTACTATACTAACTACAAACACAAATATACCACGCTGACTCGCTTTTAACTTCAACAAAGCATCATAATGGGATACAACTAAGAATACAAATGTCATAATCAAAGCACCCCTTGAATTAGAAGCTATCAATAAGACAGCTGAAATCCCCATAACCCATTTATTAATCTTCATTCTTCTTTCATATCTATTGTATAAACATATAACACTAAAAACTATTAACATCGCACACGCAAAATAATTTTTATGCTGCAATCCACCATTAAATCCAGAAGATATTGCCCCCTCAACAGCGATTGAAGTTAAAGACTCCCCACCAATCAAAGCTAAACTTGTCGTAATAATAGTTCCCATCAAAACTCCATATGCCGCATGTCTAGCCATATTCAAAGAAGTAATAAAATCATCAGATAATAATGCAAATGCTGCCACAAAAAACATTGTCAACAAAAGTTTAGCTTTTAATGCATTACTAATATTTTGCATCATTATCCCAATAGAAAAAAATATTTCTACTATTAAAAATAATTTAAAAGTAGTCTTATGTCTTAATCTATTTCTCTTCATATTTCTAAATCTACTATAAATAATGCCTGATAAAATCAATGCAATCCCAGAATATGTAACTATTTCATCTAATCCCTTTTGTGTTAAAAAACTTGAATTTCCAATTGTTGTAATGAAGAATGCAAAAAAGATATAAGTATTTCGATTCAGTTTGATTTTCACTTATTATTTTCTCCCTTCCAACTAAATTTAATATCCATATAAACTCTCCATTTTAACCCCATAAACTAATCTAATAATAATTACATCATTTTGTTATATCTAAACACATACCAAAATATATCTAAATTTTTTAAATATTGAATGACTTTTCTCACTTTTCCACCTTTAAAATATTGTCTTCGCATTTTAAGCCTTCTCTTATATACAGAAAGGAGTTTCTTATCTACTATTCCTTCCAACTTCAAAATATTCCATGCCTCTTGTGACGAATCAAGCATTTTTTCTTCATCATTAGATGTGTTTTGACCATCATTTTTATGTATGTAACAAAATTCATTATTTAGTACAAACTTATTTCCTTCATTAAGAAAAAGCACCCATAGTAACCAATCATCAGCTCCATTTATCTTCATAACATGATTTATCCATAACGACGGAATTTTCTCCCTCTGAATAAGACATAATCCAGGCGATGCAATCATATTTCCAAAATAAAAATAATATGAAAAATTATTTACAACAGACATTTGTTTTTTATTTTTATACAATTCTATTCTAATTCCATCACTGTTTTCGCTATAGCCATTTGATAATATCGCTGCGTTGTCACCAATCAAGTCAAATTGAGTTTTTATTGTATTTGGAATAATTTCATCATCCTGATCTAACATCAGAACATATTTTCCTTGTGCAACATTAATACCCGTAATCCTCGCCTGCTGAATTCCCATATTTTTCTTATGCCGTACAATGTTCAAAAAATATCCATCGACCAAATCTTTTTCATACTGAATTTCTATTTCAGGTGAATCATTTACAACGACTACTTCAACTGTAATCTCATTTGCGTTTGCAACATTTTCTTTTACCATTCTTAAAATGTTATTAATATATTTATTTCCCTTATAAAAAGGAACAATCACCGATACATCCATTATTTACCTCAATTACTTTTTTAAGCGTTGTTTGATTTTATTCACAGTAGTAGTAAATCCATTTCGCTTAAAATATTGACACACTCGACCAATCATACTCGGCACAAAGCGAACCATACAATATGTATTTCTTATAATTCCAAGCTTTTTTCTATAATCCTGTAAAGATATGATTTCTTCTCTATTAAGACCTGCATTGATAAGTTCACTTCTTGTGCTTTCAAAATTCAAACTGTCAGATATCACTATGTATTCATGTGGTAAAAATTTCACAAAATCTGGCATAACAATCAATCTATAATTCGCCTTTAAAAACTTAACTTCTTCAGTCATTGTTACTAGCCCTCGAACATTATACATCTCCGTCAGAACCGTTAATTTATTTGATGGATTTGGAAATATACATTCATCCCCCCTTATACCATCAAGCCAAAGAATAATTGGTTTCAAAAATCTCTTTTCTTTTTTACTTCTTTCAGAGTTATAAGCTCTTATAGCCATCTCACGTCCAGTATACAAGATTCTCTTCTCAACACTTTCACTAGACAATTCTTCATACTTCAACTCAAGATTACATTTTGTGCAAAATCCCAATTCTAATGGTATTCTTTTAATTTCATGTGAATATCCACCATAAGACGACTCTTCTGCCGCTTCCCACATATTCGTCCCTTGCTCTATAAGCGCCATCTGGTTTGTTCGTTGCGCTGTTTCAAAATTATTTTCCATTGTTGCTATATCGCGCATAGTATAGCAGCAAGTTTTATAAATTAGTTGTTTCTCACTAATTGCTCGATAATGTGCAAACTGAAGATTATCCAAGTGCGTAATCTTTACCTTATCATTTCCGAACACAGTATGATGTCCCATAGACAATGTAAGACCCATTTTTTTATAATATGCAGCAGGAATAATTGCTTTTGTTACAGGCGTTCCATCTGAATAATTCCATGCTGGACGAATCAAACAATATTGCATTTTTTTAGGGATAAAAGCTTCCTTTTCATTGTCATTTTTTGTCATAACATACCATCGCCAAGTCACATAGTAAATGTTATCCATAGGGAGTTTTTCAATGACTTCTCGCGGATTATTTTCACCTGTTAAAAATTCATCTGCATCTAACGGCAAAATCCAATCCGGCTTGATTTCATTTATAATCTTATTCAAATATTTATTGTCCAGCCGATATTGATTATAGGCTTCCAACGATTCATCATAAACAGTGATTTTGAACCCTTCTGCAATTAAATTTCGTATAATTTTAATCGTACTATCAGTGCAACCATTATCAATAATTACCATCTCATCTACAAAGTTATAATTATAACGAACAAAGGATTCTATAATTTCGCTTTCATTATTTACCATCGTAAAGGACACAATCTTCATATTTACCTCATTAAACTTTTCTCTACCCGTTGCACAAGACAATTTATTCCGTATAAAATTACTGTGCTTAGTAGTACAGCCATACCATATATCATAAAATTTTTAATCATTACCTGTTGTTGTTTCAACTAGTCAAGGAATAGCACATGCGCTAAATAAAGTTCATACGATATGTTCCCTGTCAATAAAATAAACATCTTTACAACATTTATTCTTTTTAGACTTTCAATCACATAAACCATAGCTACACTACCTATGGAACATAAACCTTTAGAACTCTTTTTAAGAAATATCTATTTTGTCCATTCTTCTCATATGAACAGGATAAAACATATCCAGAAATAAAGAGGAAAAGACAGACTCCAATGGATTCAATGCCGCAATATGTAATACTTGCCTAAATGCTCAACTATTATCATAAAGATAGCTAATCCTTTTAAAATCTGCGTATCCTCTTTTAAAATCATTTTCTTATTACCTTTCTCTCACCATTTTCTCTCTCTTATCAACAACAACACTACCTGCTGGGACATCCTTAGATACCAATGTTCCTGCACCGATAACACTACCTTTTCCAATTGTTACTCCATCAAGGATTATCACATTACTTCCAATCCAACAATCATCCTCAATGGTAATTCCCTTTTGTTGAACTCCTTGACTTTTAATGCTATTATCCGTATTAGAAAACACATGGTTCTCCGCAAACAGACTACATTTAGGCCCAAACATTACATTCTTTCCAATAACGATTCTCCCAGAACACCCCACATATCCGTACGGTCCAATCGAGCTGTGTTCTCCTATCGTCAATCCAATTCCATAATCGCCCCCATAATAACTGGATGGTCTAATCATAACTCCTCTGCTTATAGTCACATAATCTCCAAAATTCAGACCGTTAGAACATAAGCCATGGATTTCAGCGAAATCTTCAAATTTAACATTTTTCCCACAGCGAATGTGTTTTCCATGGGATATCTGTACACCTTTTCCAACAAGAAGCATTCCGTGCGTTTCTTTCAAGAACAACTTTTTAAAACACCCTCGAATGACTTTTACACCTGTTCTGCAAAGAATGTTTATTTTGTCTTTTTTCTCAATCGCTGCGTTCATACTCATCATCCTATTATTTTTCTATAAATATCCATAAGCTGTTCATAATTGTCTTCAGGCCTATATTTCCATTCATAGTCCAAACGTGCATTTCGTCCAATTTTTAAAACATGCTCTGGATTGCTCCATAGTTTCGCAATACATTTTCGAAAAGCTTCGACATTGCCAAGTTCCACCTTGTAACCATTTACACCATTTTCAATTGCTTCTGTTGAAAAACCAAGATCCGTTGCTATCAAACCTTTTCCAAGACTTTCTGTTTCAATTTCAACCATTGAGCATCCTTCATACCAAATGGATGGGAAAACCACAAATTCTCCACCCTTCACAATTGACAGACATTTATCGTGTTGCGTATATCCAAGAAAGTAAACATTGTCATGTCTGTCTGCCCAATGCCTAAACTCTTCTTCGAGCGGACCTCCACCCATTACTACCAAAGGAATATCTGGCAAATCATCCCAAATTTTCATCAGGATTCTAATTCCTTTTTCCTCACCAATACGGCCATAAAAAACGACATACCGTTCTGGTAAATCAGCTACTTTTAATGCTTTGAGATTTTCTTCTGTATCTGGCACAAAATTATATTTCTTTATAATTTTTTCCTTATCAAATCCGATGTTCGTAAGAAGCCGAATTTGATTTTCATTCAAACAAATATAACGGTCAATTTGCTTATAAAAGCTTTTTCTTATCCGGTGATATGTAAAAATACCTGCTACGATAAAGCTCTGCAATTTAGAATTTTTAAAGCATCCATATTTACACATACGAAAATACCTTCCATCACCGCATTCATTGCAGAGCTCTGTTCCACGTAAAGACGTTGAGCACGGGCAAACAAAACGAGTATCATGTAGCGTAGCTACAACTTTAACACCACTTCGTTTTGCTGCATAAAGAATCGACGGTGAAAGTAATGGAAAAAAAGTATGAATATGTATAATATCTGGCTTTTCTTCTTGAATTAACTGCTGTACAGCTTTATAGTTCTTTGAACTCCACAACATTCCAAATGTTGCAGATAGCTTGCCAAACACCCCTGCATTATCAAATTCATCATTGGAAACCGTATATCGAACCACTTGATTTCCATGACTTTCCAACAATGCAGTTTCGCTCTTAAAGACTTGATCATCCCCACTTGCTGAACCTTTTCTATGGAAATTATGTATTGCTAATATTTTCATAGTTAGTTCTCCCTGTTTGTGAATACATCTTCATATTGTCCACAGATCTTATCCCATGTGTACTTCTTCGCAACACGCTTCTTGGCTCTCTGACCTATCTCTGCAATTTCATCCACACTCATTTGATCTGCCTTATCAATCAACTTTGCAAGACTATCCGGCTTGCGACTCCAATACAAAGCACAATCTTCTGCAACTTCTTTATTAAATCCAACATCAACCAGCAAATTTAAATCTGTACTGCCAAGGGCCTCAATCAGTGACGGATTAGTACCGCCAACCGTGTGGCCATGGAAATATGCATAGGCATTCTCTCGAATTTTTTTCAAAAGTTCCTGATCGTAAACAGTGCCAACAAATTTGATTCTCTTATCACCCTTGAAATGAAGTTTTTCTTCAAGCTCATTCAAAAACTTATCATTCACATTTGTAATGATAGCAAAATTCTTGTTGCTCTTACTCTTCATAAACTCTCGAATCATAACTTCAAAAGAGTTTTCCGGCACAAAACGACCGACAACAAGGTAATAGCCCTTTTTCCTCAATCCTTTTTCCTTATACCAGCTCACCAGTTTTTCATCATCATCCGCTAGCTTGCTAAGGGTAAGATCTGCACCGTAGGCAATAAAAGTCGTTTTTGGATTTCTGCTTTTGATTCCCTTTCCATCATAGCTCTCATGAATATACTTTTCGATATTCACAGAGTCACAGATAGCAAGGTCGCAATATTTGACCATCATCTGCTCAGAAATCTTCCAGTACTTCCGAATCGGTGCAGACCACTTTGCTCTCATCCATTCATGACCATCTGGATTCAGATATACAGTACCACCCAACTTATGGATTTCTTTATAAAAATGTCTGGCAAAGGGACCTATACGACAAGCCATAATGTAAACAATCGGATGTGGAATGTGCTTTTTCTTAATATGCTCACAACAAACCTTCAATGCAGCCACATCATAATAAATTGCCTGTGCAGGTCCAATCTGCGGAATATTAATCTTAAAACAGTGAGCATTATGGAACTCAAATTCGTGATCGTTGATTTCAGTCACGCCTTCAAACTTGCTCTCATCCATGCATCCATCACCATTTGCTTTACAGGCAACATGATATTTAATTTTTTCATTATTCTGGTGATACTCTGTAAGTTTCACATGAAATGTTTCATACCCACCATATGCCCCAAGGCTCTTCGCACCTACCAAATAAACATGCTGTATTTCTTTCTTCGATTGCACTCTTATACTCATCCTTAACTTTTCTAGTTCCTAAAATTTAAAAGTATCTTTCAATCCCAACCACTTCTGGTCTTTATCGCTCAAAATCAATGCCGTTCCATCCTCCAATGTATAACCTTCCGCGGAAGCATTTCCTTTATACTCGCCCTTCAGTTCCGGCCACTGGATTCCAATCTCCGGATCATTCCATGCCATTCCACCCTCGTCATTCGGATGATAAAAATCATTCACTTTGTAACAAAATTCTGCTTCATCGCTCAGTACGAGAAATCCATGTGCAAAACCTTCCGGAATCAGAAACTGTACTTTATTTTCTGCTGAAAGAGTAACTCCGTACCATTTACCATAAGTTTCTGAATCAGATCTGAGATCAACAGCAACATCAAACACTGTTCCACGAACCGCACGTACAAGTTTGCACTGCGGATACTGTTTCTGGAAATGAAGTCCACGCAGAACACCTTTCACTGACATGGACTGATTGTCCTGTACAAACTTGATATCAATCCCTGCCTCTTTCATATCTTTTTCATTGTAGGTCTCCATGAAGTAGCCACGATCATCTCCGTGCACTGCCGGTTTGATCACACAAAGCCCTTCAATACCGCCTACATTTTTATCAACTGTAATCTGTCCCATTTTAAAAATCTCCTGTTAATCAACGGTTGCTGTACATTTTTTCATAATAGTTCTGGTATTCACCGGAAATGATCGTCTCCCACCATTCTCTGTTTTCCAGATACCATTTGATCGTCTTTTTGATTCCATCCTCAAACTTTGTCTCAGGAAGCCATCCAAGTTCACTGTGGATCTTGGTCGGGTCAATCGCATAACGCATATCATGACCCTTACGGTCACCAACGTGAGTAATCAGACTCTCCGGCTTTCCAAGCTCCTTGCAGATAATCTTAACAATCTCAATGTTCTGTTTCTCATTGTGTCCGCCTACATTGTAGACTTCTCCAACTCTTCCATTGTGAATGATCAGATCAATTGCCTTACAGTGGTCTTCCACATACAGCCAGTCACGAACATTCAAGCCCTCTCCATAAACCGGAAGCGGCTTGTCTGCCAGCGCGTTTGCAATCATCAGCGGAATCAATTTTTCCGGGAAATGATACGGGCCATAGTTGTTACTGCATCTTGAAATTGTAACAGGCAGTCCATAAGTTCTGTGGTATGCCAGAACCAAAAGATCAGCAGCTGCCTTAGATGAGCTGTACGGACTGCTTGTGTGGATCGGAGTCTCCTCTGTAAAGAACAGATCCGGTCTGTCAAGCGGAAGATCACCGTATACTTCGTCTGTAGAAACCTGATGATAACGTTTGATTCCATACTTACGGCATGCATCCATCATCACTGCAGTTCCCTTAATATTTGTATCCAGGAACACTTCCGGATTCTCAATACTTCTGTCAACATGGCTCTCTGCTGCAAAGTTTACAACCATGTCCGGATGCTCTTCCTCAAAAAGTTTATAAACGGCTTCTCTGTCACAGATATCCGCTTTAACAAAACGGAAATTCGGATTGTCCATCACTGGCTCCAGTGTAGAAAGATTACCCGCATAAGTTAACTTATCCAGACAAACGATACGATAATCCGGATATTTATTCAGCATATGGAAAACGAAGTTACTTCCAATAAAACCTGCTCCGCCTGTTACAATAATATTCATGTTTTTCTCCATCCTTTATGTATTCGTTCTTATTACAATACGTCGATATATTTACCATCCAGTACGTCCTTCAGATACTGTCCATACTGGTTCTTCTTCAGGATCTCATACTCTTCCATAACCTGCTCCCTGCTAATCCAGCCATTCAGGTAAGCAATCTCTTCCAGGCAGGCGATTTTTCGGTGCTGATGTGTCTCCACTGTCTTAACAAAATTTGTCGCATCCACAAGACTCTCATGTGTACCTGTATCCAGCCAGGTAAATCCCTGTCCTAAAAGCTCCACATTCAGAGTTCCGTCTTCCAGATAGATACGGTTCAGGTCTGTGATCTCAAGCTCACCACGGGCAGATGGTTTCAGATTTTTTGCGAACTCAACAACACGATTATCATAGAAATATAATCCTGTTACACAGTAATTGCTCTTCGGTTTTTCCGGTTTTTCTTCAATGGAAATAGCCTTTCCAGTCTTGTCAAATTCAACAATACCGAAGCGCTCCGGATCATCTACATAATAGCCAAATACAGTCGCACCCTTGCCAGATTCCGCATTCTTCACTGCTGCTTCCAGACGCTTTTTCAGTCCATGTCCGGCAAAAATGTTATCGCCAAGAACCATAGCTACTGTGTCGTCACCGATGAAATCAGCTCCAATGATAAATGCCTGAGCCAGTCCGTCCGGTGACGGCTGAACTGTATATGTAAGATTAATTCCAAATTGTTTTCCATCACCTAAGAGTTCCTCAAAACGAGGAGTATCCTGTGGTGTGGAAATAATCAGGATGTCCCTGATTCCCGCATTCATCAAAACCGATAATGGATAATAGATCATCGGCTTGTCATAGATTGGTAACAACTGCTTCGATGTTACCCTTGTTAACGGATACAAACGTGTGCCAGACCCACCAGCTAATATAATTCCCTTCATATACACTCCTTGAATATCTCTTTTTATACTTTTGATTCTTTAAACCGAACCCTCGCTCTTCAACACTGAAGTCACCGTCTTCAGTAAAATCTTCACATCCAACCCAATCGACCAGTTCTCGATATACTCGGTATCCAGCTTCACAACTTCCTCAAAATCCGTAATATCGCTTCTGCCGCTCACCTGCCACATTCCGGTGATTCCCGGTTTGATCGACATACGGCTTCTGTGGTGAAGTTCATACTTTTCCCATTCATCAACTGTCGGTGGTCTTGTTCCCACCAGGCTCATATCGCCTTTCAGGACATTCCAGAACTGGGGGAACTCATCCAGGGATGTCTTACGGATAAAGTTTCCGATTCCTTTTGGATTACCGTTTTTATCCTTCTTCTCACTGCCAATGATTCGCGGATCGTAGTCCATTTTGAACATCAGGCCCTCCATTTTGTTCTGACTCATCAGTTCTGCTTTTCTCTCTTCGGCATCCATATACATGCTGCGGAATTTATAGATTTTGAATTTCTTTCCGTTCTTGCCAATACGCACCTGTGAGAAGAAAATCGGTCCTGGGGATTTGATATAAATCATCGGTCCTATGACAACGATCAGGATCACGGTAAGCAGGCAGCCGACAATTCCTCCGGCAATATCCGTCAGCCTCTTGTAGAGCAGCTGTTTCGGTGATGCGGTATTGATACTGGATGTAATTACCGAATAGCCGCCGATTTTTTCTATAAAATTCTTTCCGCTGAGTGATTTTTCCATCTCACCCAGGCTGAGATGTACAGTCAGTCCCATGGTGATGATCTCATCGATCAGCTTCTGTGGATATGGTTCTGTCTCGCTGATCTTGACAAAGACTTCGTCAACCCATTCATGACAGAGATATTCACTGATCGTGTCCATATTTCCGACAACCGGTATGCCTGCGATTTCTTTTACTCCCGGATTGTCATCAATGAGCGCGATCCCATTGATAGAAAAGTTCTGGATCGGACTGCTCAGGATTTTTTCAATCGTTTCTTTTGCTTCGGCGAGGCTTACCACAACGACCATGGACTTTTCTTTCTTTTTGGTCGCATTCTTTTTCAGGACATAATCTTTGTGCCATACTCTGCCGACGTAGTCAAAGCATAAATACAAAAATGCGGTATAGAACAACGTTAATCTGGAATAGCTGACTGCCTGCTGTGTTGCAAAGAGATACAGGACAGACAGCAGCATGACCATCAATACATGCTTGGCTGTCTTGGTAAATTCTATGTAATAGCCCCGTTTCAGGATATCCTGATAGGACTGTCCCAGAAACATGACCACAATCTGGCACAGCATAAATACAAATGCGACTGTGCGGTAGATCTGATCACTGTACGGGTTTTCCAACCCCTGTCGTACTAAGTATGCAACTACAAAGGCAAGCTGAAGGCAGAAAATATCCAGAAGGATAAAATCCCAGTGTTTCAGCCACCCCTGTGGTGATTTCTTATACATACGCTTCCCCCTTACAAAAATCTTTCTATATTTTACAGATTTCGGATTCTGCTGTAGCCCCGAGATCATCGCTGCCATACAGTTCCCTGCAGCAGTCTCTGCACAGCTGTCCGGCTCCCGGAATGTAACATTTCCGTTCACTGACCGGCATCTGCACTGGTACATCAGTAACGGCACCACATAGCACGCATCTCTCGAACGAATTCTCTTCAGAATCTATCTGTAAATTTTTCTCTTTTCTGTCGAAGAAAAATCTCTTTTTCATATTTAATCCTTATATTTATAACTTATCTAATATGTAACAAATTTAAAATCTGAATGATTTCAGATCTTAAATTTGCTGCATATTATTTACCTGTGTTCTGTTTCGTGAATTTCTCTCTGGAATTCTTCCACAGACATATTTTCATTGCCGGTCGGCTTATTCCCTACCGGATGGAAAGTCGGTACGATTTCTTCTACCATCTCAACGATGTGAGGACTGTTTTCGTAACTTGCCTGTGCCAGTTCGGTCAGCTGTCCGAGGAATTTACTGATATCAAACGGAATTGGTTTGCCGATATGGATCAGATCATTGTCGGTTTTCTTCATTCCCTCTTCTGCCATCAGCTTCTCTTCGTAAAGCTTCTCACCAGGACGTAATCCTGAATAAACGATTGGAATTTCCACATCCGGTTCATATCCGGAAAGTTTGATCAGGTTTCTCGCAAGACTGTCGATCTTGACCGGTTCACCCATATCCAGAACGAAGATCTCACCGCCCCAGGCATAGGTTCCTGCCTGAAGTACCAGGCTGACTGCCTCCGGGATCGTCATGAAGTATCTCACGATATCCGGATGTGTAACTGTCACCGGGCCGCCCGCTTCGATCTGTTTCTTAAAGAGTGGAATAACTGATCCGTTACTTCCAAGAACATTTCCGAATCGAACTGCCACAAACTGTGTTCCCTGTCGGTCTTTGTTCTTGACGCTCTCGATATGTACGCTGGAACGCTCTTCCGGCCGGCTCTTCATGGCTGCCGTCGTCCTGTCTCCCGGAATCTGATCCTCGAAGTATTTATCCATGTGTGCATGAAGAAGTGGAAGGACATCCATTCTGCCTGCCTTGCTGACTGCATCCATACTCTGGATGACCATTTCGCAGAGACGTTTGCTTGCGCCCATGATGTTGGTCGGATTTACTGCCTTATCCGTACTGATCAGGATAAATCTTGATGCACCGTGCTTCAGTGCCGCATACGCTGTTTTGTATGTACCGATCACATTGTTCTTGATGGACTCGTTCGGGCTTGTCTCCATAAGCGGCACATGTTTGTGTGCTGCTGCATGATATACGATTTCCGGCTTGTATTTCTCGAACACCATATTGATTCTTCGGCTGTCTCTGACAGATCCGATCAAAACAACAAGGTTGAGGTTTTTGTACTTACGTCTCAGTTCCTGTTCGATATCGTATGCATTATTCTCATAGATATCAAAAATGATCAGCTGTTTCGGTTCATGACCTGCGATCTGCCGGCAAAGCTCACTTCCAATAGAGCCACCGCCGCCGGTAACAAGGATTGTTTTTCCTTTAATGTACTGGAAGATCTCTTCCATGTTTACTTTGATCGGATCTCTTCCAAGCAGATCTTCGACTGCTACTGCTTTCATCTTGCTTAAGGAAACCTGTCCGTTTGCCAGCTGGAATACTCCCGGCAAAGTCTTGAGTTCACATTTTGTTTCCTTACAGATATTGAGGATATCTCTTCTGTCCTCCACCCGTGCGGTAGGGATTGCAAAAAGGATCTGGTCAATGTTGTATTTCTCGACGTTTGCCATGATGCTGTCACGTCCGCCGACGATAGGAACTCCTTCTGTCAGACGTCCCCATTTGTTCGGGTTGTCATCGATCACACAGCATGGCTTAGCAGTTGCCTTGACGGATGTTTTCAGCTCCCTCAGGATCATCTGCCCGGCTGCACCGGCACCAATGATCATAGTTCTGTGTGTTGCCATCGCATCCTTTTCGCGTTTGGCACGCTCCAGTGTGATATAACGATACATAAAGCGGACTGCCACGGTCAGGATAAACTGTGAAATGCATCCTACGATATAATAGGAACCAGGCATTCGCTCACAAAATGTCGTGATCCCGACTACCTGAAATACTGTTGTGACCACCGTTGCCACAAAAATGCGGTTCAACTCGGTAAAGCTGGCGAAGCGCCATACGCTGTTATACATATGTGCCACATAAAACACGATCAGTGAAAACGCTGTATAAAAAGGTGCAAACCTTAGGAATGCACTTAAATAATTTTCTGGTATACTGGAATAGGCCAGATCAAATCTCAGCAA
This sequence comes from Blautia sp. 210820-DFI.6.14, assembly GCF_020558815.1. NCBI lineage: Bacteria > Bacillati > Bacillota > Clostridia > Lachnospirales > Lachnospiraceae > Blautia > Blautia sp. 210820-DFI.6.14. The sequence goes on from NZ_JAJCKS010000031.1 coordinate 25,460, forward strand.
AAGGCCAAAAAAATACGAAAAGTTGATTGCGACAATGTCGTAGATGATCAGATAAAATGCGATAATTTTCCAATGTTCGATTGATTTTCTTTTTCTTACGCTGTTGCTCATTTTCTTCCCCCGTCTATTTTATAAACATCTGCATTCTATCACATAAATATATTTCTGTAAACCCATTGGAATCTGGTTTTACCCCCCCCCCCCCCGATGCGAAAATTTCTCGAAAAATCACGGAGTTTTTATGCCAAAAACCAAAGAAGATCAGGAACTCCATGCCGGTTCCTGACCTTCCTAGTTTTTATATAATAATACACACCATGCCGCCTTTGCTGTCGTTGACGATTTTCTGCATGGTATCCTGCAGTTTGGACTGGCTCTCTTCTCCAATGGAAGTCAACTTGCTTCGGATGCCGTCCTGCACCAGCTGTTCTATGGACTTTCCAAAGATATTGGTTTCCCAGATGCTTTCGCCACGCTGCCCGCTTTCACCGATATACTGGATCAGATCCTTTGCCTGCTGCTCGGTTCCCACGATCGGAGCGATTTCTGTTTCTATGTTAGCTTTGATCATGTGGATAGAAGGGCTCTTGGATTTTATCCGGACACCGTACTTGCTGCCCTGCCGTATGACAGACGGTTCTTCAATCTGGATTTCGTCAAGTTCCGGCACCACCACGCCATAACCGCTTTCTCTCACGGACTCCAGTGCCGCCTGCACCTTGACATATTGTTCTTTCATTGCCGCGAGTTCTTTCATCGTATGGATCAGATCATATTCTGTTTCCATCTGGATACCGCTCATTTCACTTAACATACGATAATAATATTCGTCCCTGATCTGAATTCGTATACGCACTTTTCCACTGGACAGACTGACCTCCTCCAACAGGACATCCTGCACAAAAGGAGCTGTCAGCTGAATAGATTCCCGGGTTATATTTTTAATATGAAGTAATTTTTTCATCTGTTCGCGTATCTGCTCCAGCAACTTCAATTTCAGCTCATGATCATTCGGCAGCATTTCCACCCATTTTGGTACAAAGAACTGAATCTCACTTACCGGAAATTCATACAGTATATTGGAAAGGATTCTGGTGACATCTTCTTTTCGCAGCTGTTCGCAGTTGGCTGCCATGGTCGTCACACCATATTTATTCTGCAGATTTCTGACAAGTTCCTGCGTTTCTTCTTTATATGGCATCTGGGAGTTTACAAGAATCAGAAATGGTTTGCCCTGTTTTTTCAGAAGGTTTATAGTCAGTGCCTCTGCATCAGTGAAATTTTCTCTTGGAAGTTCGCCGAAGCTTCCATCTGTCGTAACCACCAGTCCGATCGTTGCATGTTCCTGAATGACTTTGCGTGTGCCAGTCTCTGCTGCTTCATGAAAAGGAATCGCTTTTTCAAACCATGGAGTTTTTACCATGCGTTCTCTTCCGTCTTCAATGTGGCCGCTCGCATCTTTTACGAGAAATCCTACGCAGTCAATCAGACGGATCCGTACTTTCTGATCATCCCCAAGGTTTACATTCACTGCTTCTTTTGGGATGAATTTGGGTTCTACGGTAGTGATGAGCTTCCCAGAACCGCTTAAAGGGAGCTGATCACGCACTTCCGCCTGTTTTGCCGGTTCCATATCCGGCAGTGCCACCAGCTCCATAAATCTCCGGATAAATGTAGATTTTCCTGTACGGACTGGGCCAACAACGCCTATGTATATGTCACCGCCGGTACGTGCCTGAATATCCCGGTAAACCTGAAAATTTTCCATATAAAAAAGCCCCCTTGCATATATTCACACAATCCCATGTATTGTTATATTTATATGCATAAGGGGGTTCTGTTATGATTTTTTATTATGCTCTTTGAGGTAGGCCTCTCTTCCCTGCTCATAGAGGTTATTACCTTCACAGTCAATGATGACCACCAGCGGCATCTCTTCTACATAAAGTCTGCGGAGTGCTTCGGACTGAAGGTCTTCGTAGGCAACAAGTTCTGCTTTCTTGATGCATTTCGCAAGAAGTGCTCCTGCCCCGCCGATCGCTCCGAAATAAACGCCACTGTATTTCTTCATAGCCTCTACGACTTCCGAAAGACGGGCGCCTTTTCCGATCATGCCACGGGCTCCTACGGACATCATGGTTGGTGCATAAGCATCCATACGGCCGCTGGTAGTTGGGCCTGCGGAACCGATGACCTGACCCGGTTTTGCAGGGGTCGGGCCTACATAATAGATTGTGGCATCCTTTGGATCAAACGGAAGTTCTTCTCCTCTGGCAAGTGCTTCGCACATTCTCTTGTGACCGGCATCACGGGAGGTATAGATCGTTCCTGTCAGGTAAACGGTGTCACCTGCATGGAGTGTCTTCGCAAGTTCTTCGGTAAGTGGTAATGTAATATGACGTTCCATCTTAGATCACCTCCGTTTTATGTCTTGTTACGTGGCAGCTGATGTTGATCGCACACGGCATACCTGCAATATGTGTCGGCATGGTCTCAATATTCAGACCGATTGCAGTCGTCTTTCCGCCAAATCCCTGTGGACCGATTCCAAGCTGGTTGATCTTCTCGAGCATTTCTTTCTCGAGGTCTGCATAATATGGATCTTCGTTCTCGGAATCTACCGGGCGCATCAGGGCTTTCTTAGCAAGGAGGGCAGCTTTATCAAAAGTTCCTCCGATTCCAACGCCAACAACCATCGGTGGACATGGGTTCGGTCCGGCTGTTTCGACTGTTTCAAGGATAAAATCCTTGATTCCTTCGATGCCGGCAGACGGCTTAAACATACGGATAGCACTCATGTTTTCGCTTCCGAAGCCTTTGGGGCCAACTGTGATCTTGATGTTTTCGCCTGGTACGATTTCTGTATAAAGCATCGCCGGAGTGTTGTCTCCGGTATTTCCTCTGCGGACCGGATCCTTCACTACGGATTTGCGGAGGTAGCCGTTGGTGTATCCTCTGCGGACGCCTTCATTAACTGCTTCGGTGAGGTCTCCGCCTGCAATATGTACGTCCTGTCCGATTTCCAGAAACACACATGCCATTCCGGTATCCTGACAGATCGGCACCTGTTCATTCTCTGCAATCTGGTAGTTTTCGATGATATTATCCAGAATTCCACAGGCAATCTCGCCATCCTCGCTCGCACGACAGGCTTGGATAGATTTCTTGATGTCGTCCGGAAGCACCTGATTGGCTTCGATACAAAGCCGTTCGATGGTGTCCGTGATCACTGATGCTTGTATTTCACGCATATCCTTGCACCTCTTTATATTTTTTCTTTATATTTTATTGTATCGTATCGGGAATTATTGTGCAAGGGAGAGTTTACTACCCGGAGCTCCTAATGAAATGCGGCATAATGAACTTAATCATATTAATCTTGAGGGTATGATTGAAAGAGCTATATATAAAAAAACAGCCGTGGCACTACAATTTTTGAGTACAGTAACCTCACGAGGCTTCCAGAAATTTTTTCGTTCTAGCGATAACTGCTGTGCTCTGTTTGAGCGAAGCGAGTTTGCAAAAGCAGTTATCCATAGGCGAACGAAAGAATTTCGGAAACGCAAGTGGGTTACTGTTACTCAAAGTTGTAGTGCCCCGGCATCATATTTCTATCTTACTCTCTCATCATACCCTCAAGTTAAAAATCAATAAAACTCATTATGAAGCAGTTCATGCTCCTTGCCTTTGAGAAGTCCCTGGTAAAGTTCGAGTACCATCGGGTTCTCATCGGATTTCTTAATAATCGTTGTATTATCCGCATTGTACAGACCTTTGGCTCTGGCAGCTTTTGTTCTGTCACCGGATCTTGTCGGCTGGCCACCACCCATGATACAGCCACGACGACATGCCATAACTTCGATCAGATGATACTCTGCTTCGCCGTTCTTTACACGATCCATAACGATTCTTGCATTGGCAAGTCCGCTGGCTACGCAGATCTTGATTTCCATTCCTTTGTATGGTACAGAGAATTCCTTGATTCCCTCGTCTCCACGTACACCACACTCGGAGATTTCTCTCATTGTTTCTTTACTGTGATCCGGAGTCAGACGACGAAGAACTGCCTCTGTAACACCACCGGTAACACCAAAGATAACTCCACCACCGGAACCGAATCCAAACGGCATATCACATGCTTCTGGCTCAAGTCCTGCAAAGTCAAGGCCAAAGTTGTCGATCATACGAAGAAGCTCTGTGGTTGTGATAACGATATCGGTATCTTTCTCACCATGTGTATAGCTGTTCGGACGAACGGCTTCTGCCTTCTTAGCCGTACATGGCATAATGGAAACCATTACAGTCTTCTTTCCCTGAGCATGTTCCGGATCACGGAAGTATTCCTTAATAACAGCAGAAAGCATTCCCTGTGGGGATCTGCAGGTAGAAATATTCGGAATATAATCCTTATACTGATCTGTAATAAATTTCACCCATGCCGGACAGCAGGATGTCAGGAGCGGAAGTTTCTCACCTTTTTCAATACGGTTAAGGAATTCTGCACTTTCTTCCATAATCGTAAGGTCAGCACTGAATGTGGTATCATAAACTTCATCAAATCCCATGCGATGAAGCGCATTGACGATCTTGCCCATTACACTGCGGCCCTTCTGGAGTCCGTAATGATCGCCCACTGCAACACGTACTGCAGGTGCAATCTGCGCAACTACACGGATATCCGGATCTGCAAGTGCCTTAAAGACTTTGTCTGTATTCGTGTGGATAGATATAGCTCCTGTCGGACAGAATGCACGACACTGTCCACAGTTTACGCACTGTGTCTCTGCAATCTTTTTATTGAATGCAGGCATAACCATTGCTTCTGTTCCACGGAATGCAAATCCAAGTGCGCCGATTCCCTGAATTTCCTCGCAGGCACGTACACAGTTTCCGCAGAGGATACATTTATTCGGATCGCGAACGATAGACGGAGAACTGAAATCCAGCTCATGCTGCTCTCTTGTGTTCTGGAAACGTACGGTTCTTACGCCGAGACGATGTGCCAGTTCCTGAAGGACACACTCACCACTCTTGATACAGGTTGTACAGTCACGGCAGTGTGCTGCAAGGAGCAGTTCCACGATCAGTTTACGATAGTTTCTTAATTTATTTGTGTTAGTATGAATAACCATACCATCGCGCGGTACTTCTGAACAGGAAGCAAAGGTTTTGCCTCTGTCGTCCTCTACTGTACATAAACGGCATGCTCCAAATGTAGAGAGCTCTGAATGATAGCACAGTGTCGGAATATCAATGCCTGCGTTACGGATAACGGTCAGGACGTTTTTTTCATCGGTAAATTCAACTTTTCTACCGTCAATTGTCATTGTACCCATAATTCAGCCTCCTTCCTATGCTTCCACATAAACCGCATCAAAGTTACAGTTATCTTTACAGGAACCGCATTTGATACATACGTCATTGTTGATGTGATACGGAGATTTGATCTTTCCGCTGATTGCACCTGCCGGGCAGTTCTTCGCGCACTTACCGCAGCCAATACAGAATTCCGGATTAATGTGGAATTTACGAAGTGCTGTACAGACTTTTGCACGGCATTTCTTATCCTTAATATGTTCCTCGTATTCATCACGGAAGCGTTTCAGAGTACTGATAACCGGAAGCGGTGCACTCTTACCAAGTCCGCAGAGAGCCATGCTCTGTACCATAGTAGCAAGCTCTTCCAGTTCATCAAGGTCTGACATTTCACCTTTACCATCTACAATTCTCTCGAGAATCTCCAGCATACGCTTTGTTCCTTCACGACACGGAACGCATTTACCACAGCTCTCACGCTGTGTAAAGTTCATAAAGAATCTGGCAACCTCAACCATACAGGTATTTTCATCCATAACTACCAGACCGCCGGAACCCATGATCGCGTCGAGTGATTTAACGGAGTCAAAGTCAAGCGGACGGTCGATCTGATCTTCGATCAGACATCCACCGGATGGTCCACCGATCTGTACACCTTTGAAAGCAGCTCCGCTCTTCAGGCCACCACCGATATCATAAATGATATGACGAAGACTGGTACCCATTGGTACTTCGATCAGACCTGTGTTTTCGATTGCACCGGTCAGGGAAAAGGTCTTGGTTCCCGGGCTTCCTTCTGTTCCAATGGTACGGAACCAGTCAGCACCCTGAAGAATGATCTTCGGAACGTTTGCATATGTTTCTACGTTATTCAGAACGGTAGGTTTCTCCCAGAGACCTTTTTCTACTGTACGCGGTGGTTTGACACGCGGCATGCCTCGCTTACCTTCGATGGATGCAGTGAGGGCAGAACCTTCACCACAAACAAAGGCACCTGCACCACGATTGATATGTAAATGGAAATTCACACCGGAACCAAGGATATTGTCACCAAGCAGTCCATAAGCTTCAGCCTGTTCGATAGCCATACGGAGACGTTTAACGGAAAGCGGATATTCTGCACGAACATAAATGTATCCGTTCTCTGCGCCAACTGCGTATGCGGCAATGGTCATACCTTCGATCATCTTATATGGATCACCTTCCATTACGGAACCATCCATGAATGCACCCGGGTCACCTTCATCACCATTACATACTACATAACGAACTTTTTCTTTCTGACGAGCAACCTGAGACCATTTTTTACCAGCCGGGAAACCAGCTCCGCCTCGTCCGCGAAGTCCGGATTTTGTTACTTCATCGATAACATCCTGTGGGGACATATCGAAGAAAGCTTTTGCCATAGCCTGAAAACCGCCAACAGCAATATATTCATCAATGGATTCTGCATTAATATTACCACAGTTCTCAAGAACGATTCTTGTCTGCTGATTCAGGAAAGGAATGTCAGAAGGATGTGGACAGGCGGTATCATGATCACGATAAAACAGTCTGCTTACCGGCTCTCCTTCCATAACAGTACGCTCTACGATCTCTTTACAGTCTTCTACCTGTACATGAACATACTGATAATCATAAGGTTCAATCTTCATCAGAGGTCCTAATTCACAAAGGCCCTGACATCCTGTCTTAACAACACCGACATGCGGAACATCTTTCTGCATTTCCACGCTTACCCAGTCAAGATTCTCGCACAGTTTCGCCATCTCGTCATAAATCTTCTGTGCGCCGGAAGCGATACATCCGGTACCGGAACAGACAAGCACACGACAGGTAAAAGATTCCAGGGTATTTTTTGCTTCAGCCTGCTTATTGAGCAGATCTTCTTTACTCACAATACTCATACCGTCTCACCTCTCAATTCATTTAACAGATCGATTGCCTTTTCTGGTGTCATTTTCGGATGTACTTCGTCGTTTACTGTAAGTGTTGGCGCCAATCCGCATGCACCAAGGCAGGATACAGTTTCTACCGTAAAGAGCATATCATCCGTTGTATGCTTCTTGTTACTGAGTCCAAGTTCCTTCATAAGAGCTTCTTTGACCGGCATGGATTTACGCACATGACAGGCTGTTCCATCACAGACTTTGATGACGTATTTTCCTTTTGGCTCAAAAGAAAAGTTCTCATAGAAAGTGGCTACACTGTAAGCCTTTGCTTCTGTAACTCCAATCTTGGATGCAACATACGTCAGAAGCTCTCCAGGAAGATAACGGTACTCCGCCTGGATATCCTGCATGATTGGGATCAATGATGCAGGTTTCGGTCCGTAATGCTCGATGATCTCATCTGTCTTCGCGTAATAAGACTGATCTAACATTCAATTCCCTCCTTGTTTAAAAATAAATTCTCCTGTGCTTATTGTTTTGTCTATTTTACACAGCTTTGCTATATTTGATTATACATTAAATATATATTTTTAACAAGAAAAATATCGAAAATTTGAATTAATTTATTTAATTTTTTTATTTTTTCGCAACTATTTCGTGATTTTTTTAACATGTTGCATAATTTTTTATCAATCTTGTTTTTAGTTCTCCTTCGTTTTATTGTCATATAATCTTCTGTGCATCCGTTTGTTTTGTGCCTGCAAAAATACATGATCTTAGTTGATTTTAGAATTTCTTTCCTATATTATAATGTCAGGTAGATGAAAATATTTTTTCAGTTATCCGGTTTATGGCAGTTCATTCTGTTTTTCCATGTAATACTGTCAGCTGAATAACTGCAATACGATAGAAGGAGATATACATATGCGAAATTATGACACACCTGTCAGAGCAATCCGCCACAAGGTTTATGTCGAAGTAGCCAAAGCCGGATTTGAATCCACTGACGAAACCCTGATTCATGATATTGAAGCTATTCCTTATAATATCGTAGAGGAAAAAGCCAAATACCGTGAAAGTATTTACAGAGAACGTGCCGTTGCCAGCGAGCGGGTTCGTCTTGCAATGGGCCTCTCTCTTCGCCCGGAAAACAAAGCTGTCCATCTGACCGACGGTCTGGCAGCCAGCAACATCAACGAAAAATACTATGAGCCGCCGCTCATGCAGGTTATCCCTTCTGCATGTGCCGCCTGTCCTCCTAATAAATACATTGTCAGCAACATGTGCCGCGGATGTGTTGCTCACCCGTGTATGCAGGCCTGTCCAAAAGGTGCGATTTCTATGAAAGACGGTAAATCCTTTATCGACCAGGAAAAATGTATCAAATGTGGGAAATGTAAAGCTGCCTGTCCTTACGATGCAATCTCACACAATGTCCGTCCATGCGAACAGGCATGCGGTGTCAAAGCGATCGGAAGCGATGAACAGGGCCGCGCCAGCATCCTGGAAGACAAATGTGTTTCCTGCGGTATGTGTATGGTAAGCTGTCCATTCGGTGCGATTTCTGATAAGTCTCAGATTTTCCAGCTGGCTCATGCGCTCCGCGATGGCGACAGGATCATTGCAATCGTAGCCCCGGCTTACATCAGCCAGTTTGGGGATGATGTTACTCCGGGTAAATTCAAGACAGCTCTGCAGGTTCTTGGTTTTTCTGATGTCCATGAGGTTGCATTCGGTGCTGATGTCGGAGCAATTGCAGAGGCGCATCATTATGCCGAAAAGGTTGCCACCGGAGAGCTTCCATTTCTCCTGACTTCCTGCTGTCCTTCCTGGTCCATGATGGCAAAGAAATTCTTCCCGACCATGATCGACAATATTTCTCAAGAACTGACACCGATGGTTGCCACTGCCCGCAAGGTAAAACAGGAGCAGCCAGGTGCAAAGGTTGTATTTGTTGGTCCATGTGCATCCAAAAAGCTGGAAGCTATGCGCCGCACCGTCCGCAGTGATGTTGATTTTGTCCTTACATTCGAGGAACTGGATGCCATGTTTGATGCACGCGAAATCGATCCTGCTTCTTTCGAAGAGGATGGTTCTCTTCATGATGCGACTGCTGCAGGACGTGGTTATGCTGTTGCAGGTGGTGTTGCAGGTGCGATTGAAGCCTGCCTGAAGGAATATTATCCGGATGTACCGGTTCATATCGAACATGCAGAGAGTCTTGCTGAATGTAAAAAAGTCCTCGCGCTTGCCAAAGCAGGCAAACTCAAGGGCTGTATGATCGAAGGTATGGCCTGTCCGGGCGGATGTATGGGTGGTGCCGGAACAAATGTACCAGTTGCCAAATCATCCAAAGAACTGAAGAAGTTCCTGGCCGGATGTACGAAGAAGCTTCCGCCAAAGGAACTTGTAGATATTGAACTGAAGTGAAAAAGAGTGGGGCCATGTGCCTCACTCTTTTTCGTTGCTCACTCCGCTTTCAGATCACTGAGCAATTTTCTGAGTTTTTCTCCATAGTTAGATCCGGCGGCCCAGCCTCCCCCGTTCGGGTTCTCCTGCTGCCCCAGCCATTCTACATATGGAGCACTCCCTCTGGTCACCATGTCAAATCGAGTATCCACAAGGTCCTGATTCAGTGCATCTTCGCATGCATAAGCTTTGAGATGCTGTACCTGTGCGCGGATCCCGGTCCGCACATCCGGGTAAGATACTCCGGCAACGCCCCCGCCGGTCGTTCCAATGCCAGCGAAATTATATTGAGATATTCCGGAATCACCACCGTACTGCAGCCATCCGGTCTCCAGCATCGCCTGTTCAAAAACGACTTCTCCACGGACGCCTTCTGCATTCGCTTCTTCCAGGATGATCGTACAAAAATCATCTATGGTCGCTGCGCCACCATCTTTTAATGAAGCTGAAGGATATTCTGCTCCATGTTCTTCATACTGCGAAGTCATCTGTGCAAGAGAAACGGTCGTATCTCCCATGATCGTATAATATCCATAAGTGTTATCTGTAGAATCATCTACAAAATCCGGATCAGAAGTAAAATCCGGTACCTCCAGACTGGACGGCTTGTGAATCTGTCCCTCACCGGAATGATCGACTTCCTCACTGTCTGCTGTAGTGGCTGAACTTCCGAAAACACTCCCGGATGTTCCATCCTCTTCGGCCACCTCAATCTCTGCCCCAGATGCCAGACAAGGTGCCCCAGTTATAAGGGCACCCGTCAGTATTATCTGAGAACAAAAGAGCATCGCTTTTTTGTTTCTGATCATCCATTAACCTTTCTCATTGCTGCTTCTACTACATGTCCTACCAGAACAGATGTTGTAACGCTTCCAACACCGCCCGGTACCGGAGTGATCGCATCAACGATCGGCTCAACTGCTGCATAGTCAACATCGCCGCAAAGTTTGCCTTCTGCATTTACGTTGATTCCTACATCGATGATCGTCTGTCCTTCTCTGACATATTCAGCACCTACAACACCTGCGCGTCCTGCTGCTACGATCACGATATCAGCTTCTTTTGCTACAGATGGCATATCTACTGTTTTTGTATGGCAGATAGTTACTGTTGCGTTTTTCTTAACCAGCATCATTGCTGCCGGTTTACCAACTACAAGGCTTCTTCCGATAACAACGGCTTTTTTACCTGTGCAGTCGATTCCGTAATGATCCAGGATTTCCATGCATGCCTGCGGTGTACATGGCGGGAAACCGATTTTCTTTCCTGTATAAACGCCAGACATGGAAAGGTCTGTCATACAGTCAACGTCTTTTTCTGCTGCAAGTGCATTTTCGATCACTGCCTGATCCAGATGTTTCGGCAGCGGACGGAACAGAAGAACGCCATGAATATGGTCATCTTTATTTACTTTGTCAATTGTTGCAAGAAGTTCTTCCTGTGATACATCTCCTGGAAGAAGGATTTTTTCACATGCTACCCCAAGTGTTTCGCAACGTTTTGTTGCACCTTTTTCGTAAGAAATATCACTTGGATTTTCGCCTACACGAATGATGCACAGAGTCGGGTTAACACCTTTTCCCTGTAACTCAGCTACATTGGCTTTGATTCTTTCATTCAGTGCTGCTGTTACTTCTTTACCTAATAACTGCTTTGCCATTTTAACTATTTCCTCCGCTCATTATTTGTTGCTTCACAAATGTGAATTACTCTGCAATACACGCTTATCGCAATCCGTATTCTTATTTAAGGCGTCCGAGAACGCTTTCGAATGTTTCATCTGCAATCTTTGTGTATTTTTCAAGCATTGCATCTGCTTTTTTGTTGAGTTCTTCAGCATATTCTCTGTTTGCCATAGATTTCGTATTGATGTATACGTTCAGGCTTGCACCCTGTAATGCTGCTTTGCAGAAAGCTGCCCCAACACCGGCATCGCTGATCGCCAGTTTGGATCCTTTGGCAGCAAACTCTACGATCAGATCAATTGCTTCACAGCATTTTTCCATGATTTCCATCGGAACAGAGCATGCATCTTTCAGAACGATTTCCATAACACGTGCTTTTTCTGCTTTTTCTTCCTCTGTTTCTCTTGGCATGCCATATGCTTTGGAAAGTGGTTCAAAAACTTCTGCATCTCTTTCGATCAGACGCAGAAAATCTTTCTGAAGCTGGTCGCATTTTGCTTTCAGCTCCCACATTTCATCTTCTACATCTGCATATTTCTTTTTGCCTACCGTAAGGCTGCCTACCATGTTGCCAAGTGCAGTTCCGACTGCACCAACCAGTGCAGAAGCTCCGCCGCCACCCGGTACCGGGGCTTTTGAAGCGAGGACTTCTACGAATTCTGTACATGTACTTGTTGAGAATCCCATTTTTTCTCCTCCTGAAAAAAGTGATCCAATAAAAGGATTTTTTTATTTTTCTTTTTTTATAATAATATTTTTAGGATCAATCCTAAGATCTGTTTCATATTTGGAAATATGAGAAACCTGCGAGGGGAGTCGCTCAAAGTTGCGAAGGCCGCTCTCCCCTCGCGCACCCCACCGGGCCACGCAATCAGGAAATATACTGCATTGGCAGTCAACGTTACCTGTCGATACCAACACCACATACTCCCTGACTCCTGCTACAACAAACTTTTAAACATAGCCGATAGGATACTCACTTCTCCTAACCGACATGTTTTTCAGCGTGGCCAAGCAGGGGGAGTCTGAGGGGGACCTTCGGCCTTCGCAACTGCGAGATGGTCCCCCTCAGGGTTTCTTTTTTTCAAAAAAATATTTACCCTGCTTTATAAAGCAAAATTTATACTTTTAGATATGAGACT
>NZ_JAJCKS010000032.1:0-30310 GCF_020558815.1 Blautia sp. 210820-DFI.6.14
TATGAGTCATTGGGACAGGTGGCTTAAAAGTTTCGTGAAGAAAAAGTGTAAAGGACTATTGACAATATCATTGGTGCTGGGCATAATACCCAACACCAAGTTTGTCTACAGTCTGAACCACCGGCTTAGCCGGTGGTTTGTTCTAGCCCTATAAGGGCTTGTTACCGGCACTGAGTCTAAAGACCCACCGAATGGTTCGCCAGCCGCAACATCACTTCTCTACTGAGCCCCTTGGGTTCTTCTATTTGTTTTGCTTTACCGGCTCACCCGTAAACGGGTCAACATACTCTTTTAGCGTCATTTGATCATATTCCAAATCTTCTTTTAGCTGATTTTGAATATACTCTTGTATCTTCTTTGCATTTTTACCTACAGTGTCTACATAATATCCCCTACACCAGAAATGTCTATTTCCATACTTATACTTTAAATTTGCATGTCTTTCAAATATCATCAGCGTGCTCTTTCCCTTGAGATATCCCACAAAATTTGAAACACTCATACTTGGCGGTATACGTACTAGCATATGTACATGATCCGGACATATTTCTGCCTCAATGATTTCTACACCTTTTCTTTTACATAACATACTTAAAATATTGGCAATGTCCTGTTTTAATTCTCCATATGCTACTTTTCTTCGAAACTTTGGTGCAAACAAAATATGATACTTACATTCCCATCTCGTGTGTGATAAACTATTAACGTCCACTTGGACTACCTCCTTTGCTTTACTTGGTTGGCGAACCGAAGTAATTATAGCACTGGAGGTTTTTTACTGTAAGCTAAAGCATCTGTTGTCCCCCTGCATAGCAGGGGGGTATTAAAGATGCCAATCGAGTAGGAGGCGGTGACTAACCGCCGTCCTCTCACACCACCGTGCGTACCGTTCGGTACACGGCGGTTTCAATAGTTGATGTGCACAGACTGATAGGCTGTGGCTAAATCATAAAAGCCACTGTCTATCAGTCTTTCTTTTGTCATTGCCATGTTTACTGCAACTGTATGCGTTGCGAACCAATGTCCACGTCGGGTATTACCCGCTTGCATTGCCAAGTCTTCGGGTACTCCCATCTTGATAAGGTTACCTACCTTCGTCCTCGGTTTCTTCCACTGTTTCCATATACACATACGTATTCTGTGATAGAGCCATCCGTTGATGTCATCTATGTTGTTCTTCATACTTGCAATTCCGTAGTAGTTAAGCCATCCCCTCGCATACACCTTGATTTTCTCAAGGCTTGGCTTGATTGACTGACATCGCTTACGGGATGATAACTCCTTCAGTCTGGACTTAAACTTCTTCCATGGCTTCGGATGAACTCGGACATAAATGCCTTTTCCGTTCCTTCCCAATGCAAAGCCAAGGAATTTAAAATTTCGGATTGCAAATACGCTGACAGTACAACTCTTTTCTACTACAATATATTTATGGTTAATAACCCTTACAGCCAGTAAGGAATTATCCATCTTGTTGCTTAAGCTGTATAATGATGGAGCAATCGGTATATCGTCTTCCTTTCTTGGACTTCGCGTCCGCAACCGAGACTGATAACCAGCTCCTCATTCGCAGCATTCGTTTTATGCAGGTTGAATCGCCATAGGTGCATTCGTGTCACACCACAGTAGATTGAATAGGCAATGAGTAAAACTGGTACTTATCCATTGCAATAATTTTAAGGAGTGACAAATTTATGAACGCAGTAGGTATCGATGTTTCAAAAGGTAAAAGTATGGTTGCTATTATGCGACCTTTCGGTGAAGTTGTTGCCACACCTTTTGAAATCAAACACACAACCAGTGATATCAATTCACTTGTAAAATTCATCAACTCTGTTGAAGGCGAATCCCGAATTGTAATGGAGCATACCGGACGCTATTATGAAGTCCTTGCCCATCAACTTTCTCAGGCAAACATTTTCGTCAGTGCTATCAATCCAAAGCTTATCAAGGATTTTGATAATGATTCCCTTCGTAAAGTGAAATCCGATAGAGTAGACGCTATTAAGATTGCCCGATATGCACTTGACAAGTGGCAAAATCTAAAACAGTATAGTGTTATGAATGAATTACGCAATCAGCTCAAAACCATGAACCGTCAGTTTGGCTTTTACATGAAGCACAAAACGGCTATGAAAAATAACCTTATCGGCATTCTTGATCAAACCTATCCTGGCGTTAATACTTATTTTGACAGTCCTGCACGTAGTAACGGCAGCCAGAAATGGGTTGATTTTGCATCAACATACTGGCACGTGGACTGTGTTCGTAAAATGTCCCGAAATGCTTTTATTAACCATTATCAAAACTGGTGCAAACGCAAGAAGTACAACTTTAGTCAATCGAAGGCTGAAGAAATCTATGGAAAAGCAAAGGAGCTTGTTCCTGTACTTCCAAAGGATGAAATAACCAAACTTATCATCAAGCAAGCTGTTGACCAACTCAACAGTGCCTCTACTACTGTTGAGTCGCTACGCACTCTTATGAACGAAACTGCATTCAAGCTTCCTGAGTATCCTATCGTTATGGCAATGAAAGGTGTTGGTCCTTCACTTGTTCCTCAGCTGATGGCTAAAATCGGTGATGTTTCTCGCTTTACCCATAAAGGTGCTCTTACTGCATTTGCAGGTGTAGATCCTGGCGTTAACGAATCCGGAACCTATGAACAAAAAAGCGTTCCTACTTCAAAACGTGGTTCTTCTGACCTACGAAAAACCTTATTTCAGGTAATGGATGCTTTAATTAAAACCAAACCACAGGATGATCCTGTGTATCAGTTCTTGGACAAGAAACGTGCTCAAGGCAAACCCTATTATGTCTATATGACGGCTGGTGCAAACAAGTTTCTAAGAATCTACTATGGTAGAGTGAAAGAATATCTTTCATCCCTTTCAGAATCTTAATTATTCGCTATACTTTTCAGACCAGCACAGATGTGGTGGTCTTGTTTTGATACCTATTTTTCAACTTGTATAAAATTTTCAATTTTCATGAATTTAGCCTTGACTTTTTATTTGCAGGCTCGGTCATACTCAAGACTCCTACTGATTCGGTCCTTCACCTCTCGGCTACTATGACCTCTGCTGACTTCTGTGCGTTCAGCATTGCTTTATGCAATGGTTACCTCTTTCAAGGCGTACCGCACAGACCTCCCTAGGTACCACACGTTTCTTCCTCTCCATCCATCTGCCTCATCTATCACGCATGATTCCGTGTAGTTATTGGGCTTCAACGTGTGTAGCAGTCTTACCCTCATGCATGACCTCATATGAGATTTCTGTCCGTCAGACCAGAGATTTGCCCGTGAGTTAGTATTTTCCTCACATCCAGCTTCCTTCAGATTCCACCTCGCGATGGACACCCTTGCCTTCGGCTATATCCTTCCCACTACCGGATGGATTCGGGGCTTTAACCCGTTAGAAACGTGCGCCGCTAGGCGCACTACAAAAAAAGCACCTCTTAGATTAACTCTAAGAAGTGCTCTTACTTCATTGCCCAAACCTGTGCCCTTTCACCTGAAATTCGTCATGCTTCATAACGATTCATCATTCTCCCAAATTTTGTTGTCAAATTGTTGTCAAATGCGGTCTGACAGCATGGTTTTAGACATTTTATATTTAATTTTAGTACAGCTTTGCACCAGCCGGAATATGGTTATCAACCATCAGAAGATGCAGTTCTTCATCCTCTGAATCCTTCAGGTTATTCACTGCTGAAAGCAGCATACCGCAAGACTCGATTCCCATCATCTTTCTTGGCGGAAGGTTGGTGATTGCGATCAATGTCTTACCAACTAATTCTTCCGGCTCATAGTAAGAGTGGATTCCGCTTAAGATCGTGCGGTCTGTACCTGTTCCGTCATCCAGTGTGAACTGAAGGAGCTTCTTGCTCTTCGGAACTGCTACACACTCTTTAACCTTTACAGCACGGAAATCTGACTTGCTGAATGTGTCGAAATCAACAGCCTCTTCAAACAGTGGCTCAATCTTTACATTAGAGAAATTGATTTTCTCATTCGGAGTAAAGAATCCGTTGTTGTCGTTGGCAGCCGGAGCTTCGTCAGCATCTGCTTTGGATGCATTCTTGTCGGAGTCAAGGGACTTCATTGTCGGGAACAGCAGTACGTCTCTGATTGCCTGGCTGTCTGTAAGAAGCATAACCAGACGGTCGATTCCATATCCGATACCACCTGTAGGCGGCATACCAATCTCCAGTGCGTTCAGGAAGTCTTCATCTGTGTGGTTTGCTTCCTCATCACCGGCGTCAGCAAGAGCATCCTGTGCTTTGAAACGCTCTCTCTGGTCGATCGGGTCATTCAGCTCGGAATATGCGTTACACATTTCCCATGTATTACAGAAGAGCTCGAAACGCTCTACCTTGCTCGGATCAGAAGGTTTCTTCTTGGTCAGCGGAGAAATTTCGATCGGATGATCCATGATAAATGTAGGCTGGATCAGTTCTTTCTCACAGTACTCCTCGAAGAACAGGTTGATGATATCACCCTTCTTGTGGTGTGCCTCATATTCAATATGATGCTCGTCAGCAAGCTTTTTAGCTGCCTCATCATCTGCTACTTCATCAAAGTCGATTCCTGCATATTTCTTAATTGCTTCGTTCATTGTCATTCTGGCGAACGGCTTACCAAGGTCGATTTCCACACCATTATAAGAAATCTTAGTGGATCCGCACACTTTTTCTGCCAGATAACGGAACATGGACTCTGTCAGTTCCATCATTCCCTCATAATCTGTATATGCCTGGTAAAGCTCCATCAGAGTGAATTCCGGGTTGTGACGTGTATCAACACCCTCGTTACGGAATACACGGCCAATCTCGTAAACTCTTTCAAGTCCACCAACGATCAGTCTCTTCAGATAAAGCTCCAGAGAGATACGAAGTTTAACGTCTTCGTTCAGTGCATTGTAATGTGTCTCAAACGGTCTTGCAGCTGCACCGCCGGCGTTGGAAACCAGCATTGGAGTTTCGACTTCCATGAAGTCACGTCCTGCAAGGAAGTTACGGATCTCTTTGAGGATCTGGGAACGTTTGATAAATACATTCTTGCTGTCCTGATTCATGATAAGGTCTACATATCTCTGACGATAACGGGTATCTGTGTCAGTCAGTCCGTGGAATTTCTCCGGAAGGATCTGTAAACTCTTTGTCAGCATAGTCATTTTTTCAGCATGGATAGAGATTTCGCCTGTTCTTGTTCTGAAAGCAAAGCCTTCCAGACCGAAAATATCACCAATATCAGATTTTTTGAAATCTGCATAGGATTCTTCTCCGATTGCATCTCTTGCCACATAGACCTGAATATTGCCCTGCAGATCCTGAATATTACAGAAAGAAGCTTTGCCCATGACACGTTTGAACATCATACGACCGGCGATTGCTACGTGGATCGGGTTCGCATCCATGATTTTTCTTCTTTCTTCATAGTCCTGTTTGAGGACTTCTCTTGCCTGTGCTTCATCAAGACCTTCTACATCTGGAGTCTTGTGGTCTTTTAAGATCTCTGCCTCATGCGCTTCATAGAGATTCTTTACCTCAAGTGAGTGATGTGTCTGGTCAAATTTTGTGATCTGAAACGGGTCCTTGCCATTTGCCTGCAAATCTGCAAGCTTCTCACGACGAACCTTCAGCAGCTGGTTTGTATCCTGCTTCTTCTGCTCTGCCACTTTGTTGGCCTCCTTCTGTTTTTTGACTTATTTAAACGTTTCTCTGGATCTCCAGAACCTTGTATTTCATGATTCCCATTGGCATTTCTACATCAACAACATCTCCTGTATGTGCACCGATCAGAGCTTTTCCTACTGGAGATTCATTGGAGATCTTACCTTCCAGGCTGTTCGCTTCTGTAGAACCAACGATCTTTAATTCCATATCTTCATCGAATTCATAGTCATGTACTTTAACCTTGCATCCAACGTTGATCTTATCAAGATCTACTTCATCTTCTACAACGACTTCTGCATTTTTAAGGATTTTTTCGATTTCTTCGATTCTTGCTTCAATGTCTCTCTGCTCATCTTTTGCTGCATCATATTCAGCATTCTCAGAAAGGTCACCCTGTTCTCTTGCTTCTTTGATCTTACCTGCAACTTCTTTTCTTTTTACTACTTTTAAATCATGCAGCTCATCTTCCAGTTTTTTAAGACCTGCATATGTTAATAAATTCTTCTTTTCTTCCATAATCCTTACACCCTTTCAAAATAGCCGGATATTTATTGGATATACATTCCCGGAATAATTGCTGTCTACATAACTTCTCAAAACATCATACCTCAAAACGGGCAGACTTATTCTAGGATATTCACAATTTCTGTATTATACCCAAATCTGTATACCTTGTCAAGAACCAAAAAAGCCGGAATTCCGCGATTAACCGCGAATTCCCAGCTTCTGTAATTTTCCTTGTTTTATCTCTGAACAGTAACATCCAGCAGCTTTTCCAATTCTTCATAGCTGCTGACCAGATTAGAATCTCTGCGCAGCCCTGCACTATGTCTCATTCCTGAAGTATACCATGCAATATGCTTACGCATTTCACGGATTCCGGTAAATTCACCTTTCAGTTCGATCTGCATTCTTGCATGACGAAGAATCATCTCTCTGATTTCTTCCCAAGATGGACGCGGAAGCAGCTCTCCCGTAGTAAAATAATGGTTCATCTCACGGAAGATCCATGGATTTCCTCTCACTGCGCGACCAATCATGATCCCATCACAGCCTGTCTCACGCACCAGTGCTTCTGCTTTCTTTGGAGAATCCACATCCCCGTTTCCAATGACTGGAATAGATACCGCTTCTTTGATCCTGCGGATCGTATCCCAGTCCGCTTCGCCTGCATAATACTGCTGTCTTGTTCTTCCGTGGACCGCAACTGCAGCTGCACCGGAATCCTCAATGATCTTTGCAATCTCCACTGGATCTACCGGATATCCCTCAAAACCAATACGAATCTTCGCCGTTACCGGTTTCTTCACCGCACGAGAAACTTTTGTCACAATTTCCCGGATCAGTTCCGGATTTTTAAGCAATGCAGACCCCTCTCCGTTGTTGACTACCTTCGGGACCGGGCAGCCCATATTGATATCCAGGATATCAAATGGCTGTTCTTCGATACTTTTTGCAACTTCTGCCATCAGATCCGGCTCACTTCCAAAAATCTGCATGGAAACCGGATGCTCCACCGGATCGATCTGCATAAGAGAGATTGTATTTTTATTATGAAAAGAAATCGCCTTTGCACTGACCATCTCTGTGCACAACAGACCTGCCCCCTGCTCCTTGCAGAGAATACGGAATGGAAGATCCGTAACTCCAGCCATTGGTGCCAGAATAAAAGGATTCTCGATCTCTACAGAACCAATTTTCCACTTCATTTTCATAAGTGTTTCCATAGATCAGCTTTCCTTACCTATCATTTCGCCATCATCTTCGATGGTCTCACCAAGGAAAAATACCTTATAATACATTTCCAGAGACTGCAGAAGTTCTCTTTTTTCGGTCTGCAGCTGTTTGATCTTAAGAACACTTCCAATATCATCATACATGGCATCGGAATCCAGTGCCTCTGTTTTGAACTGCAGACTGCCATTATCATCAAACTCCAGTGTCAGGATTCCGCCGATATCTTCGGTATAAAGGACACACATGATATGCAGTTCCTGTTTGATCGATTCCGGAAGAGAATCAAAATCCTGATTAAAATAATATTTCTGCTCATAAGCGCTTGCACCGCAGAGCACAACATTTTCCTGATACATATAAAAACTCCTTTGTTAAATATGTTCCTGTCCGCAGCAACTTAAATATAGCTGTACAATCCTCTTACAGACACTTCTCCGGAGCACACTTTACGAATCTCTCCGCTCTGCACACGCACCAGAAGTGCTCCATCTTTATCGATTTCCAGAGCCACGCCTTCATACGGGCTGATCTTATCCAGAACGCGGACCGGCTGGCTCTTATTTGCCAGCAGCATGTTATAATCATCCAGCATCATGGAAAGATCGCAGGTTTGGACAAATTTCTCATAATTGATTTCAAATTTCTCCATAACAAGCCCGATCAGACGGTTTCTGTCGTATGTTTTTCCCGTTTCCAGGTACAGAGAGGTCGCTTTGTCTTTCAGTTCATCCTGAATTTCTTTCAGATTTACATTCAGTCCGACACCGATCACCACTTCTCGGATCTTTCCATCCTGCACTCCCATTTCTGTCAGTATTCCGCAGATTTTCTTGTGGGAAACGACCACATCATTCGGCCATTTGATAGAAACTTCCACACCAAGCTCGCACACTGCCTGCGCTACGCTCAATCCCATTACAAGTGTCAGCATAGACGCATATTGCGGTTCAAATTCCGGTTTCAGAAGAATGGACATCATCACTGAACTTCCCTCCGGTGCCATCCATTTACGTCCCAGCCTTCCCTTACCGGCAGACTGAAATTCTGCAACTGCCAGTGTTCCGTGTTCCGCATTTTCTTTTGACATGCGCTTGCACCACTCATTTGTGGAATCTGTTTCCTTTGCAAAATGGACGGTTTTGCCCGCCCATTTTGTGTTTATCTCTTTTGAAATTGTTTCTTCATTATAGATTGTAGTTATCATTTGTTCTCCGGCTCTCCAAGAGTTGCCACCATAACTGCTTTGATCGTATGCATACGGTTTTCTGCTTCATCAAATACATGAGACTGTGCAGATTCAAATACTTCATCTGTCACTTCCATATCTGTCAGGTTGAAACGTTCTCCCATTTCCTTGCCAATCTTTGTCTTGAGATCATGGAATGCTGGCAGACAGTGAAGGAAGATTGCTTTTTCCCCTGCATTTTTCATAACATCAGCAGTTACTTTGTATGGTGTCAGGTCTTTGATACGCTCTTCCCATACTTCATCCGGCTCACCCATAGATACCCATACATCTGTATAGATTACATCTGCATCTTTTGTTCCTGTCTGTACATCTTCTGTCAGAGTCACACTTCCACCGGAAGCCTCTGCATAAGTCTTGCACAGATCTACAAGTTCCTGATTCGGGAAGTATTTCTTTGTTGTGCATGCTACAAAATGCATTCCAAGCTTGGAGCATGCGATCATCAGTGAGTTACCCATGTTATAACGGGCATCTCCCATGTATACCAGACGGCGGCCCTTGAGATCTCCAAAATGCTCACGGATGGTCAGCATGTCTGCCAGCATCTGTGTCGGATGATATTCGTTTGTCAGTCCGTTCCATACCGGAACGCCTGCATATTTGGCCAGTTCTTCAACAATATCCTGTCCAAATCCTCTGTATTCGATTCCTTCATACATTCTTCCAAGAACTCTTGCGGTATCGGCAATACTTTCTTTCTTGCCGATCTGAGAACCGGTCGGATCCAGATATGTACTGCCCATTCCAAGATCATGAGCAGCTACTTCAAATGCGCAACGTGTTCTGGTGCTTGTTTTCTCAAAGATCAGGGCAATGTTTTTGCCTTTATAATATTCATGAAGCTCTCCTGCTTTTTTCTTTGCTTTTAATTCAGCAGCGAGATCGATCATGTAGGTGATCTCTTCTGGTGTAAAGTCTTTCAGCGTAAGAAAATTGCGTCCTTTTAAGTTCATAACAGTTACTCCTCTTTTTTCGTGTTTCTTTATAAAAAATTATTCTTCTGTTTTCTTATCCTCAACAACGATCTCTTTCAGAGATGATGCAAGTCCTGCCAGTCCCTGGATCTCAGACGGGATAATGATCTTGGTAGCCTTACCATCTGCTGCCTTTCCAAATGCTTCCAGGCTCTTCAGTGTAAGTACTGCCTGATCTGCCCCGGCTTCACGGATCATACGGATACCTTCTGCATTGGCTTTCTGAACTTTCAGAACTGCCTCCGCCTGTCCTTCAGCCTCTTTGATCATACGTTCTTTCTGCGCTTCTGCTTTCAGAATCGCAGCCTGTTTCTCAGCTTCCGCATCAAGGATTGCAGATTCTTTTTTACCTTCTGCAACAAGGATCGTAGATTTTTTCTCACCTTCTGCGCGGAGGATTGCTTCACGTCTTTCACGCTCAGCCTTCATCTGTTTCTCCATAGCTTCCTGGATTGCTGCCGGCGGAATAATATTTTTCAGTTCCACACGATTTACTTTGATTCCCCACGGATCTGTTGCCACATCCAGGGATGCACGCATCTTAGTGTTGATAACTTCACGGGAAGTCAGCGTTTCATCCAGTTCCATGTCACCGATGATGTTTCTAAGGGTTGTCGCTGACAGATTTTCGATTGCCATGATCGGATTTTCCACACCATATGCAAAAAGCTTTGGATCTGTAATCTGGAAAAACACAACAGTATCGATCTGCATTGTTACGTTATCTTTGGTAATAACCGGCTGTGGTGGAAAATCCACAACCTGCTCTTTCAGATTGACTCTTCTTGCCACACGGTCAATAAATGGTGTTTTGAAATGAATACCTGTGTTCCATGTTTCTTTGTATGCCCCAAGACGTTCTACAACGATTGCATATGCCTGTGGCACAATACGGATACAGGATGCCAGGATCCAGAGTCCAAGTACGATGAGTACTATAAAAATAATAATTCCTGCCATGTTACTTACCCTCCTTTTCTTCTTTCACAATCAGTTTTACTCCCTGAACAGCTTCAATTGTTACAACTGTCTGTTCCGGAATCGTTACTTCATCAGAAGATGTTCTCGCCATCCATTCAATATCATTGATACGGACCTGCCCTGTCTGTTCCAGATTATTGATCTTCTGAATCACAACAGCTTTTTCTCCGATCAGGCTGTTTACATTGGTCTTTGGCACCCCCTTATTCATATATCGAACTGCCAGTGGTCTTGTAAAAATCAGCAGGACCAGTGAAATGACTAAAAACAGGATCCACTGCACCAGTATACCTACACCTGCGCCTGACGCAATCGCTGCGACCAGTGCGCCTCCTGCAAACCAGATCGTAGTCAGCCCTACCGTGATTGCCTCGATCACAAGAAAGACCGCCAACACGATCAGCCACATTAAAGGTTCCATCTTATCCCCTCCTCTGCCTTGCCGCCTCATACATGAGTATTCCGGCCGCCATAGCTGCATTGAGGGATTCCACCTGCCCACACATCGGGATCCGTATCAGACAGTCTGCTGCATCCGCTGCCTGGTCTGTAAGGCCCTTTCCTTCGTTTCCGATCAGAAACGCAGTTCCGTCCTCATAGGATTCCCTGTCATATGAATTTTTACCCTGTAAATGTGCGGCAAAAAAGCGGATTCCTCTTCCCTGAAGTTTCTGTTTTAATGATACCACATCTTCCACATAGAAAAAAGGAATTCTGTAAACAGATCCCATCGTTGCACGAATTACCTTTGGATTTGTAATATCCACACAGGTTTTTGTCAGGAAAACCCCACTCACTCCGGCACCTTCTCCGGTCCGGATGATCGTCCCTGCATTTCCAGGATCTTGCAGATCCTCCAAAACCATAAGAAGTGGTTTTTCCTCTTTCAGAAGATCTTCCAGTTCGTAAGAAGGCTGTCGGAGTACGGTAAGGATTCCCTGTGGCGTCTGTGTATCACACATCTGCCTGAACACACCGTTCTCAACTGCATCCCAGGAAAATCTCCGTACCTTTTTCATTACTTCTTCATCTTCGAGCATTGATTCTGCCACATAGATTTTCTCAATCCAGTCATCCGGTGCCTCCAGGAACATTTTTCTTCCTTCTGCAATGAAAAGTCCCTGTTCTCTTCTCGCCTTTGCCTTCTGATTCAGCTTTATTATATTCTTAACCTGTGTATTCTGTGCACTGGAAATCATTCAGTTACTCCTTTAATCCAGAACGGAGGCCGCCTGACGGTGGCCTCCGCTGTAAAAACGTCGTATTTTTATTTTTTGTAGTTATGAGAAAGAGAGTTACATACTTCCCACATATATGGGGATACATCTTTCTGCATAGCAAGTGCTTCGTTAATATCGAAGTCCATGAATTCACCATGACGATATCCAACAACTCGACAGGATTTACCCTGTACAAGAAGGTCTACTGCAAGTGCACCCATCATAGATGCATATACACGGTCCTTACATGTCGGGTTACCACCACGCTGCATGTGACCAAGAATTGTAGCACGTGTCTCAATACCTGTAGCTGCTTCAATACGTCTTGCCATAGCCTCAGAATGACCGATACCCTCTGCATTTACGATGATATGGTGTTTCTTTCCGGATTTACGGCTTGCGATAATGTTGTTGATCAGCTTCTGCTCATCATAGTCATATTTTTCAGGAATCAGGACATCCTCTGCTCCATTGGCAATACCGCACCACATTGCAAGGTATCCTGCATTACGTCCCATAACTTCGATAATACTGCATCTTTCGTGAGATGTGGAAGTATCACGAACTTTATCGATTGCCTCCATTGCTGTATTTACTGCTGTATCAAATCCGATTGTATACTCTGTGCAGGCAATGTCCAGGTCAATTGTTCCCGGAACACCGATTGTATTGATTCCAAGATTTGCCAGCTTCTGTGCACCTGCAAAAGAACCGTCTCCACCAATTACTACCAGTCCGTCGATTCCGTGTTTTCTGCAGATTTCTGCACCACGCTGCTGTCCTTCCGGTGTACGGAATTCTGCACATCTTGCTGTATAAAGAATTGTACCACCGCGTTCGATCGTATCTGATACGTCTCTGGCAGTCATATCAACGATTTCTTCATTAAGAAGACCATTGTATCCTTTATAAATGCCTTTTACATTCAGTCCGCTGCTCAGTCCTCGTCTTACAACAGCACGGATCGCAGCGTTCATTCCCGGAGCGTCACCGCCACTTGTAAGCACACCGATGGTTTTTATCTGTTTCTCTGCCATGATTCATTCCTCCATCTCCAGATTTCCTCTTATAGCTTGCATATAATAGGAAACCTTGTTATCTGTTCTACACATATTCGTTGTATAGTGTAAAGCATTTTTAGAAGTTTTTCAATACTCTTTCCACAACTTTAACGTTGGAATCACCATATTTTTTCTTTAATTCTTCTAACAGAAAATCGCTGATCTGCACATGGTGTCCTGCCGGAAGACGTTTTATCGCCTTCACATCTTTGAGGTAGATTACTACCGCAGAAGTTCCCCCTGAACCTCTCAGATAGTTCAGAAGTTCCTGCTCTTTCTGTGCATAATCCTCACGGTCTTTAAACTGAATCCAGATTTCTCGTGGTATATCATCAAAAGCGCGTACTTTTTCCAAAATTAGCTTACTCGGCTTATCATCTTCTGCATTGACACGTCCCTGGATAAAGACTCGCGCATCTTCATTGATCAACGTCTGCCATTTCTCATAATCTCTCGGGAATACAACGATCTCCACAGTTCCCATCAGGTCTTCTACCGTCAGGAACGCCATCACCTTATTGTTTCTTGTATACTTGATCGTCTTCTCTGTGATCATACCACCAATGATCACTTTCTGACCGTCATAAACCTTCGGAATACCAGTTTCATCGTCCGGCTGGAAATCAATCGTTCTCGCTGAGATCATCTTCTCCATGATACTTCTGTATTTTTCCAGTGGATGACCACTCAGATAAATTCCAAGAACCTCTTTTTCGAAGCCAAGGATCATATCCTTATCATATTCTTCCACATCCGGCATCCGGATCTCATAATCTTTTTTATCTTCTTCACCAACCAGATCAAACAGACTCATCTGTCCTGCAAAAGAATTCTTCTTTTCCTGCGCGATGCTGTCCACGATCTGTCCATATACCACCATTTTCTGCCGACGGTTTCCCTCCAGACAGTCCAGTGCTCCGGCTTTGATAAAGTTCTCAATCGCACGTTTATTTACCGTACCGGTCAGTCTCTCGATAAAATCCTTCAGCGATCGATATTCTCCGTTTGTCTCCCTCTCTTCCACCAGGGCATCGATCACTGGTCTTCCCACACTCTTGATTGCAGAAAGTCCATAACGGATTGCACCATTATCCACAGAAAATCCATAGGCTCCGCGGTTCACATCCGGCGGCAGGATCTTAATGTTCATCTTCCTGCATACCTGAATATACTCTGCCACTTTGATCGGCATTTCAATCACAGATGTCATAAGAGCAGCCATGAATTCGACCGGATAATAATATTTCAGAAATGCCGTCTGATAAGAAACTACAGCATACGCTGCCGCATGAGACTTATTAAATGCGTATTTTGCAAAATCGATCATATCGTCATAAATCTTATTTGCCGTCTGCTCCGGAATTCCATTGGCAATACAGCCTGGTACGCCTTCCGCTTCGTTTCCATAAACAAAGTTCTGACGCTCTTTCTCCATGACTGCTGCTTTTTTCTTGGACATTGCACGACGTACCAGGTCGCTCCGTCCAAGTGTATAACCTGCCAGATTACGCACAATCTGCATAACCTGCTCCTGATATACGATACATCCATATGTCGGTTTCAAGATCGGCTCCAGCTGCGGACAGTCATATTTGATCGTATCCGGGCGATTTTTTCCCCGGATATACTGCGGAATAAAATCCATCGGCCCCGGACGATACAGGGAAATTCCCGCAATCACATCCTCCAGACTCTGTGGTTTCAGTTCCTTCATGAAGTTCTTCATTCCTGCACTTTCCAGCTGGAACACTCCATCCGAATGACCTGTTCCAAGAGAATCCAGTACCTTCTTATCATTATAATCAATATGCTGCATATCCAGCTTCACACCGGTATCCTGTTCTACCAGATGTACCGCATTCTGGATAACTGTCAGTGTACGAAGTCCCAGAAAGTCCATTTTCAGAAGTCCCAGTTCTTCCAGAGTTGTCATTGTAAACTGGGTAACGATCGAACCATCCGATGCTCTGGAAAGCGGTACATATTCTGAAACATCCTTCTGACTGATCACAACACCTGCTGCATGCATGGAAGTATGGCGTGGCAATCCTTCCAGACGTTTCGCTGTATCGATCAGTTCATGGATTTCTTTATCCTCTTCATATACCTTCTTAAATTCCGGATTCATCTGCAGAGCTTTGTCAATCGTGATATTCAGCTCCTGTGGAATCATTTTGGCGATCGTATCCACCTGTGCATAAGGCAGATCCATCACACGTCCGACATCCCGGATAACGCCTCGCGCTGCCAGTGTACCAAACGTAACGATCTGAACGACACAGTCATCGCCATATTTTCTTCTGACGTAATCAATAACTTCCTGTCTTCGTTCAAAGCAGAAGTCAACATCAATATCCGGCATGGATACTCGTTCCGGGTTGAGGAAACGCTCGAACAGCAGATCATAACGAATTGGATCAAGCTGTGTGATGCCCAGTGTATGTGCAACCAGGCTTCCCGCTGCTGATCCACGTCCCGGTCCGACCATGATATCATGATCACGGGCATATTTGATAAAATCCCACACGATCAGGAAATAGTCAACGTATCCCATGTTCTTGATCGTCGTCAGTTCATAATTCAGCCTCTCTTTCAATTCCTCGGTCACTGGCTGATAACGTTCTTCCAGTCCTTTGAAACAAAGCTCATTTAAGTACTCCCAGGAAGTATATCCTTCCGGAACGCCAAATTTCGGCAGCTTGGTTACACCGAATTCAATCTCTACATGACAGCGCTGTGCAATCTTATGCGTATTTTCCAATGCTTCTGTCGCATATGGAAAAAGACGTTCCATCTCTTCCGGAGATTTTACATAATACTGACCGCCCTCATAACGCATACGATCCTGATCTGCCAGTTTCTTACCGGTCTGCAGGCAGAGCAGGACATCATGTGGCTGGGCATCCTCTGCAAGGGTATAATGTACGTCATTTGTTGCAACCAGATCAATTCCGGTCTCACGGTGCATCTTAAGAAGCTGCTGGTTTACATTCTGCTGTTCCGGAATACCATGATCCTGTAATTCCAGGAAAAAATTTCCTTTTCCAAAGATATCCTGGTACCGAAGTGCGGCCGCTTTTGCATCTTCATACATACCTCTTGTAAGGAATCTTGCCACTTCACCTGCAAGACACGCACTCAACGCAATGATTCCCTCATGATATTTCTCCAGAAGCTGCAGATCCACACGCGGTTTATAATAAAATCCTTCCACAAATCCCTTGGAAACGATCTTCATCAAATTACTGTAACCCTGGTTGTTCTCTGCCAGAAGAACCAGATGGTAATAACGGTCTTCTCCACTTCCTGTTTCACGGTCAAAACGGGATCCCGGTGCAACATAAACTTCACAGCCCAGGATCGGATTGATTCCCGCAGCTCTTGCCGCACGGTAAAAATCGATCACGCCGTACATCACACCATGGTCCGTAATAGCCGCACTGTCCATGCCAAGTTCTTTGACACGGTCCACATATTCTTTTATTTTATTCGAACCATCCAGAAGACTGTATTCTGTATGGACATGAAGATGTGTAAAGTTCATACTCTCATCCTTTACCTGTTATTTCACCAGATAGATCCTGCGGTCCTTGATCTGAATTTTTCCTTCTTTAAGAAGATGTCCGACTGCACGCTTAAATGCATTTTTGCTTAAGCCAAATTCTCTGCGGATCACTTCCGGTGAAGCCTTGTCATCAAAAGGAAGTACTCCTGCAAATTCTTCAATGATCTCCAGAACATTTTCCGCATCTTCGTTGATCTGAAGATATGCTTCCTGACGGTCACTGACATCCATCTTTCCATCTTCTTTGACTCTGGTCACACGCAGGTCAAGAACAGTACCAGGACGATATTTACCTTTTGCTTCTCTTGCAGGGATCAGTGCAGAATATTTATTATCGACTGCAACAAATACTCCAAAATTCTCGCTGATCTGGTATACACGGCCTTTTACCTGGTCACCTTCTTTATAAGGTGTTTCTTTGGACAGGTAAGGATAAACTTTCATAGTTGCACAGAGACGGCTGCTTTTATCCACATAAACAGCTACCAGACATTCCTGCCCCTCAAAGATACGAGTTGTCTGCTCATGATATGGAAGCAAAAGATCTTTTTCCAGTCCCCAGTCAAGAAATGCTCCGATTCTTGTTACCTGTTTTACTTTCAGAAGTCCTGCCTGCCCCACCATAAGAAGTGGTTCATTTGTTGTCGCGATCAGACGATCCTGAGAATCTTTATAAATAAAAACTTCCAGTTTATCTCCTGCTTTTGTCCCTGCCGGAACCTGTTTGGCCGGCAAAAGTACCTGATGCTTTGTATCTGCATTCATATCTTCTGCAAGATATACGCCAAACTCTACGGACTTCACAATCAGTAACGTCTGTTTCTTTCCTAATTCGATCATATTTTTCCTCCAATTTTATTTAAACTCAACAACTGCATACGGTTCACCCTTCTGATCATTCAGAAGAACTGTTGTTTTATTTTCATCTACTGCTCTTGCCGGACAGATCACATCATTCAGTCTCGCCTGCTGCTTATATTCCGCACGCATCTGATGTATCTTGAAATTCTCCGGCAGATAATCCATTGCCATCTGTACATACTGACAGTTATTTACATGATGGTTCGTATCCAGATGATGTTTCTGCACAGCAAAAGAATCCTGCTGCTCATAATCTTCCGGAAGTACAATTTTACGCGGTGCATATTCCATATCCAGTTTCGATTCCATCTTCCCGTCTTTTCCTTTGTAAGCATCTGTATCTTTCGCTTCCAGACGGACTGGCAGTCCGTTTTCCGCATCAATATAAGTCCAGAAAGTATTGGCATACGCCAGACGTTCTCCGCCCTCTGTTTCCATTGTAAAATTACGGAATCCCATAAATCCACGGAATCCATATGCCCAGGTAGATGTTTTGATTCGTTCTCCCATATATGGATAACGATCTACAACCACCTGCCATGCCGACAATACCCAGATACGTTTCCATTCCTTCAAAATATCGATTCCAAGTCCGACTTCCTCTGACTGAAAGGTACTGCAGTCCTGAAAATAATTCAGGATTCCCGGCAGTGTCAATAATCCATTTTCTCCAATTTCACTGTAGCGGACACGTCCACTGAAACTATATGCCATGCATTCACTCTCCTTGTAAAAAAAAAGCACCTCTTCCGAGGTGCTCAACTTAGCAGGGCTACAAGGATTCGAACCTTGAACTGACGGAGTCAGAGTCCGTTGCCTTACCGTTTGGCGATAGCCCTTTATTTGTTTTCGCTCGCTCATCGCTCGCGACGAATGTTATTATATTACAGACATTCAAAAAAAGCAACCCCTTTTTTTAATTTTTTTTAAATTTCTCCAAATTTTTTTTCTTCTTATATTATGTAAAATTTTAATGCCGTTCTACGGGAATAATGGTATAATGAAAACTACTATTTACAGTAATAAGCATAATAAGTTCACCTTAGCAAATAAAAAAGGAGAAATCAGATGAGAGCAACTAATCTGACCCTGCTCACCGATTTATATGAATTAACCATGATGCAGGGCTATTTTAAGAACCCAACCAATCAGACTGTAATTTTTGATATGTTTTATCGTGTCAATCCATGCGGTGGCAGCTTTGCGATCACAGCAGGTCTGGAACAGATGATCGAATATATTGAAAATCTTCATTTTACAGACGATGATATCGAATATCTCAGAAGCCTTCATATCTTTGAAGACGATTTTCTGGAATATTTAAGATCTTTCAAATTTACCGGAGATATTTATGCAATTCCGGAAGGAACTGTCGTATTTCCTCGAGAACCACTCGTCAAAGTAATCGCTCCGATCATGGAGGCACAGCTTGTAGAAACCGCAATCCTGAATATCATCAATCATCAGAGTCTGATCGCTACCAAAGCAGCCAGAGTCTGCTATGCAGCCCGTGGGGACGGAATCATGGAATTCGGCCTGCGTCGTGCACAGGGTCCGGATGCCGGTATCTATGGTGCTCGTGCAGCTGTCATCGGTGGATGCGCAGGAACTTCCAACGTACTGACCGGACAGATGTTTAACGTACCGGTTCTGGGAACACATGCCCACAGCTGGATCATGAGCTTCCCAGATGAATACACAGCTTTCAAAACGTACGCCAAAATGTATCCAAATTCCTGCACACTGCTGGTAGATACTTATGATGTCCTGAAATCCGGTGTTCCAAACGCGATCCGTGTCTTCGAAGAAATGAGAGAAGAAGGTATCAAACTTACACACTATGGTATCCGTATTGACAGCGGTGACCTTGCGTATCTTTCCAAAGAAGCCTACAAGATGCTGGCTGCTGCCGGATTCGATGATGCTACCATTTCCGCATCCAGTGATCTGGACGAATATCTGATCGACAGTCTTAAGACTCAGGATGCCAAGATCAATTCCTGGGGTGTTGGAACCAACCTCATCACGAGTAAAGATAATCCGGCATTCGGTGGTGTATACAAACTAGCTGCAGTCAAAGATGCAGACAGTACAAACTTTACACCAAAGATCAAACTGTCCGAAAACACCGAAAAAGTCACAAATCCGGGCAATAAGACAGTTTACCGTATCTACAGCAAGTCTACCGGCAAGATTAAGGCCGACCTTATCTGCCTGGCTGATGAAGTTTTTGATCCAGACGAAACCATGATTATTTTTGATCCTGCAGATACCTGGAAAAAGACCAAAGTTCTGGGCGGCACCTATGAACTCCGTGAACTTCTGGTTCCGGTCATCCGCGAAGGCAAACGTGTCTATACTTCTCCTGAAGTTATGGATCTGCGTGAATACTGCCAGAAAGAGCAGAATACCCTGTGGGATGAATCCCGCCGTCTTGTAAATCCGCAGAAAGTATACGTAGACCTTTCTCAGAAATTATATGATCTCAAGAAAAATCTGCTCGAAGAAATGAGTGAAAAGGCTCTCGACTGATCAAGTGTTGCACTATGGCAGTTTAACGCGTTAATTTCCTTTATTTTTTTCAGATAACGTGCTATACTGTTATTCAGTCGAAAAAAATGTTCCTGCACAAAGGAACCATGGAGGAAATATACAATGTCTATCAAGATTAATCATGAACTTCCAATTCCGGAGGTTCTGAAAAATGAGTACCCGCTCAGCAACGAACAGAAATCAATCAAACAACAGCGTGATGAAGAAATCCGCCGTATTTTCACAGGTGAATCCGATAAATTCGTCGTTCTGGTCGGACCATGTTCTGCAGATAACGAAGATACCGTATGTGAATATGTAAATCGCCTGAAAAAAGTTTCTGACAAAGTTTCCGATAAATTAATGATCATCCCACGAGTATATACAAACAAGCCTCGAACTACCGGTGATGGCTACAAGGGAATGCTCCATCAGCCGGATCCGGATAAGGCACCGGATCTCCTTGCCGGAATCATTGCAATCCGCAAAATGCATATCCGCGTACTTCAGGAAACCGGTCTTTCTTCTGCAGATGAAATGCTCTATCCGGAAAATCGCAGCTACCTGGATGATGTTCTTTCTTATGAAGCAATCGGTGCACGTTCCGTAGAAAACCAGCAGCATCGTCTGACTGCCAGCGGTATGGATATCCCGGTTGGTATGAAGAATCCTACCAGCGGTGACCTGTCTGTTATGCTGAACTCCGTAATCGCTGCCCAGCATCCACATCATTTCATTTACCGTGGATGTGATGTGGAAACAAGTGGTAATTCTCTGGCACACACGATTCTCCGCGGCGGCGTTGATAAATATGGCCAGACAATCCCTAATTATCATTACGAAGATCTCATGCGTCTTTATGACTTATACAGCAAAAAAGATCTGCAAAATCCGGCCGTTATCGTGGATGTCAACCATTCTAACTCCGGCAAACAATACAAAGAACAGATTCGTATTGTAAGTGAAGTGCTTCACAGCCGCAACTACAATCCTGATGTAAGAAAACTTGTCAAGGGTGTCATGATTGAAAGTTATCTGCTAGAAGGCCGTCAGGATATCAGCGACCATATGACTCCTGGCTGTTCTATCACCGATCCTTGTCTGGGATGGGAAGATACAGAACGTCTGCTCTATGATATTGCCGAAAAATGCTAAAGGGGGCTCAGCCCCCTTTTATTGTTCCATTTGACGTCCAAGAAATCCTGCTGCTGTTTTTACCAGCATTTGCTCCGAATTTCCAAATCTTTCTCCTGCACTTTTTCCAACCAGCGCCACAGAACCAATCGCATCACCGGAACAAATGATTGGCTGTACGATCAGCTCTGATGAGGATTCTTTCTGATTTTCCACAAGCGGCAGTATTTTTCTTTCTCCTGTATGATAACATTTCATTTCTCTCTCCGTGATCACTCGATCCAGTTCTTTACTGATTGCCTTTCCCATCAGTTCCCTGCTGCCCTGTCCGGATGCGGCAACCACCTGATCATGATCCGTAATACATGCGATCATACCTGTTGTCTGTGCCAGCGATTCTGCATATTCTTTTGCAAAAACACTCAACTCTCCAATTGGGGAGTATTTCTTTAAGATCACTTCCCCCTCTTTATCTGTAAAAATTTCAAGCGGAGTTCCTTCTTTAATCCGTAGTGTACGCCGAATCTCCTTTGGAATAACAACTCTTCCAAGATCATCAATGCGCCGGACGATTCCTGTAGCTTTCATGTGCTTTATGTTCCTCCTGTTGTTTTTCCGTATTTTATATCTTCTCCTGAATCTGCCCCAGGTGATGTATGGATATTATATGGAAAAAAAGGAGAATTATGTACTTTACTTATAAAACGCCGCAATTATTTTCAGTGCATCTTCATTGATATTTCCAGGAACTGGTTCCGGACGTGCCAGATAAAATCCCTGCAGAAGATCAACTTCCAGTTCCAGTACTTTCTGGATCTCCTCCGGTGTTTCAAGTCCCTCTGCAACGATCTTCATATCACGTTTATGTGCATATGCAACAATGTTTTCCACAATCTGCTGTTTATCCGGATCCGTATCAATATCACGGATGATCGAAAGATCTACTTTGATATACTTCGGTGCCAGATCAAGAAGACTCTTCTCGTTACTGTATCCACTTCCGTAGTCATCCAGTGCAAAAGCACCCTCAAATCCTGGTGCATTTCTCTTTATTTCCAGTGCATGATAATCAATAGATTCTTCTTCTGTGATCTCAATAACAATCTGTTTCTGCAACTCTGCATAACGATTATTAAATTCTATCTCATCTTTTGCTGCCATATGCTGACTCGCAATAGAATTGATAAACAGAAGCGCATCGCCTTTGATTCGTTTCTTTTCCCTGAGATCAGCAAAGGCTTCTGTCGCCCGGAACATGGTCATTCGTTCAATTTCACGCAATGCACCCTCTTCACGTGCGATCTTCATAACCACATCCGGTCGTTTTAATATTGGAAGATTGGCACGCATCAATGCCTCATATGCTTCAATCTTACCTGTTTTTGCCGATATGATAGGCTGGAAATAGTAAGTAACCAGCTCTTCTTTAACAAAACGATGAAATTCTTTACGAATCTGACTGTCACGGTATTTCTCTTCATATGCCTTCTGGTCAAATTCTGCAATTCTTCCCTTATCTGTCTGTTTTACCTGATACATGGCAAAATCTGCATGTTTTCTCATGACACCGAGGCTGTTACTGTCCTCCGGATACCATGCAATTCCTCCTGAGATACTTAAGTGGAATTCCTGTCCGTCCGGAAGACGGATGATCCTGGAAGAAATTTCTCTTTTCAGTTTACTTATTTCCTTACGAATCGCATTCTGGCTCTCATAACCATAAAACAGAATATTAAATTCATCTCCTGAAATATGTGCACACAAGGTTCCTTTCGGAGTACCTTCTTCCAGACACATGCCAGCCTGGCGGATATACTCATCTCCCCAGTCATGTCCAAATGTGTCATTGGTGTATTTCAGGTTATCCAGATCCAACATAATAAATGCAGCATGTCTGATTTTCTTTCTTCTGCCAAAGATGGATTCGCTTTCACGTTTGAATGCACGTCTGTTATAGAGGCCTGTCAACGTATCATAATCTCGTTCATGTTCAATACGAAGGCGTTCTCTCATAGAAACAGTTACATCTTCCACGAGACCGATCTGTACCCAGTTCTCATTTTTGACTTCCATTCGCACATAACGAACACCTTTTTCCGGAATTCGGATACAGTACAGTTTTGTGCTGCCTGATTTTGTTTTATAAAGATTCTTTTCTGTATACTCTTTTAAAATCTCTCTGAATTTTTCTATATTCATGGGGAGCTCCGCGCTTAACGGAATTCCCAGTATAGAGAAAAAGTTCTCCGTATAAAAAACACTTCCTGTATCAAACTGGAGTTCATATCCTCCAATCTCTACACTTGCCATTTCCATGATCCGCAGAAATTTGGTAGATGTGTTCAGCACTTCTCTGCTCAGTCCAGTGATCGCAGTAGAAAACTTATCCAGTTCACGAATCCCTGTTTCTGACAGATTTGGAATGCTTTCCTGATTTTGTTGTGCCGCTTCTACTTCATCCGATAATCTCGCTACCGGTTTTGCCAGGCGGCGACTTACTATAAAGCTGCTGAGCAGACCAAACAGTAATGTCGCAAAGATCGTCAGTTTCACAAGAAGCATAACATGATTTGTAAATGCATACAGATTTTTATCCTGTACAATTCCGACAAGAAGCCACTGCTCATCCGAAAACGGGGCATTCTTATTATAAAGAGTCAGTGGATAGACAGAAGCAGTATAATTCTCCTTCCATATCTCTGCCTCATAGATATTTTTTTCCGTACGTGTCATTTTAATCTCTTCATCCGGAATACTTAACCATCTATTGCTTCTGGAAGAAGGATTTATTACATTTACAGAAATCTCAGAATCACTGAGTGTGTCTGCGGTTTCAGCCAGCAGATAAGTTCCAGTCCCACTGTTTTGCAGTTCTTCATATGGAATCAGTTCCTGAATATAGCTTGTCATCATTTCTACACCGACAACACCATAAACCGTTCCATCAGACAGAATCAACGGTATCGAATATGCAATAACAGGACGATCATCTCCCTCAAGTGTATATGATACCGGTGTCCAGTGTCCATAATCAGATACATTCAGCTTTTCACTGTCTTTATATGCAGTCTGGAAAACAGGATAAACAATTCCATTTTTGCCATAACCCTTATATTTGATCGCCGGCATCCATCCTCTGTCCGTAGAAATTCCCAGCGATTTTACCAGCTTTACAGGAGAACGTTCCAGCAGTAGATCATAATTTCTTTCCGATGCAGTCGTTGTCGGATCCTGATCTCTGATGTAAACACAGGGCATAAACGAATCAATCTCACGTTCATCCAGATCATCCGTGTTCAGAATCACAAAAATTCCATTTACAGATCTGTGCCTCATCACATTGATCAGGCTGTCACTGACTGTTTCCAGAAGTTCTGTACTTCGATCTTCATTATTTACCAATTCCTCTACACTGATATTCTCCACTGCAGTCTGATTCTCGACAGCAGTATTGATCGTTCCTGCCAGGGATGAAATATTCTGGGTTTCTTCCAGCGTATTCTGCAGATAATTCTGACGGTTTTCCACCTGTTTCTTCAAAATATCTATGGCATTACGATTCATCTGCATTCCTACATTTCCAAAATACAGTGTTCCGATCAAAAGTGCCACTTCTATCCCGAGAACGATCAGCATTGCTGCAAATATAAATTGAAAAATTGATTTTCCCTGTTTCCTGTGCTGCCTCATTCAGAGGAATCCTCCCTTTCTGTAATCAGAGACTGTATTGTCTCAAATAGATTACTGTCCATCTTCATAAGCCTGCAGTTTTGTTAACGTCTCTTCATACCAGTTATCAAAATATTCATCTGAAATAAAATCTGCAACAGCTTCTTTTTGTTCATGTTTATCTCCTTCCGATAACCGCTTGTGCATAATTATTTTTATGCCATTGCATGCAATTATACCATTAAAAAAACAGTACTTCAATAAACAGTACTGTTTTACTCATCTGGTGTCTAAAATATTATATTTTTATAAACTTTACTGATACCCCTTTACTTTTATGTACAAGTGCGTTATAGTTTCAATATATTCGATATGTAGTATTGATTACTACATGATGTGTTTTTAAATATTTTTCGATATTTCTATCATCAGGAGGCGTTATTATGAAACTTAAATTAAAAGATCCCTGGAGTGCTATCACACACGGCATTGCATTACTTCTTGCAGCAGCCGGTGCAGCACCTTTACTCTTAAAAGCTGCTCATGGTGAAAATGCACCTCTGCATATTACAGCACTTGCTATTTTTATTCTCACTATGATCCTTCTCTATACAGCAAGTACGGTTTACCATTCTGTAGATTCTACAGAGAAAGTAAACCGTCGGCTCAGAAAAATGGATCACATGATGATCTTTGTTATGATTGCAGGAAGTTATACTCCAATCTGTCTCATCGCACTTCATAACAGAACCGGCTATATCCTCTGTGCACTTGTATGGAGTATCGCAATCCTCGGTATTCTTCTCAAAGGATTATGGATCACATGTCCCAAATGGCTTTCTTCCGTACTCTATATTGGAATGGGATGGCTTTGTGTACTTGCTTTCGTTCCTATCTTTCATTCCCTTCCGCGAGCCGGATTTGGATGGCTTCTTGCCGGTGGTATCATCTATACGATCGGTGGTGTGATCTATAGTTTGAAACTTCCTTTATTTAATGCACGTCACAAAAATTTCGGCTCTCATGAAATCTTTCATGTATTTATTATGCTTGGAAGTGCCTGCCACTTTATTGTAATGTATTGCTTTATATCTACCCTGCCAGTCTGAGGCAGGGTATTTTTTATTAGTCCGCAGAAGTCTCTGTCCAGAACTCCATCAGTTTCAGTTTTTCTTTTCTTGTCAGCTGCTTGATTGCATATTCCCGTCTCATTGCTTCTTCTTTTGTCGCATATCCCTCATAATATACAAGTTCCACCGGACGTTTCGCCCTTGTATATTTCGCTCCGGCTTTTCCTTCATTATGCGCTTTCAGCCTTTTCTCCACACAGTTTGTCCAGCCTGTATAAAGTGTTCCGTCAGCACACTTCACCATATACGTATAGTTCATAAAATACCTCATTCTATGTAAAGAACAGCTTCCGGAATTTTGAAATTCCATCCACCGTTCTCGTTTCTATAGAAAGCAGCCGGTCAAAGATTTGTATTTTCTCTAAGAAACAACAGGCAGGCAAATACCGGCTGCGAATTTTTACTATTCCTACCTGCTTTATTATACGTTCCAATTCTGTTTTTGTGAATAGCTTACGGAAGATAGGCAATCGGATCTACCGGCTCCCCGTCTTTCTTCATCGCAAAATAAAGATTACTGCCTTCCTTGCTGTAATACTTTGTCGGCTGTCCTATATATCCGATCACTTCCCCTTCTTTAACTGTATCTCCTTCCTGCACCGTCAAATCTGTCAGCTGTCCATAAATCGCCTGATACCCGCTTCCGATCTCCATCGTCACCGTTGTACCAGTCTGGGCATTTTCTTCAATAGAATACACGGTTCCCGGAACAGATGCCAGGACAGGAGCTCCTTCCACCGCCTGAACAGCAATTGCCGGACTCAGTTTATACTGATCCAAAGTAGGAAAATACACAGTCTGGTCCATGTTATAATCCATAAGAATATTACCGTCTACCGGCCATTCCATCAATGTATCTTCTGAAAAACTTAATTTTGGCGCTTCCTGTACACTTGCAGATGTATTCACTGTCCCATTCTCATTCGTACTCTGTTCTGCCGAAAGTATACTTTCTGACGTAAATGTACTTTCGGTTGATGAAGATCCTGCTTCCGTGGTTTCACTTCCTGCATCTTCACCTTCTGTCTGACTCATTCCTTTCTCTGACGTATGATCTGTCGAAATATTACTTTCCAGTTCAGCCTCTACAAGACTTGTTCCTGCATCTACAGCATTATCCGTCGTGTTTTCTGTACTCAGACTTTCATCATAATATGAAGGAACTTTTTCCGGAACTGACTCATCCTTCCCGGAAGTTCCCAATTGATAAACTCCTATGCCGGCCGCTGCCAGAACTGCCAGAAGGGCCGTATTTGCTACATATTTTGCGATTCTGCCTTTTGTCATATTCTTTTCACCTCTGCTCATAATCGTTTCGTGACCACACCTTTTGTCTGCTGTCACATTTTTACTATATTTACAGGGTGTCCAGAATGCTGCAAAATATACCGTTCTATTTAATTTTTTGTAATATCCATCAAAGGAAAATATGTATTCAGGATTTCTTTCCAGTTTTTTCCCTCTTTTGCCAGTTTATTACCTCCATACTGAGAAAAACCAAGCCCATGTCCTTTTCCTTTACTCAAAAAACGTACCTGTTCTCCCGTTTTCTGCATGGAAAAATCAGACGAAGCAATTCCCATCCCCGTAACAAAAGACTCTGCTTCCAAAATATTTTCATCTGCCATAAGACTGACCACATACCCGCTGTCTTCCCTCTCCACAATTCTTAATTCCACCGGAAGCTGCTGCTTCGCTATGTAAGTACTATTCAGATACCCTGGTGCTGTTTTGTCTGAATTACTGTCCACTGCTTTAAGATAGGCATATTCTTCATTATGAAATGCGGTTTCTCCATCTCTCGTCTGCCCGGCACTGATCTGGTGATATGGAACCAGCTTCAATTTCCCATTATATGTCAGCACCTGACCGGAAGTATCTTCTACTGCCTCTTCATAAACTTTGTCTGCTTTTTCCCACACACTCCAGCAGGACGGAAGTTCATCTCTGAGTTCCCGGCAAGTCTCAAAAAATTTCTCACTTCTGGCATCTCTTTCTTTTTTATTTTGATCTCCATTTCTATTTATACTCTCTTTTTCTCCAATTTTCCTGTACAGATTGCTTCTTGCAATAACAGCCTGTGCTTTTATAGTTTCCGGCTCATAATCTGAAGAAATCTGAAGTGCCAGAATAACCGGTAAGACTGTCTCAGAATCCGCTTTTTGATTCAGAACCGCCATATCGTATCCATTTATCAGAATCGTTATCAAATACGGAAGCAACAGCAATACAACAATATTTGAAAAATACATACGACTGTTTTTTTTCATACAGATAACCTTTATGTAGTTTGTATACTATATGTATTCTATGTTTCTTTTAACCATCATTTCACAATTTTTATCTGTTTAGATGATATGTTCATGCTATAATAGGAATACTAAATTATTGGAGTGACCTGTATGATTGCAATTTATCTTTCCCCCATTTACCTGCTGTTGAATCTGTATATCCTGCGATGGGCATATCTATGGATGGGCACATGCCACAGTATTCTCCGTACTTTGGGATTTCGACTTATATTCGCAGTAATCTATGTATTGCTCTCCACAAGTCTGCTTACAGGATTTCTTATTAAAAATCCAAAATCTCTTCATCGAATGCTGAAAATAACCGGAAACTATTTCCTGGGAATCTTTCTCTATACACTTGTAATCATTCTGCTTGCCGATTTTGGACGAATCCTTCTGAAATATGTATTTCATGCATCATGGATTCATTCCAGAACAGCTTTTACAGTT
The DNA here is from genome assembly GCF_020558815.1 of Blautia sp. 210820-DFI.6.14. Classification (NCBI taxonomy): domain Bacteria; kingdom Bacillati; phylum Bacillota; class Clostridia; order Lachnospirales; family Lachnospiraceae; genus Blautia; species Blautia sp. 210820-DFI.6.14. Next base: position 28,534 of record NZ_JAJCKS010000032.1, read on the forward strand.
GCCGGTGCAATCTGTGCACTGTTGATTCTTCTCTTAAGTGCATGTGGAATTTTTCATGCCAAATATATAAAAACAACTTCTTATGACGTAATAATAAATAAAACAATTCCTGAACGCACCTCCATGAAAGTTGTTCTTCTGGCAGATACACATTTTGGCTACAATGCCGGCGTTCTCCATGCCAGAGAACTGGTACGTAAGATCAATAAACAGAAACCTGATCTGGTATGTATTGCAGGGGATATTTTTGATAATGAATACGATGCGATTCGAAACCCGGAAAAACTTGAAAAAACTCTTCGTGGCATAAAGTCCACTTATGGTGTATATGCCTGCTGGGGAAACCATGATCTGAATGAAGAAATTCTTGCAGGCTTTACCTTTAAACATAAAGATGGAGATCTTTCCGACATAAAAGATCCCCGCATGAAAAAATTTCTTAAAAATTCCAATATTCATATACTGGAAGATGAATCTATTCTGATCAATGATCAGTTCTACGTAATCGGACGCAAAGATGCCTCCCTCACAGAAAAGATTCATGAAACTAGAAAAGCCCCCGCCCAGCTTACCGAAAAACTGGACAGGGACAAACCAATTATTATGATCGATCATCAGCCAAAGGAACTACAGGAACTTGCTGATGCAGGCGTAGATCTCGATCTGTGTGGACATACACATGACGGTCAGACATTCCCCGGAAACTTTACCATCAAACTGATGTGGGAGAATCCATGTGGTCTTTTAATTAAAGACAACATGACTAATATTACGACTTCCGGAGCCGGTGTCTGGGGTCCGGCAATGCGTATCGGCACCGACAGTGAAATCTGTTCTATTAATATTCAACTGAAAAAAGCTTAAGCACTTCCAAAAACTGTTTTCTTATTCCTATATAATAAGGAAACAGTTTTTGTTTTTCTATCACCCGGTCCCTGAAGCCAGAAAAAGAGTTTTTTCCACATCCGATTACGTTTCAGATAACTGCTTATCCACAAACTACGCATTTTATCCATAACGCTCTGTGTAAATCTATCTGCCACATGTCTCTCTCTGGTGGATAAGATTTCTGAAGCAGCATTATTTTCAACTATTGCAGCGGTTACATTCTTTCCAGGAACCATACTTACCATAAGACAAATGACCGCGGTTATCAGCATATGAAAACACTCTCGCACTTTCTTCATAATGATCCTCCTTCTATTTCCAGTCATTTAAGTTCCAGTCAGCATGTCCAGCATCAGGACTGCGCACTTCCCACTACTACACATGTAATATAATATATGCCAAACACGTAATTTATAGAACCCATATGTCCAAAACTGTTTTACACTGTAACCAAATATGTAACAGTGAAATAGTATTTTATTCTCTCGAAATTCTTTAAACACCAACAAAAAAGGTACTATCATAACGATAGTACCTTAAATTCATGAGACATCGGGGATTCGAACCCCGGACAACTTGATTAAAAGTCAAGTGCTCTACCAACTGAGCTAATATCCCATATTCAATTTTACATTACCCCGTAGCAGTTCGCTACCTCTACAAGGTAAATGCCCAGAGCCGGAATCGAACCAGCGACACGAGGATTTTCAGTCCTCTGCTCTACCAACTGAGCTATCTGGGCAAAATAGCGGGAACAGGATTTGAACCTGTGACCTTCGGGTTATGAGCCCGACGAGCTTCCAGACTGCTCCACCCCGCGATAATTATGAAATTAAAAGCCGATGATCGGACTCGAACCGATAACCTGCTGATTACAAATCAGCTGCTC
>NZ_JAJCKS010000033.1:0-27381 GCF_020558815.1 Blautia sp. 210820-DFI.6.14
GCGGTATCCCGCCAGATTTCAGATGCTCTGGTAACTCAGTTGCCGAGTAGTTCACTGATGCAAATTTTTCAAGGATTTTTAATAAAAGAAAACCGACAACGGATCATTGGATGGATTTCAGCATCGGTTCATCTGCCTGCCATATCGCTGTGTCCCAGAAAAGAAAAGCGGTTGATGTTGAGCTGTATATAAATGATGACAAAGAATTGTTTAAGAGTTTGTTTGCTTATAAAGATGAAATAGAGAAAAATATGGAAATGGAATTAGAATGGAAAGAATTGCCGGAAAGAAAAGCAAGTCGTATTTTGATTGAAAAAACGGTTGATTTGGATGACAGAGCGACATGGCCGGAGCAGTTTGATTACATAATGGACACTTGTATAAAAATGAAAAGGGCATTTAAACGTTATTTATAATGAAGCTGAAACAGTGAAGGGAAATGATGATTATGGAAATAAAAAGTATACTGATTAAGGATACAACAAAAGAAGAGAGAATTCGTATTGTTCAGGAGGGCCTGAATCAGTGTGGTGGTGCATGTGATTTCTGTAATGGCTGTGACAATCTGGGCGGCGGAGCGGTAGATGCTTTTTATGAACCGTACATTAATGGAGAAAAAGAACTGCGTGAGCTTAATGAAGAATACAGAAGCAACACAGGGCTCGTGAAGTAGGTGTAATTATGAGACCACCGGAAATAGAAAATTCTACAGAAGAAGAACGCAGAGAATATATAAAAAATACTTTCAGATGCATTGCAGATTGTGATATGTGTGGTTTATGCACGGTGTTTCGTGGAAAAGATCCGGAAGTTGCCTATGCAGATTATATCAACGGTAAGCGGGTTTATCTGGATGTATCAAAGGATTATAGATAATGAAACGGCAAAAACACGAAATATATTGAATGTATTTGAATATTTTTGCCGATAATATGATATACTATATGCAACTAAATTATGAATCAGAGGTGTGCATATGAAGTATATTTCAGTGGCGGAAACAGCGAAAAAATGGAATATCTCAGAGCGAAGTGTGCGGAATTATTGTGCCCAGGGACGTGTACCGGATGCTTTTCTTACAGGAAAGACCTGGAACATTCCGGAGAATGCGAAAAAACCGGAAAGAGCAAATAAGAGAGTGAAATCGCCGCGTACTTTATTAGATATTTTACAGGAAGAGAAAGCGAAAAAGTATTCTGGAGGAATTTATCATAAAACGCAGATTGAGTTAACATATAATTCCAACCATATGGAAGGAAGTAAGCTGACTCATGATCAAACCAGGTATATTTTTGAGACAAATACGATTGGTATGGAAAATGAAGTTTTCAATGTAGATGATATAATTGAAACAGCAAATCACTTCAGATGCATAGACTTGATTATTGACAATGCAAAGGTAACTTTGACAGAGAAGTTTATCAAAAATATACATCTGATTTTGAAGAATGGAACGAGTGATTCGAGAAAAGACTGGTTTGCAGTGGGAAATTATAAAAGGGTTCCAAATGAAGTAGGAGGTATGGCTACAGCATCTCCGGAAGAAGTTTCTACAAAGATGAAAGTATTATTGGGTGAGTATGCCCGTAAAAATGAAATAACTTTTGAAGATATTTTAGACTTCCATGTAAAATTTGAGCGTATACATCCGTTTCAGGACGGAAATGGACGGGTTGGAAGATTGCTTATGTTTAAGGAATGCCTGAAACATAATATTGTTCCGTTTATCATCGAAGATGATTTAAAAATGTTTTATTATCGTGGTTTGAAGGAATGGAACCGTGAAAAGGGATATTTGATGGATACGTGTCTTACTGCGCAGGATCGTTATAAGGCATATTTGGATTATTTCAGAATTCCGTATTAGTATCTAAAAAAAGACAGGAGGAGACTATGAACATACAGATTTTTGGTACAAAGAAATGTAATGATACGAAGAAAGCGGAACGTTTCTTCAAGGAACGTGGCATTAAGTATCAGTTTATTGATATGAAAGAAAAAGGCATGAGTAAGGGTGAATTTACTTCTGTTGCACAGGCAAACGGTGGTCTTGAAAATATGATTAACTGGGAATGCAAGGACAAAGATATGCTTGCATTGATTAAATATATTGCCAATGAGGATAAACTGGAAAAGGTACTTGAGAATCCGCAGGTGATCAAGACACCGGTGGTCAGAAATGGAAAGCAGTCTACGCTCGGATATCAGCCGGATATATGGAAGGATTGGAAATGATTTTATGAACCAAAATGAAACACAATGGGATAAATTGCTGAAGATCAAAACCACCGGACGGGACGATTCTCGTTCGGATCAGTATCGATATCCATATGAGCCGACGCAGTATTGTGTATTGGAGCGGCTGGCAAACAATGGCTTGATAACGAAGAAAAATGTGCTTCTGGATTATGGTACAGGAAAGGGACGAGTATGTTTTTATCTGTCTTATCAGACGCGATGCAGATCTATTGGTGTTGAGTATGATGAGCGAATTTTTGAGAGTGCCGAAGCAAACCGAGAACATGCTGTATCAGGCAGGAAGGTTTCGTTTGAACTGACCAGTGCAGAAAAATATACAGTCCCGTCTGAAGTGGACAGATGTTATTTTTTTAATCCGTTTTCTGTGGAGATCCTGCGCAAAGTTCTTGCTGGAATTTATGAGTCATATTATGAGAAACCAAGAGAAATTTTACTGATGTTTTATTATCCGTCAGAAGAATACCTTGGCTGTCTCATGACCGAAGAACAATTGATGTTCTACGATGAGATCAATACAGAAGATTTGTTTGAAGGGAAGAATGATCGAGAGAAAATACTAATATTTTCAGTTGATTGAATAAAAAATTAACCTCAAATGCCTTTGATCCACTTGTATAATAAAACTATAAACAATACTTACGATTTATATAGGAGCTGAAGAAATTTGAAATGTTTTATGGGATATGAGACAAATTGTCTTGTATCCTTTTTTCTATATTTCACCGGGAAAAGTTATAGAAAAAAATCTGTAGTTTTTTTTGTGTTCTATCTTGACGAATAGTAAAAAGATTGTATTATATAAATATAAAGTAAAAACGTTGTACTAAATAAAAGCATCACAATGCATGGAGGGGATTTTATTCTCGAAGTAGGTGGCGGCGATTGGGCAAGTCATATGATGGAACATGAACTTGGAGAAATGTTTGATGTGGCACATGGTGCAGGATTTGCGACAATCTGGGGAATCCGGGCTATGGAAGAATACGATGGCGAAATGATTTTGTGGTAAGATAAGACCAAAAGCATATGGGAGCAGGAAAAATGGCGAAATCAGGAGTCAACAATACACTTTTAAAACAGAGAAACCGGGGGCTGATCCTAAAACTGATCGCGACAGGACAATGCAGTTCCAGGATCGAGTTATCGCAGAAAACGGGACTTGCCAAGATGACCGTCACTTATATCGTGAATGAGTTTTTGGAACGAGGGATCTTTGAGGAACGGCAAAAAGTACAGGTAGAAGGAAAGGGACGCAATCCGGTACAGCTATGCATTTCAGATAAGGCACCGAAGCTGATCGGTGTGCATCTTTATCGGGAAATCTGCAGTGTGATTCTCTGCGATATACAGTTGAAACTGCTAAAAAAGATTTGTTTTCCGGTAACTGAAGAGACAGCACCTCAGCTGATGGAGCACATCTTTCATGCACTGGATCAGATTATGGAAACACTGGGAGATGAGAAGATATACGGGATTGGAATCGGCGCAATCGGGCCGGTGGATAAGAATCGGGGTAAGATCCTGGCACCGCCGAATTTTTATGGGCTGCATGACCTGGAAATTGCCAGGGAAATAGAGGAACATTGTCATATGCCAGTCTTTTTTGATGGGGAGAGTAACTGTGCCGCGATCATGGAGAAATATTATGGCGCAGGAACGGACTGTGAGGATTTTATTTATGTAGATCTGGCGAACGGTGTGGGCTCCGGACTGGTTGTAAATGGGGAATTGTATGCGAATACCAGTGGAATGATCTGTGAACTGGGGCATACGAGCATTGACTGGCAGGGAGAACCATGCAGCTGCGGAAACCGGGGATGCCTGGAACGCTATATTTCCAGCAATGTACTTGAAAGCCAGCTTCAAAAAGTAACTGGGGATATGAAAGATTTTCGGGGATTTTGCCAGGAAATGGATGAAGCAATCAAGGAAGGTGAAGGGAATACATTTACCAAAAGACAGCAGGATATGGATCGGGTCTTTACCGAAATGACAGAGAAACTGTCTTGTGCGCTGGTAGGGTTTGTCAACAGCCTGAATCCACAGAAGATTATCATCGGCCATGAGGGTTACTGGATTCCAGATCCATATCTCTGTAAGATAGAGAAACTGGTTAATGAACGGCATATTGAACGGAAATATCGCCAGATACAGGTGGTAAAATCCGGTTTTAAAGATGAAGCGACCGTTTATGGGTGTACAGGAGCACTGCTGACAGCGGTATTTGAGGGAAGTTTTTTTGACTAGGAAAAGTTAATAGATCTTGTAGTGAAAATTTAGGGTTAAAAAATGGAAAGTGAGGCAAAGGCTATGAGAAAAATCAAATGGGGCGTTATGGGAACTGCATTCATCTGTGAGAGGAGTACTTTCCCAGGCATGCTGCAGGCAGAAAACTGTGAAATGTACGCAATTGCAGGAAGAAACATGGAAAAAGCAGAACGGTTCAAAGAAACCTATGGCTTTCAAAAAGCTTATGGAAGCTATGAGAAATTACTTGCAGATCCAAAAGTAGAGGCTGTTTATATCCCGCTTCCCAATACCATGCACTATGAATGGACGATTCGGGCTCTTAAAAGCGGCAAACATGTGCTCTGTGAAAAGCCGCTTGCACCGACAGAAGCACAGGCAGAAGAAATGTTTAAAGCTGCAGAAGAAAATCATGTATACCTGATGGAAGCATTTGCATACCAGCACAGCCCGTACATTGCTGCGGTCAGAAAAGAGATTGAAAATGGGACCATTGGAGATGTGCGCTATATGGAGTCTGCCTACATCACTTCGGATTATGACCCGAAGAATATCCGTATGAGAAGAGATACCCTTGGCGGTTGCACCTATGATCTTGGTGTTTACAATACCAGCCTGATCTTGCGTATTCTGGGTGATGAACCAGCGAAGGTAAGAGCAATCGCCAGCTTTTCGGAAGAAAAAATTGATACGCTTACATCTGCTATATTTGAATACGCGGACGGTAAAAAGGCAGCATTTTCCTGCGGCATGGCACTGGCAACGGACCTTGACAGGCATATCGACCGGTTCGAAATCCAGGGAACGAAAGGCAGTATCAAAGGAACAGGTTTTGAATTTAATGGAGACGGGGAATTAAGTTACACAATAACTTTCTTTGATGGCAGGGAAGAGATGAAAACCATCTCTGTTCCACAGAACTACCGCCTTGAAGTTGAACAGATGGGACGCTGTGTGGAAGGAAAGGAAACACCGGCAGTGACCAGGGGATTTTCCCTGGCAAATGCGAGGATGATTGATGCGATCCTTGAAGAAATCGGATATTAATTATTTTATTTTGATTAAATCATCTAGCTAATAGTTTGCATCAGAAATGCTGACTTGAAAAGTTAAATTCCAGTGAAAGAGTAAATTCCACCGGTCGCATTCAAAAAATGTGAAAAGTTTACTTCCAGTCTGACAGCAGATTTCGATTAGTTTTGTTCTATTAAGAGTTAAAGCGTATCAGCTTAGGCGTCAGATTGACCTCATCCGGGGCAATCGGTCTAAGCTGAAATGCATTTAACACTTCTTCACCTAATGTTTCAAGCACGACACTGTATGGTGTCCGTCCTCCAAGGCTTTCCCTGGGCGTTGAATTGATATGGTTTACGATCAGGTTTACATCCCACTGGGTGAGAAATTCAAAGCTGGTTCCTTTGGGAAGCACCATACGGAGCATGGTATGTGCCTGTTCCAGACCGCCTTTTTGTCCGCTGTGCATAGGATCACAATAATAAATACTGGTGCGCTGTATGCCATTTGCTCCTGTTTCCAATGCTTCAGGATCACCGAATTCTGTTCCGCGGTCGGTTAATATATGTTCAAATGTTGAGATAAATCCATAAGTCCCCAAATGCTTTTCCAGCCGGTCCAAAATGAGTCGGACAGCACTCTCCGTGCAGCGGTTCATCAGAAAGGTAAGAAACAGCTTTTCCTTTGTGAAAAAGAAGGTAAGTAGTGTCTTCTTTGAATCTCTGGAAGAATGAACAGTATCCATTTCAGTAAACGACTCCAGATGCAGCGTCTGAAAATCCTGATAAGTACGATTAATGAAAACTGTACGGTTTGAAATCTGTGTTTTGTGGCATTTATGTGGTTTAAATTTCACCTTGCGTTTCAGATCAACATTACGTGCTGTGAACAGTCCCTGATCCAGATAGCTGTACAGGGTTCTGACTGATAATTCCAGTTCCGGATGGTTGGTAACAATCTGATACGGAGACTGACTGATCTTCTTTGGACATCCATTACAAACATACGGAGCCTTATCTAAACGGGAACAACGTTCTTTTTCAAAGTCCCTGCAGGTCTGGTTACATGTTGGACAGGAAGAGCATTTCACACCGCAAAGGATGATCTTTCCACAAGCATTTGTTTTTCTACAGTGATACCTGTGTACGCAGAAATTTTTTGCATTATAGAAAGTGCCTTTATGGTACCAGTCAGAAATTCGGTGGGCTTTTACTTCTTTGGATATGGTAGTAGGGCCCTTGCATAAAAACTTAGCTATGTCCTTGAAGGTTGTTCCCCTGTTCAATTCATTTTCGATGTAAATACGGTCTTCAAGTGTAAGATGTTTCTGGTTTCCTGGTATATATTTACTCATGATTTTTCATTCTACTGCTGTCAGAAGGAAAGATAACCGTATCATTTTTGTATGAAAGAGTAAATATCAACTGCGTGGGAGTAAATTCCACCGCATAAGCATGCGGTGGAATTTAAATAAAAAATTTACGCCCGTGTTGTCTGTGATAACATATATTGACGATTAATGATATATAATGATAAAATTAATGTAGCATATATAACATCTTACAGTGACTGCATCGCTAAGTATGACACCGGTGGTTCCTGTCTGGGCGGAAGAAGAGGTTGAGATCGAAAACGAGTCTCAGGCAGAAGAAATAACAGAAGACGGAAATTCTGGAATGAGTGATTTCGCTGAGGTAACAGATGAAACAGAAGAACTTCCGGATATAGATCTCGAGGAAGAAGAAACCCAGACAAATGAAGAGGTCGCTATGGAGATTACGCCAGAAGATGATCAGAATGCTGAAACAGAAGAAGATTTCAGTGATTCTCAGCCGGAAGCAGGTGCTTATGGCAGACCAACCTCAATTAATATTAAAGACGATGCTGGCTATATTTGGAATGGTTATTATAATGATGACGGAACGATCACAATCACCGGTTCACAGGGAGTCTGGGGAAATGCAAAAGCCGACAGCAGTAGCCAGAATAATGATGCGCTGATCATACCTTCTGCTATTGGTGGAAAAACAGTCTCAACAATTGCTGATTTTGAGGGAAGTGGCTTGTTCAGCATGTTCAGCCCTGAAGTGATCAAAAAGATTGTTTTACCGAAGACCATGACTTCTGAAGAGATCTTCTCCAATGCAACAGATGGAGTCTGCTATGGACTTTTTGGGAAATTTGTAAACCTGAAAGAACTGGATCTTGGTGGAGTGAAGGTAGGAGCAGGTGCAATTTTTGGATGGGGAGAAAATAACCATAATGTAATCCCATTAGAGAAGTTGACGATGAAAGACCAGTGGTCTGTAGATTGGGATTCTAGATATGAAGTTCCGACAAAAATCCATAGCGGAATTAAAACGTTAACACTCTGGGGCGATTATACAGACTATGGTGGAATTAAGGTGGCGGATTATCCTAATCTGCAGACACTGGAGATCACCGGAGAATTTAGTGAGATTGGATTGGAGAACTGCCCAAATCTGGAGCGTGTAGATGCTTCAAAAGATATTAATCAGGTATATTTTACAAAAATTAAAAACTGCCCGAAACTGAACGTTCCCAAAGTACGTGTAAATGAGAAATATTTGAATCAGAGCTGTATGTTTGAAAATTCCAAAGTAGAGGAAATTACGGTTGATCTTCGGAACAATTCTTATTTGCAAATTTATAAATCCGTATTCTGCAAGGCATATAATCTGAAAGTTATTTATGTGGAAAATGCCGGAGATACTGGCTTCTATTCTTCAGATGGAGTTTTATACTGGAAAGCAGGAAAACAGAATGATCTGTTCTTTTATCCGCCGGCAAAAAATCCGGGAGGCGTATATAATGTTCCGAAAGATCTGACCTGCATTTATGTATTTGCATTCTATGGAAGTAAAGTGAATAAAATTGTTTTCCCGGAGGATATTACGGGAAGATATTACCAGGACAGAGAAAGCCTGGGAAGCTGGTATACAACAAAAGATTTTCCTGAACTTACCGGAAAAGATAGGTTTTATCTGGGAAATCTGTGTACTGCTAAAGTTTCAGTAATCAAAGGAACCGGTGCAACCTTGGGATGGTATACGAACTGGTCTGAATGGTTCGAAGATACCGGATTCAGCGTATCTCAGGTAGAATTTCGAACGGGATCTACGCACACGATCAGCTATAATCTGAATGGCGGAATAAATGATCCGGCAAATCCTGTATCTTATACGGTAGGGGTAACGGCACCATTTACTCTGAAGAATCCTGTGAGAAATGGCTATACATTTGTAAAGTGGGTAGACCAGAATGGGTATAGGGTTAAGGCAACAGAACCATATGGTTTATCAGGAAATTTTGTTTATATAGCAATCTGGGAGAAAAACAGTACTACAACCAATGTGACTTCCAGCCAGCCGAAACTGACTATTACAGGTACTACGAGAAAAGTAGCAGTGGGAAAGAAAACAAAACTGCAGGTAAAAACTTCTTCAGGAGTTGTTAATCCATCCAATCTGATCTGGACTTCCAGTAATAAGAAAGTAGCAACTGTAAACAGTAGCGGTGTCGTAACATTTAAAAAGAAAACCGGTGGTAAGAGGGTTGTGATTACTGCTGCATTGAAGAATAACAGAAATGCAAAGGCTACATATAAACTGACTGCGACAAAGAATCCGGTAACAAAGATCACAATCTCAGGCAAAAAAACAATGAAAATAAATAAGTCCCAGAGATTAAAAGCAAAAGTCAGTGGAAAATCCGGCGCATACAAGACTGTAAAATGGACCAGCAGTAACAATAAATACGCAACGGTAACATCAAAAGGTCAGGTAAAGGCACTGAAAGCAGGAAAAGGAAAGACAGTAACAATTACTGCATCAGCACTTGATGGAAGTGGAAAGAAAGCAAGATTTAAAATTAAACTGAAATAGATTGCAAAGTAAAATAAAGAATAGAGAAACAGTAAAAACAGTCTGGTGATTGAGGTGAGAACACCTGAATCATTCAGGAGTATAACAATTATGATTACAGATTTTACTAAGGAGCATCCTGACCGGACATTGTGGAGATTCTGGATTCCGATGATGTTTAGCGTGATGTTTCAACAGATCTACAATATTGCGGACAGTATGATCGCAGGAAAATTCGCTGGTGAGGATGCGCTTGCAGCTGTAGGTGCTTCTTATCCAATCACAATTATTTTTATGGCATTTGCAGTGGGAATGAACCTGGGAGCTTCTGTGGTAGTATCCAGATTATTTGGCGCAGGTGACAGAAAAGGAGTAAAGCGTGCAGTAACGACAGCTTTTGTCTCTTCACTCGGACTTGCGGCGGTACTCACTGTTTTGGGATATTTCTTCAGCAGTAATATGATGGAATGGATACATACACCACAGAATATTATGGCAGATGGAATTTTGTATCTCAAAATATATGTATTCGGTATGATTTTTCTGATGTTTTATAATGTATGTACTGGTGTATTTACTGCGTTGGGCGATTCCAAAACTCCATTGTATTTTCTACTGGGATCATCCGCCGGCAATATTATCCTTGACCTGATATTTGTGGCTCAGTTTCACTGGGGTGTTGCAGGTGTTGCATGGGCTACTTTTATCGCACAGGGAATCTCAGCAGTGCTTGCATTGGTCACTCTGTTTTCCAGACTCAGATCTTTTGCAGGAGAAGAAAAGCAGCCATTTTTTGACAGAGGATATTTTACCCAGATTTTTGCAATTGCAGTACCAAGTATTTTACAGCAGAGTGTACTAAGTGTCGGAAATCTTTTTGTACAGGATATTGTCAATCGCTATGGCTCGGCAGTTGTTGCCGGTTATTCAGGCGCTATTAAGCTGAATACCTTTGCCATAAATATTTTTATGACATTGGGATCCTGCCTTTCAAGTTATACTGCCCAGAATATCGGAGCTGGCAAAGCTGAAAGGATTCCGCTGGGATTTCGGACTGGTCTGAAACTCTCAGTAGTTGCATCTGTTCCATTTGTTGTTCTGTATGTTGGCTTCAGCAGACAGATGATGGGATTGTTCCTGAATGCAGAGAGTGGAGCGGCGATCACAGCAGGAATGGAGTTCCTTCGGATAGTCGCACCCTGGTATCTTATGATCGTAGTAAAACTGATGACAGATGGAATCATCAGAGGAGCCGGTGCAATGACATATTTTGTTGCTGCAACTGTGCCGGATCTGATCATCAGAATTCTATTTGCATTGATGTTCAGCAGAAATTATGGAAGTACTGGAATCTGGATGGCATGGCCATTTGGCTGGATTGCCGCTACAGTGCTGACATTGGTTTTCTATAGAAAAGTCAGAAGACAGTCGGGAGATCTAGCATGAAAAAACGAGCATATTACCATCTTCCGGGGCTATTTGAGTTTTATGAACTGTACCGAGTATTTCTGCCGTTGTTCCGGGAACATAGAGAATATTTCTATGACTGGTGTGAGATTGGTTCAATATACGGGGCTCCGTCAGACTGTATCTGGGGCGGAGGCCGTACATCCTTTGGAGAGGCAGATGCGGAAAAAGTACTGGATCTGATGCAGGAATATCAGATATCCGCCTGACTGACATTCAGTAATTCACTTTTGCGGGAAGAACACTTGCAGGATCGGAAATGCAATGAACTCTGTGCGTTGTTGGAAAAAAACAATAAACCTCAAAATGGTGTGATCATCCATTCGGATCTGCTTTTAGATTATCTGCAAAAGAACTATCCGGGTCTTTATCTGGTCTCATCAACTACAAAAGTACTGACAAATTTCAGTGATTTTTTACAGGAAATAGACAGAGAGGAATTCAGATATGTAGTACCGGATTTTCGTCTTAATAAAAAGTTTGATCAGTTAAATCAGATGAATACACAGCAAAAAGAAAAAGTGGAATTCCTGTGTAATGAATGCTGCTGGTTTGGATGTAAGGACAGAAAAGCCTGTTACGAAACAGTCAGTCGGAAAAATCTGGGAGAAAATTGTCAGGAACATATTTGTGCAGCACCTGATTTCGGAGAGGGATATCTTTTTTCAAAAGCAATGGCAAATCCTGGATTTATTAGTGTGACAGATATCAAAGATATTTATCTGCCAATGGGATTTTCTAATTTTAAGATTGAAGGACGCGGGCTGGGAAGTGCACTGATTTTGGAATTCCTGCTGTATTATATGACAAGACCAGAATACCAGATTCATGTCAGAGAAAAGATATATCTGGATAATATGCTGGATCTTTTTTGAGTACGAAAAGATGAAGTTATAGGGGCAATATCCATATATAGAATGCAGGAAAGAGCATCAGGAAACTGGTGCTCTTTCTTGGTTTCGATAGTCAGTAGGAGTCATCTTATATGTTTTTTTGAAAGTTCGGCAAAAATGATCTACGTTGTTAAATCCGGTGTTATTAGAGATTGTGGCTATTTTTTCTTCTGTATTTATTAGAAGAAGCGCTGCTTGTGTAAGGCGATAGTTGATAAGATACTTAACCGGTGTCAGTTTAAGGTTATTCTGAAAAAGATGAAGGGCAGTACTCTTGCTGATATTTGCAGTTCTGGCAATATCCTCAAGTGTTATATTTTCCGAATAATGTGCATGAACGTATTGCATCATCAGCTGAAGCCGTGTTCTGGAAATTACAGCGCCCATGTTTTCAAATTGATCAAAAGTCAGATTTTCTAAAAGTAATATCCAGAGTTGCTGAACTGACATAGATACAATAATCTCACGGTTAAATTCTGTTTCCTGTACTGTAATTATTGTTTTTATGATTTCAAGAGCTTTTTTCTGCCAGGGAATATCTGGTTGAAAAACGAGATATTCAAGAGAAGATGAAATTACAGGATTGATATATTTTTTATAAATGAGACTGTCCTGTGGTGCAATAAATGAAGGCTGAAACAGAAAATTGGGAATGATGGCATCGCTTGAGGACTGTAATCGATGGAGAATTTTGGAATTGATCATTATGCCGTTACCCTCATTAAGTTCAAAGTGAACCGTACCAATATCAAAAACCACATTTCCGCTTTCGATATATATAAATTCCAGCTCACTGTGCCAGTGCCAGTCGATGCACTTAAAATCAAACAGAGCTATATTTTCATAATAGTAGCGAAAAGGATACTCGGCGCTTCCATGATGGACGGTTTCCATTAAGTTGGCATCCGTTGTTGTTTTGGTGAATTGATTTTGAAAACTCATGGCTATTAATACCTCATATAATTGAACAATACGATATATTACAATAAAATATGAAAAAATTACAATGAAATTAGTATCCACATATTATATAATACAAACAAATATTATTCAAGGAGCATCTTACATGAAGAATTATAAAAAAACCAAATTGGCCTGTTATCTTGGATTTATAACACAGGCAATCGCTGCTAATTTCGCACCGCTTTTATATTTGAAGTTTCATGCGGAATACAATATTACACTTGGAAATATTGCACTTATTTCCACCTGTTTTTTCTTTACCCAGCTTATAGTTGATTTATTTTGTGCCAAATTTGTTGATAAAATAGGGTACAGAATATGTATTGTAACTTCAGAAGCCTGCTCAGCCATAGGTCTTGTAGGACTTGCTTTTCTCCCGGGAATTCTCCCGAATCCTTTTGCAGGAATTATAATAAGTGTAATTATATATGCAATTGGCAGCGGGCTTATTGAAGTGCTTTGCAGCCCGATCATTGAGGCATGTCCATTTGATAATAAAGAAGCAACTATGAGCTTGCTTCATTCTTTTTATTGCTGGGGAGCAGTAGGAACAATTCTTGTTTCAACAATTTTCTTTGCAGTATTTGGAATCGACAGCTGGAAATGGCTGGCAGTTCTGTTAGCCTTGATTCCGACAGTAAATATCTATAATTTTGCAACCTGTCCTGTTGAATATCTTGTAGATGAGAACGAAGGAATGAGTATATCAGCACTTTTTAAAACACCATTATTCTGGATTGCTATTATTTTGATGGTATGTTCCGGTGCTTCTGAATTATCTATGGCACAATGGGCTTCTGCATATGCTGAAGCAGCGCTTGGCTTAAGCAAAACAATGGGAGATCTTCTGGGGCCATGTTTATTTGCTGTCTCCATGGGAATCAGCAGAATACTATATGGAAAATACGGAGAAAAAGTAGATCTGTCAAAGTTCATGCTTGGTTCAGGTGTATTATGCGTAGTATGTTATGTTCTTGCATCACTCTTTTCAAATCCTGTAGTAGGACTTACAGGATGTATCCTGTGTGGCTTTTCTGTTGGAATCATGTGGCCGGGTACATTAAGTATCTCATCTAAGAAGTTTCCGGCAGGTGGTACTGCAATGTTTGCACTTCTTGCCATGGCTGGAGATCTGGGAGGAAGCATCGGTCCTGGTATTGTTGGACGAGTAACTCAGATGGCGGGAGATAATATAAGGAGCGGCATGTTGGTCGGCCTGATCTTTCCCGTGGTAATGGTAATCGGACTCTTATTTTTTGATAAGATAAAGTCCAGATAACTTTTCAAAATTTGTCTACAGAAAAGAGATGAAAATACGAATGGAAACAAAACAAATTATTCTTGAAACAAGGACGGATGAGGATGTTATAGAAATAACACTGGCAATGATTGATCTACAAGTGCCTGTATTACATGAACCACGATATACTGATTTGGGTTATGAAAGTTGTTTTTTGTGTGGGAAAGACCTGCAAATGCGTATAATTCATAGAAAAATAATTATATAAGAACTCTTTTGAAGAATGTCTGATTTACAAGGCTTAGGAACTTCTTGACAGTGATATATGATTGTACCAAATAAAGGGGAGTAACCTACGCTTTTAAAATGTGCGTTTGTGGTATCGTCAGTACGGTGGAAACATCCGGTGCCGCAAGAAAATAGTGAGACTTTTATTGCATTTTTGTTATGCAATAAAGGTTTCTTTTTTTATACATTTTTATCGAAAAGATCTTTCATTGCATAAAAATCCAATAGACATTTATGAAAAGAGGAGGCATAAGTGATGAAAGAAATTTATCAACAGACAGTAGAAGAAGTATTTGAGCGAGTGAAAGGCAATATATCAGGCCTTACGAGTGAACAGGTGAAAGCTTCCAGAGAAAAATGCGGATGGAATGAACTTGCAGAAGGAAAGAAGAAAAATATCCTGCAGATTTTTTTGGAACAGTATAAGGATTTTCTGGTTCTGATCCTGATTGCATCAGCGATCATATCGGGTATTTTAGGAGATGTCGAGAGTGCGGCGGTTATTGTAATTGTTATCACGATCAATGCAATTTTGGGAACAGTACAGACGGTAAAAGCGGAACAATCCCTACAGAGTTTAAAGAAGCTTTCTGGTCCGGAGGCAAAGGTACTGCGTGATGGATCTGCTGTTCAGATTCCAGCCAGGGAGCTGGTCATTGGAGATGTGATACTGCTCGAAGCTGGAGATATGATCCCGGCGGATCAATGGCACCTTCGTGACAGGCACTTGCACAGGCACCGCAGCCGTTACATTTGTCTTTATCAATCCTGATAATCTTTCTTATCATTTTATCCTCCGTCAATAGTATTTAACTTTTGTTTCTGCTAAAATTATAGTATGATAAATACAACTTGTATGTTTGATTTCCAACAGGAGGAACGATTTTGGAGAAATATTTGCCTATTCTAAGAAACAGTCCATTTTTTAAAGGTCTTAGTGATAACGAGATATTATCCATATTGTATTGTGTAAATGCAACCGTAATTTCAAAAGAACGAGCTTCTTATATTTTCAGAGCAGGAGATTCTACTGAGGTAATGGGCCTTGTGGTGTCGGGCTGTGTTCTTGTAATGCAGGAAGATCTTTGGGGACATCGGAATATTCTGTCGAAATGTCATGCCGGAGATTTTTTTGGAGAACCATATGCGGCAAGCCTGGGAGCTGTTCTGAATATCAGTGTGGCAGCAGATGAGGATTGTGAGATTATTTTCTTAAATGTCCAAAGGCTTCTGGTTACTTGTCAAACTGCATGTGATCATCATCAGAAGCTGATACGTAACCTGGCCAGCGTCCTGGCAGATTATCTTTGTATTGATCGTGCAGCCATGTCTACAGAGATATCAAAGTTACAAAAAGAAGGTTTTGTAAAAACAAATCGAAATCATTTTGAGTTGATTGCCTGTAATGAAACAGATTTACAAGCTAACAAATGATGGTATAATTCTATTATTGAGCTGACAGAAAGGGTATAGATATGAGAAAAGCAATCGTATATGCGTCTGTGCATCATGGAAATACAGAAAAACTAGTAAAAAGCATAGCAGAAGGGTGTCAGGTGGATTTAATTGATGCAGTAAAACAGCCAGATGCAGATCTAAGCAGTTATGATATGATCGGGTTTGCATCAGGAATCTATTTTTCGAAATTTCATCAGTCGATATTAAAATTTGCAGAAAAGAATTTGTCAGATGACAAAAAGGTATTCCTGATCTGCACTTATGGTGGAAGTGCGAATTATAGATCCATAGAGCAGATTCTGGATAAAAAACATGCCAGCGTAGTAGGGAAATTTGGATGCAAAGGATATGATACATTTGGTCCCTTCAAACTGGTTGGAGGTATTGCAAAAGGACATCCGGATGATAAAGATATCCAAAATGCAGTGGAGTTTGTAAAAGACTTATAAACACGTAAAGAAGAAATAGAAATTTTCTCTGTTTTCACCACAAAATATATAATTAAGTGAGTAGCTCATTGAAACCTTTATTGCAGGAATCAATGATGTGGATGATGGACAGAATAATACAAAGGAGCTGCAGAACAATGAAGACTCAAGTTCTGCAGCTTCTTTTGTGTAAATATGATGTGTCTTTTGCGGTTGAGATACAGCTATAGATTTTCCGGTCTGCAAAATAACGGTAGAGGGGACCGGGAAATCAGGTATGGCTTCCTTCGGTCAGGGAACAGCCATCCATCATGCGGATTCCGTTTATGGTATCCAGACAGGTGTCATACATTTCTTTCCATTCGTCAGAGGCATCTTCAGAGTACTGGCTGATGGTGGACAGAAGATCATACTTTTTGCCATCGACTGTTTCGATGCGGCCGAGATAGCCTTGCCATACACTGTCCAGAGGCTGGTCTTCACCATCGTAATATCTGGCTTCCAGGGTCAGCACAGGAACATCCTCATTGTAATAAGTCAGTTTATATCCACCATTTTTGGTTTTGGTCGTTTCATAATGGCAGAGATATTTCCAACGCTCCGGAGTAAGAACCTGGAAGTAATCCGTCATGGCCATATCCACATACTCTGCGTAAACAAATTCTATGGATTTGGTCAGCTCTGCAGCTGCCTTTTCAGCGGCCTTATCATAGGTGTCTGACGGAGTCAGGATAAAAAGTCCAAATGTATAATCGTCAGTCTGGCATACGAGCGCATCTACATTTTTTTCTTCTTCGTTGACTGCGGTTAAATATTGATATTTCGTAGCAGGATAAGATTCAAAGGTAAGATCCTTTTGAGTGATGATCTCACCCTTTACCGGATAGTATTCTGCCAGAAAACCCTTCAGGGAAGAATCCTCCAGAGAAGAATTAGCTACTTTTAAAGCAAAGGCAGTACTTTTTCCATCATTTACGGAACGTTGCTCGAAATAACCTTCTTTTTCAGGCATGGATTCTCTGATCGTATCATCAGCAGTGAATCCAACCCGCATATGAAGTTCGCCACGCTTTTCTGATTTAGAGTATTCTTCTGAAGAATCCCCGGAGGAGGAAGCAGCTTCTGATTCGGAATATTCCTGAAGATTGCCGTAGTCATCAATATAATATGTATCTCTGGAGCCAATATAAGTGGTTCCGGTAGCGTCCTCCAGCCACACACTGCCATCCTCATAATAATAATGAGGTTCAAAATAACCGTCCTGCTCGGTCCAGCCGGCATCGTTGCTTTCCATCAGTTCACCGGAATCAGGATCAGGGGCATAATTACCTTCGCCGATATATTCATCCTCGGAACCATTGCGGTACCAGTAATCTCCGTTTTCATCCTGCCAGATATACTGACCATCATCGGTTGGAGGGTCAGAAGCGAGGACTGGGACTGCAGATATGGAAAGAGCGATCGAGCCTGTTAAAAGAACTAAGAATTTTTTATGCATAGGCACCTCCTGATAAAAAGAACCTGTCTGTTAAGTATATTGTAACAGACAGATTCTGATATTCAGAAATGTGAAGAAAAAGAGACATTTACCGGCAGGTAAAAAGATATCCCTTACCATAAACCGAGACAATGTCATATTCATCGGTATTCTCGGCACCGATCTTAACCCGTAAGTTAAAGATATGCCGTCGTACCGTGCTGGTATCTGTTCCCGCACAGCTGCCCCATACTGCTTCATAGAGTTCCTTTGCAGAAAAAACCTTCTCCTGGTTTTCGGCAAGGAGACGCAGCAGGGAGAATTCGGTATGGGTAAGACCTGTGTCGGCATTATTGAGATATGCATGGCCGTCCGAAAGATCCAGCCGCAGGCTTCCGATTGTGATCTGGCGGGAAGCCTGAAATTTTTCTTTTATTTTTTCTTCTATTCGTTTCTGGCGTTCCAGAAGCATCTGGATCACGGCCAGAAATTCGTCAAAATTATAAGGTTTGGTGAGATAATAGTCGCCTCCCTGCTGAAGCCCTTCTACCTTATCGCGGATATCGCTTTTTCCTGTGAGAAAAAGAACCGGGTTCATGGTTTTTTCGCGGAAGCGGCGGCAGATATCCAGGCCGTTTCCGTCCGGAAGCATAATGTCCAGAATGAGAAGATCCGGCAGCTGTTCTTCAAGCTGATGACAGACTTCGGAGACTGTCTGTGCAGTGCGAACATCGTAGCCACGGCGCCGCAGCATCCGGCAGTTGGTATTCAGCACCTGTTCTTCATCCTCAACCATAAGGATAAGCGATTTCTTTTCATTCATTTATGATACCTCCTCCGGAAGTGAGAAGAACACCTGAGTTCCCTCACCTTCTTTGCTTTTCAGCCATATTTTGCCGCCGTGGGCAGTGATGATCTGATGACAGACATAAAGGCCTATGCCGTGCCGCCAGTAATCTTTATCTGCAGAAACATAACCCTTGAGTGCGTTTTTTCTCATTTCTTCTGACATGCCGGTTCCGGTGTCGGAAACGCAGATGGTCTGCCAGCCCGGTTCGCCTGTAAGGGAAATGGTGATGGTTCCGTTTTGAGTGTGACGATCTGCATTGGAGATCAGATTGGTGATAACCTGGATCAGCCGTTCCGGGTCTGCAGAGATTTCCGGGAGGTCGGGTTGTATCGTAAGGACCAGCTGGTTATTCCCGGAACTTGGATGACTGCTGAAATCTTTTTCTACAGAATGTAAAAGTGCTCCCAGATCTGATGGTACAAGAGAAAGGGCCAGCCGTCCCTGCTCAATGGAAACGGTATCCATCAAATCCAGCACGATCCGGTCGATCCGCATTACCGACTGTTCAATGGTGCGGAGATTTTCCTGCATAAGAGAGAAATCCAGAGGTTCTTCCTCAAGGAGCTCGGAGGTGTCCCGGGCATGGAGGGAGATGGAACTCAGAGGATTTTTGATCTCGTGGGCAACGGTGCTCAGGAAAGTAGACTTGGCATTGTCAAGGGAGCGCAGCCGCCGGTTCTGTTCCTCCAGAAGGAGCTGCTGCTGGTTATATTCCTTCAGATGAAAATAGAGAACAATGCCGCAGACAGTACTTACAGAGACAAATGCCAGAAGAATATCTGCCAGCCGGTCTGCTTCCGTGGCAAAAGGAGTTACAATGTGCGGAAAATGGTATGCGACCAGACACAGTCCTATATATAGGACAATCTCCAGCAGAGAAACGATCAGAGCCCGCCTTTTTTCCAGCATCAGCACGGTAAAAATAATGGCAAACACGAAGAAGGCCGGCATACCGCCATGATATCCGCCGCTGGTAAAAAACATCACCGGAAAAACGATCAGAAAAATCATGACAATGGTGATCAGATAGCATCGCTGATATTTCCCACTGTAATAGGAATAAAGAAAAAGTCCTCCTGAGACTGCGACCAGCACAAGGTTGATCAGGACATTTCCCCAGGAACCGGTTCCTAGACTGAGAAGGGCCATGATCAGGCTGATCACAGTGCCTCCTAAAGCCAGGATATTAAACAGCCGGACACGAAAATCAAGGGTGAGACTGAATAATGAGTGAAAAAAATGATGTATTTCCTGCATTGAAAAATCCTCCAGTAAAAAGAAAACAATGGGAAAGCTTCTGAAGTTACTGTGATTTTATCACAAACAGAGTAAGAAAAACAGTCTGGTTATGTGAAATCGGAGGAGGCGTGAAATGTAATGGAAACTGGATTGGAAAAAATATGGAAAACTGGATAACCGTTAGAGTGAAGGATTAAGATGATTGTAAAACATGCACTTTGTAGGCTATGATTCCTGCCCGATATTTTGTATAATATTACCATAAAATATACGGCAGGAGGTAAGTGTTATGGCATTTTCACTTGACAGCAAAGTAAAGGATATCCTGAAAAATCCGGAAGCGGCAGCAGTTCTGGATAAGTACAGCCCTGACGCTTCAAAAAATCCACAGATGAAACTGGTTGGTGGTCTGACCTTACGGAAACTGGCATCTTTCCCGCAGTCGGCATTTTTGAAACCACATCTGGAAGAACTGGAAAAAGAGCTTCAGGCAATCGAATAATCTTCAAAAAAGAAGCAGTCTCCAATTTGGAGACTGCTTCTTTTTTTGAACTCAAATCTGGAAACATTTTTCTGTGTGAAGTAGATCACAAACTTTTTAGACATGGCATAGGCCAGACCAGCGCGGAAAAACTCACCTTTGACCATATTGACGGTTCCAATTGCATTGATGCGGATGATATTTTCTGTTGTTGTGTCGCTCGGTGAGACTCATATATATCCTCCCTTATTTTTTAGAAACATGTCCAGCCGCCGTCACATTTAAGTTCTTCACCGTTAACATAGCGGGACTGGTCGCTTGCGAGAAACAGGATTGCGTCAGCCAAGTCCTCCGGCATAGCAAGCTCACCGGAGAAGTTCAGCAGCATGCTGGTTCGGCCAAAGCCGAACTCGTCGGAAGGAGGCATGACCAGAGGAATGTCAGTTACGACACCACCGGGTGAAAGTGCATTACAGCGGATGCCTTCTTCCATGTACATGAATGCTGTGTTTTTTGTTGCTGCCAGCACAGCACCCTTGCTTGCACAGTAGGCAGCACCGGAAGTCTGGTGTGTTGCGCCGACGGAGCAGATGTTGACGATTACGCCACCGTTGCCCTGTGCAAGATACTGTCTGCATTCTTCACGCATTCCATACATGAGACCAAATGTGTTGATGCGGAATGTTTCCATAAGCATTGTGTCAGACATGTCCGCAATAGCGGTGTTGTCATCCATGATACCGGCATCGTTTACGGCGATATCCAGTTTTCCGAATGTCTCCACTGCTTTTTTTACCATGTTTACAGCAGTTGCCGGATCACCGACATCACCTGCATGCCAGATTATCTCGCCAGGTAGTTCGCTGCATTCTTCGGCCAGGTCTCTAAGACGCTCTTCGCGGCGAGCAACCGCCACGACCTTGGCACCTTCACGGCAGAACAGTTCTGCTGTGGCACGGCCGATACCTGCAGATGCACCTGTTACGATACAGACTTTTCCATCTAATCTTCCCATAATGTCCTCCTTTCTCAGCAGAAAACTTTGTTTACCACGATGGCCGGAGAATCATTGCAGCCAACGGTCAGCTCCGCACCATCGGGTATGTCAGCGCGGACGGTGGCAAAACCAATGTTTTTGTCGACTGTATAGCCGTAGATTGTCTGTGCACAGCGGCCGACTTCCACACCGTACCAGTATACACGCTCCCAGATGGAGATATCTTCTGTTGATTCACGTGAAAATTCAAGACCGACCATACGATATTTCGGATGTTCTTTACGCGCCAGTGCTGCCTCTTTACCAATGAAATCTTTATCAGCGGCAACGGCCCATCCGAGTCCACACTCATATGGACTCAGGTGCTTAAAGTCCTGTTTGAGCGCGAAGCCTTTTTCCATTGGGATAGATCGGACATAGACTTCAAGAGTTTGAAGTTCACGTCCTCCGACAGCTTCGACAGCTTTCAGTGCTAAATTGTGAATTTCTGCACTCTTATCAAATGCAGAATAGATTTCATAGCCATTTTCACCGGTGAAGCCGGAACGGTGAATATAGACAGGAATATCGCCAATCTTACGCTCGCAGATGCCAAACCGTTTGAGTTCGTCAATCGGTTTATCTAACATGGCATTCATCGCATTGATACTATCAGGTCCCTGTATGGCATACATATCCCAGTCATAGGTGATGATTTTTGTCTGAATATCAGCTGTACCTTTGTGCTTCTCAATCCACGGTAGCAAACGTGGTCCATAGAGGTCGGAGACCCAGTACAGACCATCTGCCATGTGCATGACGATCACATCGTCAATGATTTCACCGTTTTCATCCAGCGATGCAGTGTATTTTGAACGTCCGACAGCAACTTTGGAAATGTTGCTGATATAAATCTTTTGAAGAACCTCCAGTGCGTCTTTGCCGGTAATCTCTACGATATCGTGTGTCCAGCGGTAAAATCCCACACCCTTACGTATAGCATCAGCGTCTGCGCGTGCGACGTTATCTTCTCTAAACAGCATATTTTGTCCTCCTCCTTTACAGCATTCGCGAGTCTTCCTTGCGGATGACCTTGATGTACATTTCTTCTTCGTCACGATTTTCGATTACACAGGACCATTCCGTGCTGACCAGCGTTTTAGCTGCACCATTCCACTGTGCCTCGTAGGCATCTACCAGTTCATCCAGAGGTGCCATCTCATAACGGGCAGTAAAGTCCTCTGATTTGACCTTGATCCAGGTTTCATCCTTGGTCCAGCGAACCATCTCATAGGGGACCTGTTGTACGTCCAGCATATAGCGGATATATCCGCCGAGAATACGGCCGTCGTTCTCGTCCATATCATGAGGAATGCCCAGAAAACTCCGCAGACCTTCTTTTGCAAAGGGATCGATAAACTGATTTTTACCGGCAGTAGCAAAGATAATGCGGAATACTCGCATGAATTCATCTTCATCAGGCGCCATCTCTTTAATAGCCATCATTGGGAACTGGATAGACCATACCCAGCCCATTTGCGCAACCCAGTGATATGCTTTTTCCAGCGATGTTTCCTCGCCGAAGTTCTGTGTGTATTGACCATTACGCAGACACTGACCATCTTTGACCATGCGTTCTCGAGGCGTATCATGAATAGGATCTACAGGTTGCTGCATATGTTCCAGCCAATCCTGCTTCGGCAGTCCATAGACATCCCGTCGTTCTGCCACGACACGACAGTGCTTGTTACCACAGCCTCGTGCCTGGCACATATTCAGTGCCACTTCGTTTTCTGTTCCGTTGGAAGAAGCCAGATCGAAGTTTGCAGTGAACATACTGGTGGTCATATTGCACAGTTCGCTGCCCACAATATCCCAGGGACAGGTATCCAGCTCTTTTTCCACTCGATTTCGGGTAAACTGTATTACTCGACCGGCCATATTTTCCCATTCATCGCCGGAGTCACCGGTAATGCCACCAAGCCAGCTGGATTTTTCACAAAGCTCCGGGATGTTAAATGCTTCATAGAGAGCAGCATTAACATAGTTTTTCTGTTCATCGGGGCTTCCTGCAACTGCCATATTCATCATATTGGCAATATTGCAGATGGCTGCGGTGCGTTTTTCCCAGTTAGGTTCAAAAATGCGCATGACCTGAAAAAGATTGGCAGTCATAGCGGCAATTTGGCGATTCAGCTGTCGATAGGCTTCTTCCTCCGTAATTAGTCTGCCCCAGGCAGTTGAAAAGCATTTTTTCGTCTCCAGTTTTTCTTTTAGCATGGTATACCTCCTGTCTACTTTTGTTTTGATTTATTATAGTCAAAAAATACTGCATCGAACATTCTACAAAAAGATGGTTTTTATCTTCTTCTTTACATACAATTTGTATTCTAAAAAACCATACAATTTATATGGACATTATTTGTGAATAATGCATATAAAACAGATGCCACCCATACAAAACGTATGGGTGATATCTTGACAGCTTTTTTTTGAAAAATTATAATATTTTTAGAATAATTTGGGAGGCTGGTTATGAAGTTATGCGCGGATATTCTTTATTGGAGGCTGAAAGAAGAACTGACAGGAGTTTTGTTTCATGGCAGGAAGAACAGTACACTGATCTTGAACCGACCGGAATTTTATCTGGATCGATCTCAGTCCTTTGAGGAAAATAGTGTCTATGTCTGTTCTGCAGATCATTTACCACAGACACCAGAGTTGGGAGAAAATGTCTGTCTGGTATGTTTGGGAGAACACTGGAATCTTAATGCCTACTATGAGCGGTGCAGCGTTATTCTTATACATGGCAGCCAGGACATTTTTCGAATATTCAATTTGGTGCAGGAGGTATTCAATCAATATGATACCTGGGAGGAAAGGCTCTGGTTCATCCTGCGCCATGGTGCAGCTTTGTCTCAAATGCTGGATGCCAGCAGAGGCATCTTTGAAAATCCAATGCTGCTTATAGGCTCGGATTTTCGCTATCTGGGAGTGACGGAGGAAGAGTACCTGAAAAAACAATTGGGATTGCAATTGGATACGCAATCTTTCGATGTTGAGAAAATGGCAACATTTCTGTCTTTGCATGATATGTCCAACTATGTTCGCGAACCTCTGTTGCTGGAATTACAGGGAAAGCGTTCTCTTTCTGTAAATATTTTCGATCAGGAAGAATACTTAGGATGTCTGACTGTTTTTGAAGAATCTCGTCCATTCAGGTCCTCTGACAGGGCATTGGCAGTTTTCTTTTCCAAACTTCTGCGACAGGCTATTCAGCAGAATCCGATTTTGTCCAGTACCCGTACCGCTGTACGACGAGCCTTGCGCAGCGTCATTTCCGGGCAGCGTATTGATTTTGAATATCGTCGTGCTTTGAGTATGGAAAATGGAAAGCATGATTGGATCTGTATGAAGCTGATTCCGGAATCCAGCGGTAGTCATCTTTCAGGAACCTATCTTTCTGCTGCTTTGGAGGAGCGACATCCAGGATCATTTGCATTTGAATTTGAGGATGCTGTTGTAGAATTTCTGCCTGCTGATCAGGTTCAAAAGGAATCAATGGATTCGCTGACTTCCGTTTTGGAAAAACTTGGAGCCATTTGTGGTGTTTCCTCCTCATTTAACAATCTCTACGATGGAAATCATGCCTGGTTTCAGGCTTCTGCGGCGTTGCAGAACGGACTTTCTCAGGAAGATAATTCTATCATATTCTATTTTCAGGACTATTTGCTTCCGCAGCTTCTCAACAGTGCTCTGGCGGGACGGCCAAGCTGGGTTTATTATACGGAAGGCCTGAAACGCCTGAAGAAACATGATGACAGTTCACAGGTTTCTTATTTACATACTCTGAGGGTGTATTTGGACAATAATCTTTCTGTTACAAAAACTGCTGCGGCGCTTTATCTGCATCGTTCTACTCTGCTCGATCGGTTATCTCATATTACTGCCATGCTTGGCAGTGATCTGAGGGATCCGGACTATTGTCTGACACTTGGGATTATTCTTAGGGCCGAGTTGGAGCAACGACGAATAGAGAAAATTTATCTGAAATAACTTATCACATAAGACTGTAAAATGTCACATTAAAGATATAGATGATGTCTGGGATGCAACATGATAGAATGGTTAGAATAAAAAAATTGTAGGAATATAAAAACATGGAATTAAGACTATTACGCTATTTTTTGACAGTAGCAAAAGAACAGAGCTTTACAAAAGCAGCAGAACAATTGCATATTACCCAGCCAACGCTTTCCAGACAAATGGCGGCATTTGAAGAGAACCTGGGAATAACATTATTTATTCGAAGCGGGAAGAAAATTTCACTTACTGATGAGGGGATTCTATTAAAAAGGCGTGCCTTGGAGATTCTTAATCTTGAGGAAAGGACGCTTGAGGAACTGAAAGGAAAAGAAGAGGTTGTAGAGGGCACGATAACCATTGGATGCGGTGAATTTGCAGCGGTGGAGACATTGGCGGAGATATGTAAAATATATAAAGAAAAATACCCGCTGGTTCAGATTGTATTGCATACTGCAACAGCAGATGCAGTGTATGAGATGATGAACAAAGGACTTGTAGATATTGCATTATTCATGGAGCCGGTGGACACCGAAGGGCTGGATTATATCCGGATCACAGATTGCGATCACTGGTGTGTCGGAATGCGGCCGGATGATCCGCTGGCAGAAAAAGAGTTTATAAAAAAAGAAGATCTTATTGGAAAACCCTTGATTCTGCCGGAAAGAGTAAATGTTCAAAGTGAACTTGCCAATTGGTTTGGAAAAGACTTTTCGAAACTGCAGATTGCTTTTACAAGTAATCTTGGAACGAATGCCGGAGTTATGGCAGCAAATGGACTGGGCTATCCGGTATCCATCGAAGGTGCTGCAAAGTATTGGCGGGAGGATATTCTTGTACAGCGAAGAATTTCTCCTGAAATCACGACCAGTACGGTGATTGCCTGGAGACGAAACATCCCATATTCTTTGGCAGTCCGTAAAATGATCGAGGAAATTAATGCTTTCCGGGCATAAAATAAAATTCAATATAAGCATTAGACATAATAAAAATATCAGGTATAAAATAGATGTATAAGAGAAATTCAAATCTTATACATCTATTTTTATACGAAAAATTCGCAAAGAAAGGGGATTTTTATTATGAGTAAAAATTTAGTCGCATTTTTCAGTGCAAGCGGGACAACAAAAAAAGTAGCAGAAATGATTGCAGAGGAAGCAAAAGCGGATTTATTTGAGATTGAGCCAAAAGTTCCATATACAAAGGCTGATCTTGACTGGATGAATAAAAAATCCCGCAGCAGTGTGGAAATGAGTGATAAGAAATACAGACCGGAGATTATGAAGAAAAAGATGGATATGAGTTCTTATGACGAGATCCTTCTGGGATTCCCAATCTGGTGGTATGTAGCTCCGACAATTGTCAATACATTTTTGGAAGCCTATGATTTCAGTGGCAAAAAGATTGTGCTCTTTGCAACATCCGGTGGAAGTGGATTCGGTAATACTGTAAAGGAATTACAGCCATCTGCACCGGATGCAGTTATCACAGAAGGCAGCCTGTTAAATCGTGGAACAAAACAGGAAATCAGTGATTGGGTAAAATCTTTATAAATAACAGTGCTATGGAGGGATACATAATATGGGAAAAATAATACAGACAGCAGGAAGAAATGCACTTGGCGAATTCGCACCGGAGTTTGCACATTTTAACGATGATGTGCTTTTCGGTGAAAACTGGAATAACCAGGATATCGATGTAAAAACAAGAAGCATTATTACCGTGGTTGCTCTGATGGCTTCCGGAATTACGGATTCTTCTTTAAAATATCATCTTCAAAATGCAAAAAATCATGGTGTAACACAAAAAGAGATTGCTGCAGTGATCACACATGTTGCATTCTATGCAGGTTGGCCAAAAGCATGGGCTGTTTTCAATCTTGCAAAGGAAGTGTGGGAGGCAGGTGAAGGAGATTTGCCATACGAAGAGGAAGCGATGCGCGCGCATGCAAAAGAGATGGTATTTCCAATTGGTGCACCAAACGATGGCTTTGCACAGTATTTTTCGGGCAGGAGTTTTCTTGCACCGATTTCTACTTCTCAGGTTGGAATTTTCAATGTGACATTTGAACCTGGATGTAGAAATAACTGGCACATCCATCATGCAAAAAGCGGAGGTGGGCAGATTCTGGTAT
>NZ_JAJCKS010000034.1:0-20371 GCF_020558815.1 Blautia sp. 210820-DFI.6.14
AAGGTATTTCCGCTTTTTAATTATTCAGTTGTAACACATGTATTGTAATCCTACATTCCAGAGGAGAAGAGGCGCTAACACTTAATTGACACTCGTACCTCAATCTGCTATATTAAAATTACATATCTGGGAAAGTTCTTTAACCGTTCGGTTGCTTACTCCCCATATGAAAACAAGAAAATATGGCGGAGAAGATGGAACAGAAAAATTTACTCGCAAGATTTTGAAATTATTTGAGAATTATAAATAATCTTAAGGAGGAAGGCGTATGGCAACAGTAAACAGTGGAATCAGAGAGGATGCAAATTTCTTAAATCTTAAGGAAATTGCGCAAAAATAGGTGAAATCTGAAGTTAACAATATGCTGGTTACAGGTGAAAACATTATTCAGTGCTTTCAGACAGTACGTGATCAGGTGGTTTTTACTGACAAAAGAGTTATTGTAGTCAATGTGCAGGGAATCACAGGAAAGAAAACGTCTTACTTTTCATATCCATACTCAAAAGTTTTATATTTCGGAATTGAGACGGCAGGAGTTTTGGATATTGACAGCGAATTAATTATGACATTTGCAAATGGAACGGTTCTTCAGTTTGATTTCAGATCAAAAGTAGACATCAAAGGAATTTGTTCAAATATACAGCAGTATATTTTATAAGATTGATTTTTAAGAAAAGTTCGCAGGGGGGAGTGTGGATAAGATTCACACTCCTCTTTGAACAGAATGAAAAGAGCAATGCAAGGGAGTGGGGTATTGTTAATGAAGATAACGGTTAATTTTACAGTACATATATATGCAGAAGAACGTTTGTGTGATGAACTGTTAATTCCGCATAGTGAGAATTATGGAATTGTTGGGGAAGAAATAATAGAACCGCTTAGAATAATTAATAATAGAAGCATAATGTTTGAGGTAGAGAATTCAGTATCTATAAAGGAATTTTACCAATTAATTCGAAGGCATATTTACTCTGAAAAGAATAATAGGATGGATATGTATGGAGAAGAACAAACAACTCTTGATTTTGTAGAGGAATACGATGTTCTGGAAATATATTTTTTGAAAAATGGTTTGAGGTATTCTATAGTAGATAAAAGCAAAAATTTAGAATTTTATATGCAAAAATTGGGTATATCTAATACGATTGATATACAGATTTTGGTAAGCTCAGATGCTGGGGCGGTGTTCGAGGATCATGGGATTCGTTTTTATATAAATTCTAGAGAAGGAAAACGACATAATGAGCCTCATGTACATGTTGATATAAGACAAGGGGAAGGAAGTGGGAGTTTTTCTTTAAAAACAGCAGAACAGTTGACGGGGTCTAAAATAAGAAAAAAAGATCAGAAGATTATAAAAGAAATAATTGAAAACAATCAAAAAGACTTTTTGATATACTGGAATGAGCATACAGATGGTCTGGATGTGGATTTAAATCAGGCACTGGGACTTATACATTATTAATATATGAGAGAATTGATAAATGAAAATAAAAAGTGAGATTATATATACTGATACAATTTATTACTATAAAAAGCCTGTTCCTGGCTATATATGTAGTATTCTTTCAGCGAATGATCCAGATGGAAAAAATTTAAATATTTTAGAGAGAGACTCTGAGCTTGAATTAGAATATATTTTGGAGCCAAATACTACAATGTCAGATATCCGAAATGCAATATGCGAGAAAATGAATAAGCAAATAGGTGATCTTTGCAGAAGCTGTCCGTGTATTTGCATAAAAAGTCATGAAGATTTTATTGAGATTGAAAATATGGATATTATGGTAGAAACTCTACTAAGAAAATTTCAAATAGAAGGAAATTTGCAATTATATTTTGCATTTTCTGCACTTCAAGGAGATATTTGGCGAGAAGGACAAATTCATTATTATATGCAATCACGTGAATATGGAAAACATAATAGACCGCATGTGCATGTTAATGCAGGTGATAGATATAGCGCAGCGATTGATATACTTACAGGTGAGATACTTGCAGGAGAAATTCCTGGAAAATATATGAAACAAATAAAAAATAAAGTTGAAAAGAATAGAGGGTTTTTGATTGATTGTTGGAATAATATGACAGATGGAATAAATGTGGATATTGATTATAGATTTGGAATCACGTCTTTCAGAAATGTGTTAACAGATTATGAGGGAGTTAAGGAGAGAAATTAATGGATTTACAAAATATACAAGATCAACTAAATACAGAAATTTCTAAATTAGATACTCGTATCATATTCTGGTTTGACGATAAAGGAGCATAAGCAGCACCAAACTATGGATAAGCAGAACGAAGGAATTTAGAATCCGGCAGAGGCAGGTGATCCTGGTAGATATGAGAGGTTAGCTACTGTAGGAGATTTTGAGAGAACAAGAAAGCCTTCATAAGGGAAAAACGACGTTTTATTTCTTGTACCTAAAATCATCAGAAATGGACTCTTAGAAGTTGCTTCATATCCAGAAAACTCTGTTTTGTAAATATATGTAACCTATTAACGGTTTAGCAAATGCCGTAAAATCGAGGCTTTTTATTAAACTTGCACTAAAAAGAATAGAGAGAGATGTTATGAACATGAAAGAACTACAATCCATTTTTACAATCGGAGAAACCGTGGCGGTTGAATTTAAACGCTGTGGCAATGGAATAGAAAATGACACCTATGAAACAGTATGTTCTTTCTTAAATCGTTTCGGTGGAGAGCTTTTTATGGGCGTTCTGGATGATGGAACAGTGGTCGGTGTGCCTGAAAAGGCAGCTCCGGATATGGTAAAGAACTTTATAAAAGTTGTAAGTAATCCGGTATTATTTTCGCCTACCACATATCTAATTCCTGAAATTATAAAATATGATGAAAATCATACTATCATTCACGTTCACATTCCACCAAGTGCGGAGGTGCACAGTTATAAAAAAGTGATTTATGATCGTGTGGATGATGCCGATGTAAAGGTAACTGCAACTGGTGCGATTGCGCAGATGTATATTCGTAAGCAGAATATTTTTACAGAAAGAAAGATTTATCCATATGCAAGAATGGAAGATTTAAGATTGGATTTGTTGCCTAAAATTCGAATTATGGCGCAGAATCATACCGGGGGTCAGCACCCATGGACTACGATGGATGATCAGGAGTTGTTGAAAAGTGCAGGGTTATATGGTCGGGATATTGCTACAGGTGAAGAAGGATACAATCTTGCGGCAATTATGCTTCTTGGAAAAGATGATGTAATTTTAAATGTGGCTCCAGCTTATGTTACGGATGCACTTGTGCGTAAAGTAAATGTAGATCGCTACGATGATCGAGAAATCATTAAAACGAACCTGATTGAGAGTTATAATCAACTTCTGGAATTTGGAAGAAAAAACCTGCCAGATAAGTTTTTCCTGGAAGGCGCGATAAATAAAAGTCTGAGAAATACAATTGTCAGAGAGATGATTAGTAATACGCTAATGCACCGAGAATTTACCAGTAGTTATACAGCAAAGTTTGTAATTGAAAAGAAGCGGATGTATGTAGAAAATGCAAATCGTGCATCGAAAGAGGGCATTATTACAGTTGACAATCTGGAACCAAATCCAAAGAATCCAATTATTGCAGCATTTTTCAGAAATATTGGATATGCAGATCAACTAGGTTCTGGAGTTCGAAAACTATTTAAATATAGTAAGTATTATTCGGGAAGAGATCCGCAGTTTGTAGAAGATGATGTGTTTCGTATCGTTGTACCATTAGATGATGAATATTCGTTTGATTATAGTATAATAATTGATAAGGATAATGAAAACGCTAGTGCCGATAAAGTGACAAGTAGTGCCGATAAAATGCCGATTAGTGCCGATGAAGTGCCGATAAATACTTTAAGTGAGCAGCAGAAAAAGGTATTGCATTTTGCAAAAGAAAACGGGCAGATTACATCGCATCAGGTAGAACTACTATTAGAAGTAAAACAAAGACGTGCTAGAAGTATTCTTGGAAAACTGGTTGATATGGGGGTGCTTGAACGATTGGGTGCTTATAGAAATACAGTATACATCCTAAAAAATGGAAGGAAGAAATAATATTGCAGGGAGTATTTAACGTATGAAGAAGAAAATTATAGCTGTAATAGCTTTCGTATTGGTAGTTACAGGAGTTCCTTTTTGTGCTATCAAGGGAGATGAGGCTGCCAGAGCGAGGGCAAAAGAGGCAGCAGAAAACCAGAACAAGGAATGGTATAAAGAAGCGAATGCGTGTATAGATGCTGGAGAGTATGAGGATGCGATAAAACTGCTGGAGAAATTGCCAACAGACTACGAAGATAGCAGATATATCATACCATATGCGGAATATTGTAAAGGTGTTGCGGAAAAAGAAAAAATTGAGCAGCTGTACAGGCTTACGTGGAATTTCCCGCGAGAAAATGAATATACTGGAAAATATTCGGAGAAAATGCAGACAGCGAAAGCGGAAACAAAAGCGCAATATGAAGAGTATACAGAACAGAAAGAGAAAGAAAAAAGAGAAGAAATCAAGAAAGATGTACCATATAAAGGGATGGAGCGAAAAAATTTATGGCGACTTGTCGAAATGGCAGGGTTAGCAATGCTGTAGAGTTCGTGCATTCATCTTCATCAAAACGTAATTACAGCAGAGATGATAAGAGCATGGATATGTACGATGTGTATGATTACGATGATCCAGAAGATTTTTATTATGATCATGTCGATGAGTTTGATGATATACAGGATGCAGAGGATTACTGGGAAGAGAACAGATGATATAAGTATTGGTCGGATAAAGATAAGGAGAGTGCTTTGCAAATAAAGTTTAAATGTGACAAATAAAAAGAAAAGGAGATCAGCTATGAAGATCGTAATTATTAATGGAAGTGCAAGAAAGGGAAATACGTTAACAGCAATCAATACTTTTATAAAGGGAGCAGCTGAACATAATGAGATTGAGATGATTTCTCCTGATAAATTACATATTGCTCCATGCAAAGGCTGCAAAGCCTGTCAGTGCCATAAGGGCTGTGTGGATCAGGATGACACGAATCCGACAATTGACAAAATTGTAGCAGCAGATATGATCCTTTTTGCAACCCCGGTCTATTGGTGGGGAATGACTGCACAATTGAAGCTGGTTATTGATAAATGCTATTGTCGTGGATTACAGCTTAAGGGAAAGAAAGTTGGCATCATTGTGACTGGCGGAGCTCCGGTTGATAATGTACAGTACGAGCTGATCAGGAAACAGTTTGAATGCATGGCAGGATATTTATCATGGGAAGTATTGTTTTTCAAGACCTATTCTGCAAATGCCAAGGATGAACTTGCAGGGAATGTGGAAGCTATGGAAGAACTGGAGAAACTGGGACAGGGTGTGAAGTGAATATTATAAATGAAATCCAAAATTCTACAGAAGAAGAGCAGAAGATATGAACCAAACTGAGAGTCAATGGGACAAATTGCTGAAGATAAAGACGACCGGACGGGATGATTCTCGTTCTGACCAGTACAGATATCCGTATGAGCCGACGCAGTATCTGGTATTAGAACGCCTGGCGAACAGTGGGTTGATCAGTAAGAAAAATACAGTTCTTGATTATGGGACTGGGAAGGGCAGGGTATGTTTTTATCTTTCCTATCAGACGCGATGCAGATCTGTTGGCGTGGAATATGATGAGCGTATTTTCAGTGCAGCAGAATCTAACAGAGAACATGCAGTATCGGGCAGAAGAGTATCCTTTGAGCTGACAGGAGCAGAAGAATATGCAGTACCAACTGATGTGGACAGGTGCTATTTTTTTAATCCGTTTTCTGTAGAAATACTGCAAAAAGTTCTTGCCAGAATTTATGAATCATACTATGAGAATCCAAGAGAAATTCTGTTAATGTTTTACTATCCGTCAGAGGAATATATAAGCTGTCTCATGACGGAAGAAGCTTTAATGTTTGTTGATGAAATAAGCACAGAAGATTTGTTTGAAGTAAAGAATGAGCGAGAAAGGATTTTAATTTTTTCAGTAGAATAAGAATAGGGACATACAGCAGACTGCGTAACAGCATTTACTTAATTGTAAATTGTAAAGTTACGCAGCCTTTTTTATAATATAGATTGACAATATCTTAACAAGGCATTACAATAATGGAAACCAGAAAACCAAAAAGAGTTTCTGGGTTTCCAAATGGAGGATTGAATGCGGGATAAAATTATTGATGCAACGGTTGAGGAATTTAAACAGAACGGCCTGAAATTTACAATGAACGATCTGGCGAAGCGGCTTGGAATCAGTAAAAAAACAATTTACACAGTTTTTGAAAGTAAACAGGCAGTTCTGGTAGCAGTAGCGGACCGTTATGCGGCAGATTTAAACAGTATGCAGGAAGAACTGGAGGCGGATGTAAGTCTGAATGTAGTGCAGAAACTGGAGAAGCTTTTGTGCGCACTGCCGGAAAAGTATTACAACATTGGACTGAGCCGAATCTACGAACTTGCGGAAAAGTATCCGAAGCCATACCGACATCTGATGAGGTCAGTAAACAATGGATGGGAACAGGCAGAAAAGTATCTTGAAAAGGGCATGGAAGAGGGCATGATTCGAGAAGTTTCCATTCCGGTAGTAATGGCAATGGTAAAAGGCACTGTATATTGTTTTATGGAGTCAGATATTCTGTATCAAAATGAACTGACTTATGAACAGGCAAAAAAAGAAATGGTAGAAATACTGATGAAAGGAATAAAAGCAGGTGGGAAAAGTAAGGATTCTGGAAATTAAAGAGAGCGTGTTTGCGGACAATGACAGACAGGCAGATCAGCTTCGGATCAGACTGAAAGAAAAAGGTGTCTTTCTGATGAATCTGATGTCGTCACCTGGCTCCGGCAAGACGACAACTCTGAAAAGAACGATAGCAGCTTTAAAAGATGACCTTCGTATCGGGGTCATGGAGGCGGATATTGATTCAGATGTGGATGCACTTGCAATTGCCGAAACCGGGGCAAAAGCAATTCAGCTGCATACAGGTGGCATGTGTCATCTGGATGCAAAAATGACAGAGCAGGGGATCAAAGGTCTGGGCATTGAAGATGTAGATCTGGCGATTCTCGAAAACGTAGGAAATCTTGTCTGTCCGGCCGAGTTTGACACAGGAGCATCAAAAAATGTAATGATTCTTTCTGTTCCGGAAGGTCATGACAAACCTTTGAAATATCCATTAATGTTTGAAGTATGTGATGCAGTTCTGATCAATAAGATTGATGTACTTCCATACTTTGATTTTGATATGGAACTGGTAAAAAAATACATTCACCAGAGAAATCCAAAAGCGGAGATTTTCCCGGTCAGTGCAAAGACAGGAGAAGGCATAGAAGCATGGACTACATGGCTGAAAAAGCAGGTTACTGACTGGAAATCATAACAAAACAGAAGAGAGAAGGGAAAGGAAAGAGAGATGAAAAAAGAACTCGATAAGGAGCTTTATCCGGATTATGTGTACCCGGAATTTACACCGGATCCGGGTAAACCATTTCGCGAGCCAATTGCGAAACTGGGCAAAAAGATCACAGACCGTATTCCGCAGAAGCTGGGTCTTAAAAAGATCACCAGAAATGATCCGGAGTATTGGGGACTGGCCGGAGTGCTTACTGATGAGGAAGCACTCCTGGCATTGAAGCTTGGGGTAAGAAAGCCAAAAACACTGTCGGAGATCGTGAAAATTTCAGGGCTGGAAGAGAAAAAATGTGAGGCACTTCTGGAAGAAATGTCACGCAAAGGACTTCTCGAATACAACTGGGAAAATGCGGCACATGAGAAGCAGTATGTCCTGCCGATGTATGTACCGGGATGTGCGGAATTCTTTAATATGAATGCAAAAATTCTGGAATCCAACCCGGAAATGGGTACATTTTTTGAACATATGTCCCGTTTGCCACTGGAGAAAATTACTCCATTTGTACCGGAGGGTGGAGCAGGTATTGGCATGCATGTCATTCCGGTAGAAAAAGCAATCGAGATGGAAAATGAATCTGTTGATCTGGAACATATTTCTTACTGGCTTAGTAAATATGAGGGAAAATATGCAGCAAGCCCTTGTTCCTGCCGTCGTTCCCGACTGACACATGACGAAGGCTGCGCCGATGATCCGGAAGGATGGTGCGTTGCAGTTGGTGATATGGCAGATTATGTTGTGGAGACACAGAAAGACGGACGCTATATTTCCAAAGAAGAAGCTCTGGAGATTTTCAGACAGGCAGAAGAAAATGGTTTTGTACATCAGATTACAAACATTGACGGAAAAGATAAAATTTTTGCTATCTGTAACTGTAATGTAAATGTCTGTTATGCACTTCGTACGTCACAGCTTTTTAATACGCCGAATATGTCCCGTTCTGCATACATCGCAAAAGTTGAGAAACAGAATTGTGTTGCATGCGGAAAATGCGTAGAAACCTGTCCGGCAGGTGCTGTGAAACTGGGACAGAAACTCTGTGACAAAGAGGGCTGTGAGATTACATATCCGCAGATGCCACTTCCAGGCGATCAGCCATGGGGCGAGCATATGTGGTCACACAACTACCGCGATGTCAACCGTATCAATTGCTATGATACCGGAACAGCACCGTGTAAAACAGCCTGTCCGGCACATATTGGTATACAGGGTTATCTTCAGCTTGCAAAAGAAGGCCGTTATGAGGATGCACTTGCACTGATCAAGAAAGATAATCCACTTCCGGCAGTCTGCGGGCATGTATGTAACCGTCGCTGCGAAGATGCCTGCACAAGAGGCACAATCGACGAAGCTGTTGCAATCGATGAAGTCAAACGCTTTATTGCAGAACGTGATCTGAATGCAGAGACACGCTTCATTCCAAAGAAAACAATTCCGTCACTGAAAGGCGGATTTGAAGAAAAAATCGCAATCATCGGAGCCGGTCCAGCTGGTTTATCCTGTGCATATTTCCTTGCACTGACCGGATACAAACCGACGATCTTTGAAAAAAATGCAGAACCGGGCGGTATGCTTCGCTATGGAATTCCATCCTACAAACTGGAGAAAGATCTTCTGGCGGCAGAAATTGATGTGATCCGTCAGCTTGGCGTAGAAATCCGCTGTGGCGTAGAAGTTGGAAAAGACGTTACGATCGAAGACCTGAGAGAGCAGGGATATAAAGGATTTTATGCTGCGATCGGCTGCCAGAGAGGAAGAAAACCGGGAATCAGTGGAGAAAATGCCGAAGGTGCATATGCGGCTGTGGATTTCTTAAGAGAAGCCGGTGCAAAAGAGAGTTTTGCGCTTGAAGGTGATGTTGTTGTAGTTGGTGGCGGAAACGTAGCCATTGACGCGGCAAGAATCAGCAGCAGATGTACTGATGCAAAGATTTCCATGTTCTGTCTGGAAACAAGAGAAAAAATGCCGGCAAGCGACGAGGAAATCGAAGAAGCACTTGAAGAGGGAATCGAACTGAACTGTGGATGGGGACCAAAAGAAGTTCTGGAAGAAAATGGCCATGTAAGTGGCGTTGTTTTCAAAAAATGTACCCGTGTATTTGATGCACAGGGCAGATTTTCACCGGAATACGATGAGAACGATACAGTAACAATTCCTTGTCGTCATGTCATTTTCTCAGTAGGCCAGGCAATCGACTGGGGCCATATGCTGGATAATCTTCATGTAGAACTCCGCCCGAACGGTGGCGCACTTGCCAACAAACTGACTTACCAGACTTCTGAACCGGATATCTTTGTAGGTGGTGACGTATACACTGGACCGAAATTTGCCATTGATGCGATCGCAGCCGGACGTGAAGGTGCAATTTCTCTTCACCGTTACGTCCATGAACATTGTACACTGACGATCGGACGTAATCGACGTGATTTCATCGAACTGGACAAAGAAAACATCAAAGTGGAAACTTATGACTCATCCAGTCGTCAGATTCCGCCAAAAGCGGATGTAAAAGAACAGGCAAAAACCTTCCGTGATCTGTCACAGAGTCTGACAGAAGAGCAGGTGAAAAAAGAAACTTCCCGCTGCCTGTCCTGCGGTGCATCTGTTGTTGACCCGAATAAATGTATCGGATGTGGTGTCTGTACAACGAAATGTATGTTTGATGCAATCCACCTGCACAGAGAGATTCCAGGAGCTTCCATTATGCGTGCTTCGGAAGATAAGCTGAAATACATTCTTCCAAACATGGTGAAACAGTCAATCAAAGTGAAATTCAAAAAGAAAAAATAGGAGCTGTGCAGCAGCTCTCAGATAAAGGAGCAAAAATATGCACGAGCTTGGAGTAACTTTTCATATCATGGATCATCTGGAAAAGGTGGCCGCTGAAAATAAAGTGACACATGTACGAAAAGTCACACTTGAACTGGGAGAGGTCTCGACAGTGATCGAGTCCTATTTACAGAATTGCTGGACATGGGCTGCAAAAAAGCGGCCTCTGTTCGATGAATCTGAATTAGTGGTGGAAACATTACCTGCACTCACGTATTGTGAAGACTGCAAGCAGACATATCCAACGGTAAAACATGGAAAAAACTGTCCACATTGCGGAAGTGAGCATACCTATTTATTGCAGGGAAATGAGTTCAACATTAAGGAAATAGAAGTAGAATAAACAAAAGAGGGAGAGTAAAGAGTATGTTTTTTCAAATCTACGGAGAGACAGCCGGATGGCAGCTTCTTGGATGGCTGCTGGTATTTGCCGGACTTGTCGTAATGAATGAAATCGCAAGAAGATCCAAAGCGGGCGGTATTGCCTGTTTCCTGATCCTTCCTGCAGCACTTAGCGTGTACTTTATCGCTATCTATGTTGGCGCAGCAATGGGAGCCGACTGGGCACTGAATAATGATACATATGTGCACATGAACAGCTGGTTCCATTATGCAAAGCTGTATGCAGCAACAGCAGGATGTATCGGATTTATGATACTGAAGTACCACTGGGGAAAGCTTGGAAAATCTCATGGATTTAAAGCTTTTCCGTTTATCATTGTTGCAATCAATATCCTGATCGCAGTAGCATCAGACTTTGAATCAGCAGTCCGTGCCGGTTCGCTTGCTGGCGGTTGGTGGCTTTCCTCCGAAGGTGTATGGCTTTATGGAGGTTGGTGGAACGTATTAAACGGACTTGCCGGAATTTTAAATATTTTCTGTATGACAGGATGGTGGGGAATCTATTCCTCAAAAGACAAAAAAGATATGCTTTGGCCGGACATGATCTGGGTATATGT
Source organism: Blautia sp. 210820-DFI.6.14 (assembly GCF_020558815.1). Lineage (NCBI taxonomy): Bacteria > Bacillati > Bacillota > Clostridia > Lachnospirales > Lachnospiraceae > Blautia > Blautia sp. 210820-DFI.6.14. The sequence goes on from NZ_JAJCKS010000034.1 coordinate 11,229, forward strand.
CCTTGCATATGATATCTGGAATTTCCAATATACATATCTGAACCTGCCGACACATTCCTGGTACTGCGGACTGGCACTTCTGCTTGCACCTACCTTTGCAGCAGCACTCTGGAATAAAGGCGGTTGGATTCAGAACCGTGCAAACACACTGGCTCTCTGGTGCATGTTCGCACAGGTATTCCCGCTGTTCCAGGATGCGAGCCGTTTCACAACAGTCACTTCCGTATACGGACAGGGCGGCATCGCAGCAGCAATGGGAAGCAGTATGCCGACCATCGCAGAACCGACTGCACAGGGAATCATTTCCGTACTGTCATTTGCAGTGAATGTATTCGTCTTCGCATACATCCTGAAACGTGCAAAAGCACAGAAAAAGAACCCGTGGAAGAACGAGATCTTCACAGATACAAAAGATTACAAAGAAGCAATGGAAAGAGCATAAAGATGAGAAAGGCACTGACGGAGGTCGGTGCCTTTTTTGGACAATATAAACAACAAAACGGTAATTGAGGTGTGAGTGGTTAAATGATATAATTAACCCAGAGAAACTTTTGAAACCAAATCTAAAGAATCTTATTATAGTACGAGAAGGTAACAACCGTAAGGGAAGATGGGTTATAAAAAACGATAATGAGCATGAACATCACAAAACCAATTATTAGAAAAATAAAAGACAATGAAACTGCACTGGCTGAATTTGAGAAAGAAATCAAAATAAATGAAGCAGAAGATACCAAAGACATTATCATGAACTTTCCGACGGTATACATCCACAACTGGCCGGAAACGAATAAGTATGATGTATATGTCGGTGAATCCAACAATATCTTTGCGCGTACGAGACAGCATTATCAAAGTAGAATCAAGCATGAGACATGGCAATATAGAATGATGAAAACAGATGCTTCACTATATATCATCGGACATGAACATTTCAATAAATCCCTGACACTGGATGTTGAAAATCGTCTTATGCATTATCTCATGAGTGTGGATAAAGTGCGACAGGTACACAATGGAAGAGGAAATCCCCAGAAGAGTTATTATCCATCTGAGGAATTTGAGGGGATTTTTCAGAAAATCTGGACAGAGCTTCATGAGTCGGATGAGGAACTTTTTCCAGATGAAAATATCGTGAAAGACTCTGCGATTTATAAAGCATCGCCATTGCATAAATTAACAGACGAGCAGGAGGATGCAAAAATCCAGATTCTGGACTGTATTGCATCGGCCAGAAACAAAAATGAAAAACAAATCATATTTATTGATGGTGAAGCAGGTACTGGAAAGACCGTTCTGAACAGCAGTATCTTCTATGAATTATATTGTCAGGAAGAAGAAAAAGACAATACAGAATTTAAATGCTGCATGGTGGTCAATCATGATGAACAGGTAAAAGTGTATTCTGATATTGCGAAGAAGCTTGGAATCACAGAAAAGTATAAAGATGTGGTAAGTAAGGCTTCTACTTTTTTAAACAGACATAAAGATCCTGATTCGGTGGATGTTGTTTTTGTTGATGAAGCACATCTGCTTTTTACACAGGGAAATCAGGGATACAGTGGGAAAAATCAGCTGGATGATATCGTAAAACGAGCGAAAGTTGTTGTCATTGTATTTGATGAAAATCAGATATTACGAATGGACCAGTACTGGGAAAAGCAGATGATTGACAGGTATCGCAATAAGGCAATTGAGCAGCGTAATCATATCACATTGACCAAACAGCTTCGTATGCAGGCGGATGATGAGACACTTGAATGGATCGATGCTTTTACGAAAAAACAGATTATAAACAAAATTCCACATCATGACTATGAAATAAAAATCTTTGATTCACCGGAAGTACTGGATCTGGAAATACAGAAAAAAGCAAACAGTGAGAAGAGCAGATTGTCGCGTGTCATTGCCAATTATGACTGGGATTATAAGAAAGGCAAAAAGCCGGAGGATACATCAAAAAAATACTGGGAAGTAGATGTGTGGATAGAAGACCAGAGATGGCATAAGCCATGGAACTACGAACTGGAACAAAATCTTAATAAAGATGAGAAAAAGAAGATAAAAGAACAGGCATGGGCAGAGCAGGCACACACAATTGCCGAAGTTGGTTCAACTTATACAATTCAGGGATTTGATCTCAACTATGCAGGAGTGATTCTTGGAAAGTCTGTAAAATATCGTGATGGAAAAATTGTTTATGATCCAAGCGAAAGCAGCAACGGAAAAGCGACCAAGAAGAGAACAATGGAAGACGGTACAAAGCAGAACTTTGCAAAAGAATTGCTGAAGCATGAGGTTCGTGTTCTTATGACACGTGGAGTAAATGGTCTGTACATATATGCATGCGATGACCAGTTAAGAGAAGCCTTAAAAAAGGCAGCAGAACAGGAGTAAGAATAATGACAGAAGAGACAATAAAACAAATTTTGAAATTTCGAGATGACCGTGACTGGAAACAATTCCACAATCCAAAAGATCTGGCGATTTCCATTTCCCTGGAGGCCGCAGAACTCCTCGAAGTATTCCAGTGGAGCGGTACAGACGTATCCAATGAGGGAAAACAGGAAAAAATCAAAGAAGAACTTGCAGATGTATTAAATTACTGCGTCCTCATGGCAGATGCCTGTGGACTGGATATCGATGAGATTGTGCAGGAGAAGATTAAGGTCAATAATGAGAAATATCCCGTGAGCAAGGCGAAAGGGAAGAAAGAGAAATATAATAAATTGTGAAATATGTTTATGAAGCATCTATCAGAAATATTGGATACGTGGAGTAGATTGGCTCAGGTGTGCGAAATCTGTTCAAATACAATAAATTCTATTCAGGAAAAGAACCAGAGTTTGCAGAAGGAGATGGGTTTGGGAGGGGCTACTGGATGAGTAGCACTCATACGATTTTGGGGTAGGATAATGAAAGTCAAGTTGCGACTAAAGGCGGTGAGGTTGCGACTATGGGGAGCAAAACTGCGACTAAGAAAAATGACAAAGTCAGGTGTGAGGTGAAAAATGGAAAGACCTGAAATATATACCGACAATTACAATTCACTTGAAGAGTGGATTGAATTGAGAAAGCGTAATGAAGAGTTTGTTTATCCACAGTTTTTTGTTCCCTTTAGAGAGTGGATGAAAGATATTGAGCAGAAAAGTGATATGGAAATTAAAGAGTTATTGAGAATACTGCTTCAGCCATATACTTTAGGAGTAGATACAGTTGACACATATGAATTCTACAAAGAATATGTACAGGACAAAGTAAATAAAGAAAAAAATTTACAAACATATGAGTTATGTATGAATCAATTGAAATATAATGAACGGATTTATCGTATAAAAAATAAACAAGAAGCTTGGGAAGGATTAACCTGGGTGCTTCCGTTATTAAATATTAATCCAATGAAAGCATTAAAAGCTTTAGGTATGTATTTTGATGCCGAGTGTATATATATGCCAGATGATCGAATATATGGCATTTCGGATGCGATGGATATTATCGAGGAAAAATATATAAAGAGTGCTTCTGATAAAAATGCATATATTTTTTCATTAACTTCGAGAGAGTTTGAAATTTTAATTGCCATATTATATGAAGCGTTAGGATATAAAGTGAATTTGACGAAGGCAACGAGAGACGGTGGAAAAGATATCATTGCAGAAATTAATGAGAATGAAAGAAAAGAGAAAGTTTTTGTAGAATGCAAGTTGTACAAAACTTGTGAGTTAAAGAAAGAAACAGTGCGTGCGTTAGGATATACCATGCTAAGTGAAGAAGCAACCCGAGCAGTTATTTTTACATCGGGTTACGCTACAAAAGCATTAAAAGAAATGGATACGAGAATACAGATTTTTGATATGGAAGAAATGATTCTTTTGTTAAATGCCAATTTAGGGGAAAGATGGTACGCAGATTTTGAGAGGTTGAAAAGTAATTTTATGAAGGAGATGAGTTAGTCTTCGTACATATCCTGAGCGTGTAAAAGTATAGAAAAAGGTTACAAGGAAGCAACGAAAAGAGCATAAAGTGAGAGGGGAAAGGGCATTGACTGCGGTCGGTGTCTTTTTTCATTCGTTAAACAGAAAGAATAGCGCAAAAACTGTAATTGTGATGCTGATAGTTAAATGATATAATTATTCATTTTAAATAAAATTGATATAGGAGATCAGATATGATTTTTAGAAGGTCTACTGGTAAGGCAGTTAGATCAACAATTGATGTTAGAGATGGAAGAGGGGACGAAAGATGGCTCAATATTATCCTACGCAGGAAAATGTGTTAAATATTAAAGTTCAATATTACAACGAACTTGATATACAGGGCTTTTCACAGATGTTGAAAGATCCGTCCTTTTGTTATAAATTTTATTGGTTGGAAGCAATCGTAAATCTGATTTCTGAAGGTATTACAGAAACAACATTTGATGCGATTATCGACGAAATGATTGCAAATGCTTGGTATTCTGTGCGGGAATTTCACATCCATCTTAGTGGATTACAGGCAGATGGAATGGTACGTGATGGGTTGGAATGAGCAATTCTGCAATTGACAGAACTCAGTACACTTCCGGCGAATGCTTCGAAAATAGAAATTAAAAATGCTATAGGTGAATATAATTCAGAGCTGAAAAGGTTTAAAGAACAGCTTACAAATATGGTTCCGTACAGAGCTCTGGCAGGATTTTTTGCACGCAGTAAAGAAAAGGCTGAGTGGAATAGCATTCGCCGTATGACGACGTATATTAAAGAAATTAATGATAATATAACACCACTTCCATACGTTTTAGGTGAGAGTAGCAAGTTAAAGAAAGAGGTTCGTTTTCATCAGGATTGGATTAAAATGATTCAGGATAATACGGTAAATATTCTTGGATGGATTCAATATGAAAAAGTCAAATGGCTGCAAAATAATAATCCGGAAGTTCCAGGACTTATTTATAAACTGGTTCCTATGAATGACAAAATGCGTAAGCTATCCAATGTTCGAAAATTGTGGGAGGGTGTTCTGGAAGTACGAGAGATTCGAGATGTGTTTACTGGACGTGAAATTGTTCCAAAGCAGTACGATGTGGATCATTTTATTCCATGGTCATTTGTAATGAACGATGAGCTATGGAATCTCATGCCGATGGAATCTTCTTTGAATTCTTCAAAGAGTAATCGCCTTCCGAAATGGAATCCTTTCTTTAAAGATTTTGCTTATAATCAGTATATCTTGTATGGGATGATTCATGAAAATGCAAATATACATAAAAGATTTGAAGTCTGTTATGGAGATAATCTGCATTCTATCTGGGCTGGGCAGGAACTGTACCGGAAGGGGAATACAGAGGAAGAATTTTATAATATTCTGGAGAAGAATATGTTGCCGGTGTATGAGTCAGCAAGACGGCAGGGATATGAGATTTGGGAGTATTAAAGATAAAGATTCTTACGTAAAAGAATCGGAACTATAAGATACAATATTACTTTCTTTAAGGTAGGAGGTACAACTGATGAATTATGAAAATTATCCATATGATATTTTTAATCCAATGTATCTAAAAAACACTTATGTACAGCAATTAGAAAATTGGAGAAATGTAGAACAACAAAAAAATATTTGTGATATGGTTAAAGCTATTTCCGATTATTGCGAAGCTGCTAGAAAGGTAGCTCCAGATTATCAACGAATGGCAACAGATGCTTGTATGATGGAAATTGTGCGACAGATGTTGATAGACAAACAGGTTAAATAATATATTTGTCCTGAGCATGAATTATAGGGACGTATATATTGGAAAACTAAGATCTTTGTAGCGGATACGACATTGTTTTGATACCGTTAGAGAATACTATTAATTTCAAATTTTTGACACTAAAAGTATAAAATTGAATGGAAGGAGTGCAAATATGGAAAATAATATAAAACTGGATAGATTAATTATTCCAGTGTATATAAACGAGAAAATTGTTTTGGATATGCTTGCTATTATAGAAGATGGTTTTTCGATGGTAAGTCAAATTAATTATACAGAGCATAAAGAAAGTAGTTCTGCACAGAAAGTTGATGCAGGAATATCAACTTCAGCGCCTATTTTGAGTAAATTTTTAAAGATAGATGTTTCTGGTGGATTAAGCCATGAAGGAAATAAAGGGGAAAATGAAAATGTTATTAAAGAAAAAGTGCATACAAATGTTTCGCTTTTATCAAAATTTAGAGGCTTTTTAGTAGAAAATAAAATATTAAAATCTGATTTGAATTTTTCAGAAGTACGAGTGGGAGATTTTATTGAAGTCGAGGGTGAACTGCAAAAAAATCCGATAATAAATTATATGGACAGTTTTATTGATTTGTTTCGCATGGCAGATATTTTTACCGAAAAAACACAATTGGGTAACAGAACACAAGCGAAAAATCAGAAACAAAAAGAAGATGAGGTAGTAAAGCAAATTAAGTCGTTTACTGATGAATTAAAACACAGTGGAACAATAGATTTTATTCTATCAGATGTGAAGGGAACAACAGTATTATCAGTACAAGAACAATATCTTGCCAATGATAATATATCTGAAATACTTGGAGGACATTTTAAGATCCTTGGAAAAGTAATATCGATATGTAAAGAGGATACTGAAAATATTGATTTACTTAGAAAAACTTCGTTATCGATTTTTCAAGAAGATTTGCTAAATGAATTGTTTGCTGAGTTAAAAACGGATGATATGAAGCAGTTCAATTTACCTGAATTACGGACTAAAATCGAGAGTCCTGCAGTTATTGTAATTCCTATTGCTATTTATGCATGACGTTTAGGTAAGTTGGATATAAGGACTATTAATTAGAAGGGTACGGGTAGTAGATGTGATGATTAGGACCGAAGAAGGCGGTTATTTGGGTAATCTAGTGGGGATATATAGAAATACTAAGAGTGCTTGACTAGACTCGTACAGGAAAGCACAGATTTATTGGGAAAAGTAAAAAGATAAGAAGGTATAGCTATGAAAAAGAATATAATAAAAATTAGCTTGGCAGGAGTTGTAGTCGGTGTTGTCGTATCTACAGCATCTTTTAGCGTGGCAGCGTCAGCTGTTCCAACTGAATCACCAGTAGAGTCAACTAAGGAATACGATGATATACAAAAGATGTTTCTGGCAATCGATAAAGATACAACAGAGGATGATCTTCTAAAATTGCTCGAAGAGTATGAGGTTGCATATACGGCAGAAGATTATAATGGAACACCGAAGAAAAGATGCTATAATATCGCGTTCGAAGAAGGTGCAGCGCTTCAGAGGTATGCAAATCCAGGAGATACTCTGGAGGTATCTTTTGATAAAAATGATGGTACGATATTATATGCAGAATACTTTAATAATGAGGCTTTTATGGATGCGCTTTATTATAATTATGGTACGCATTGGGATTTTAGTGAAGATGAGCCGGGTAATGTGTATTCGGGATATTATTACTATAAGCCAGGAGATACAAAAGGTGGCATTACTATGAAGTACAGTAATGGCAACACGAAAGAAACAGGATATCATAGTGTTGACAGTGCAGAAGATGCATTGGGAGATATTTTATCATAAATTAAAAAAGTATACTTAACGGTTGATTTTTTCCTTAAAATGAATATAATAATAATTAACAGAACCCAACACGCCTCTCAACGATGCGGACCACGTTGGGTCTTTTAATTTAAGGAGAATGTTGGATGGGAGAAGTAAAACAACATCAGCCTCCTATGACAATTGATGAACAGATAGAGAATTTAAAAAATATTGGGTTGATTGTCGAAGATGAGGAGTATGCGAAAAGAATATTAAATGACATTTCATACTTTAGATTGATTAAAGCCTATAGTTTAAATCTTAAGACAAATGAAGGAAGATATAGAGAAAACATTACGTTTCAACAACTGGTAGATTTATATCTTTTTAATGCAAATTTTCGTCAAATTATATTCCCTGAAATCGAAAAAATAGAAATAAATGTGCGATGTAGAATTTCGAATTATTTCGCTGAAAAATATGGTGTTTTAGGTTATTTAGAAGCAGATAATTTTGTGAATGTAAAATATCATCAAGAGTTCTTGAAGGATGTTCATGAAGAAATAAGAAGAAATTCTAAGGCTCCGTTTGTTAAGAATTTTCGGATGAACTATGCAGGTGGGATGTTGCCAATATATGCGCTGGTGGAAGTTTTCAGTTTTGGTACATTATCTAAGTTTTACAAAAATATGAAAAACCCAGATAAAAAAGCAATAGCGAAATCGTTTGGGATAGGATATACGTACTTAGAGAGTGGGTTAGAGAGCATTTCTTATGTTCGAAATATATGTGCACATTATGGTCGCTTGTATAATGCAAAATTATCAAAAACACCAATGTTGTACAAGGAATATTCAGAAGCTGGTATTGGAAATAATCGTATTTTTGGAGTGTTGTTATGTCTTAAACATATTTTGAAAAATGATAATCATTGGAATATGTTTGTAGATAAGATAGAGATATTGTTCGATAAATATGAGAATGTTGATATAACAACAATGGGATTTAAAGAGAATTGGAAAGCACTTTTAGAAAATGATAAATAAAATAGTATGAGACAAAAATGTACTAAAGTGTCTTAAGGTTAGAGAGTCGAGAAAACGGCTCTTTTCTTTTGTTATAAATTTGTACACGATAAATGTTAATTCTCGTATACGGTAAACAATTCATATACGAAAGTGTTATGATTTGCAACGGAAACTATGTTCTGGAATAAATTCCAAAATGGGAATATAAGTACTGAAATCCTAAAATAAATTCCGAAATGGGAATATATTTTGAAGTATCGAAGAGAAGATATATAAAAAATAATAAAAAAGTTTTGGAAGTACAGATTTTTGCATTGCCATTCTGAGATAATAGGTATATCAAATGAAGCAACAGTAAAAGATTTCAGAAAGGCTGCGGTGAATTTCATGAAAGGATATTTCGTTACAGATGGTTACATGGGGCTGGTAGATGGTGTGTACAGATTATTTGCAGATGAATCGGACTACTATGAATACATGAATGACTGAGAGATATCTGGATTATTTTGGAATCCTGTATTAAAATATTATTTAGGACGATAAGCGGGAATCCTCGGCAATTCAATTACCGAGATGAAAGCGTAGA
>NZ_JAJCKS010000035.1:0-19248 GCF_020558815.1 Blautia sp. 210820-DFI.6.14
AGGTCTTATTTTACCTGTGCCAATGTATGGTGGAAGTTACTTTTTCATTCAACCAGAATTTGTGATCGCTACGAGCCATGCAAAATGCTAATTTTTATTTGCCTGTTTTACCGGAATATTTTCCCTTTTTACTTTTCATTCCGAAGGAAAGTTGTTGTATTTTTATCTTCTCATCTTTCATTACACTGCCATTGCATCAAGATATTTTTTATCTTATCCACGTTATAAAGAACACGTCTTCCAATAATCACCCTTGCTTCTGCATGCACGCCATATGAAAAATGTTCCTGGCAAAAAGACCGATATGCGGGATTCCGAATGGATTTCTACCTTGCTTCGCGCCGGACTTCTGAACGGAAGTTTTATTCCCCAAAAAAGGATTCGCGAATTCCGTGATTTAAATCGTTACCGTAAAAGTGTCATCCGCGATATTACATCACAAAAGAACAGGATTGAAAAATTCTTACAAAGTTCCGGCTTTCGTCTATCATCCTTTATTTCTGATATTTTCGGGGCTTCTGGCAGAAATATCATTTTGCATTTAATAGAACATGGGCAGATTGATAAAACTACTTTAGATTCATGTCTTAAAACCAAGACCAGAAAACATATTGATGAAATTCTCATGTCCGTAAACGGAACGTTGTCAGAACACCAAAAGGCATTTTTAAGAATTCTCATGACTCATTACAATTCTTTAAAGAAACATCTTACTGAAATTGAAACGAGTCTCGAGGAAGATATGCCTCCATTTGCCCTGCAGGTTGAGCAGTTGAATAGCATCTATGGAATAAGCACAACTGCTTCCTGTGCAATTATTGCTGAAATCGGTATTGATATGAATCCATTTAAAACTGCGGAACATATCTGCTCATGGGCTGGTCTGTGCTCAGGTAATAATGAAAGCGCTGGAAAACGAAAAAGCACCTCTGTCACAAAAGGTAATCCTTACATAAAAAGCATGCTCTGCGAGATTGCCTGGGTTATTGCAGGAAAACGCAACACCTATCTTTCTGCATGGTACTGGCGAATCAAACAGAAAAAGGGAGCCAAAAAAGCCATTGTCGCACTTGCCCGAAAACTCCTTGTCATTATCTACACAATGTTAAAGCAAGGAACTCTATTTGACGAATCTTGTTTTGAAACCAGACGTAAGAACTGTGAGCAAAAACAGCTTTCTCGTTATATACGGGAATTGGAAAAGCATGGCTACCATGTGAAAGCTCAAAGCTAGCCTTTCTTAAATACGATCAATATCTTACTTCCGGCAGCCAATACTGTGACTGCTTTATAGTGATGCTCTCATAATTGTTGAAAACATTTGTTGTCAAGGTTCAGTTTTTTGCTACGAGTTTTATTTTCGTAGCAATGTACATTTTTTATTTATATTGAACACCCATATGAGTGAATCAATCTAAATTTCAGTGAAGACTCATCCTAGTTTTCGGACAGTCTCCCCCTTTACATCATACCAGCATCCATAATGGCATTGAAATTTGATGGAAATATGAGAGAAATCCTTTTTCTTTAATTTTTCATTACGGAAAAGTATCATAATGCAATGATTTCTTCACACTATTTCAATCTGACAGTTCTTCATAAAAAGAAAAAGCAGTCCCAAATAACATTTCTGCCATTTAAAACCGCTCTTCTCTTATTTGCTCAGAGTCAAATCACCTTCATTAGTTAAACAGTTATTCGGTTAGATAAATTACTCAATCACATCTTCACCGGAATCTTAAACACGATCTTCGTAACCGGCTCCGGATCTGTCACAGCAATGCTTGGCATATGTCCATCCTCCGGTGCATAAAATCCAAACATTCCCCTCTCCATCAGAGTATATCCCTGGTCAACTCCAGACTCATAAAGCAGATAATCCCCGTCCTCTGTGTGATCATCCACAACGGTCAGCTTCCGCAGAGATAGCCAATAAATTTTCTCATTTCCGCTTACAATATACTGGAGATCACAGTATTTCTTGTGGAATTCCATCTGTGCACCGGCAAATGGCCTGATGTTATAGTTCTGCAAGGATGCAAATACGCCCTTCTCCAGATCATATCTGCCAGCCAGAAGCTTTTCTTTCTCAACTCTCTAGATAAAACCGTGAACCATGTCCGCATATTCCTGAAGCTCCGGATAAAGATTTATTTTGTCAACATAATCAATAATCATGATGACTACCCTCTTTAAAATATTAGTCGTGCTTTTTTCATTACCTATACGATACCATGCCACCTAAAATTTCTCAAGTAAAAAAGGCCATCAGCCGCCAAACTTTTCAATCCGGCGGCTGATAGCCTTTTTCAGATAAATTTAAATTTTATGCCCACTCAGCATCTTTCCATTTTTCATGTTTATAAACATCCGGATTTGCAACTAGCTTCCACTTCTTTCCGGCGCATACAGCCTTGCAGCCTTCTACACACATTGTTGCCATGTTAATAACAGCCTCTCTTGTCTGTGCTGCACTGTGCGGGCTGAAAATAAGATTCTTTGCATCAAGAAGAGGATTTCCTGGATGAATCTCCTCACCTACAAATACATCAAGTCCAGCTCCAGCAATCTCGCCACTGTCCAGAGCCTCAATCAGATCTGCCTCATTAATGATTCCACCTCTGGAACAGTTGATAATAATAGCTGTATTCTTCATCTCTTTCAGCTGTTTTGCAGAAACCATGTTCTCTGTCTCCTTTGTCAGCGGAACGTGAATGGAAATAACATCACAATCCTTCAAAAGATCCTCATAATTTGCATAGTACTCATATCCCATTCCTTCAATCTGCTCTTTTGTCAGGAAAGGGTCATAACCGGCAACCTTCATACCAATACCAGTGCAAAGAGATGCAGTGTCACGGCCGATACGGCCAAGTCCGATGATTCCGGCTTTCTTTCCGTAAAGCTCAAACTGCTTATGTGCATCACGGATTGCCCAGTTGCCCTTGGAAGCCTCAACCTGTGCCTCAACAAGGTTTTTGGAAAGAGCCAGCATCAGTGTCAGGGAATGCTCTGCAACAGCACGGTTGTTTGCACCAGGTGTGATAACTACCGGAATACCAAGCTCTGTCGCTGCATCTACATCTACGCTGTCATAGCCAACTCCGGTTCTTCCGATAACCTTCAGCCGTGGAGCTGCCTCCATAACTGCTTTGTTTACAATCTTTGCCGGAGCAGCACGTACGATCAGCGCATCTGCATCCTTCATTTCCTCTGTATAGTTTGCAGGGTTTGCGTCATGTGCAACATAAACCTTCTCGCTCTGGTCAAGAAGAGCCATCCCTTCCGGAGCAACTGCTTCTGTCATTACATACTTCATAATTAATTCTGCCTCCTTCTCATGCCCGACGACATATTTTATCCGCCATATCTGTCAGAAGTGTCTCTTCTCCGAAACCTCCTGATTTTGTGAAAACATGAGTTTTGTTATTATCTGAAATTAACTTGGAAAGAACGATTCCAATTTCAAACTCGCCCACAGGTGTAAGCTGAGCATTGCCCAGATTCCTGATGCAGCCAAGAAGGGTATCCCCACCTGTCATCAACATCGAACTATTCAATCCACGTTTCACCATATTTCCAATGATGCATCCAAGTGATGCCGGAATCCGCACCGGTATTTCCGATTTCGGGATGCCGTTTGCAATAGCAAAACGCTCTGTTTCATTATCACCTTCCGGGTCATTCGTATCAATGATTACTTTTGAGTTCTTGCTGCAAATATCCCAGAACCAATCCAACCATTTTTTTCCGTCTTCCTCGGAAAAATATTCCATATTCAGTTTTTGTTCCGGCGTCAGCTGGATACGGATAAATCCATGTTTCTCCGCATAGTTCAGCTGTCTGACCGTAATTGGATTTACACTTCCACATACTACCAGAAACTTTTCCGGAAGTCTGGGCTGTGTTGTTTCGGATTTTGGCCATCCAAGAACATCAGGCAAAATTTCCGCAAGACCTGCACATCCGGCAATCAGACCAAGAGAATCTGTCTTTTTCAGAGAATCCGCAATTCCCTTTAATTCCTCATCTGATGCACAGTCATACACGGCAATGGTTTTCTCCTGACATGCATCTGGCGTATGTCCTGCTGAAATGGTTTGCACATTTGTTTCACACTGCTGGTGAATCAGCTTTTCCACATTTGCTTCTGTAACCGGTTCAAAAGGGTCAGAGCCAAATACACTTCTGTCAACCGGAATCCCCTCAATATAATGAACTCCATTTACCGTAACTCGATTTATCTGAGGAAAAGCTGGAACAAAGCTCAGCAGTGATTTTCCTGTTGCATCCAGCATAGCAGTCAATTCTGCGCCAATGTTTCCCCGGAGAGCGGAGTCTGTCTTTTTAAACAGATACTTCACTCCGCTCTCAGCTGCCGGCTTTACAATCCGAAATATAGTAAGGTAGGCTTCCAGAGGCTTTTTATGCCGTGTCTCCGCATCTACCACAAGAACATCTGCGTCTTCTGCCTGAAAGGACATATCCTTGGAATAAACCAGCACTTTGGTGGAAAATCCCTTTTTTGCAAACTGTACGCCCGCATCCAACGCACCTGTAAAATCGTCAGCAATCATCAATAATTTCATTTATCAGTTCATTCCATTTCTCTTATTCTCTTCAAGAACTGCCTTTAATGCTGCTACGCCTTCCTCAGACATACTGTAGAATGGCTTTCTGCACTTTCCTACAGGATATCCAAGAAGTCCAACTGCAGTCTTTACGATGGTATTCGGGTTTCCATATTTGAAGCAGGCACGAAATGATGCAATTGCATCCTGTGCAGCCTGAGCACCTTCCAGATCACCAGCTTTGAATTTCTCATAAATAGCAACCATGTTGTGTGGATATACGTTTGCGCATCCTGCGATACCACCAACGCCGCCTTCTTTCAGTGCGGAAAGGATCAGAGAGTCATTTCCGGAAATAACAGCGAAATCTTTATCTCTTGTAAGCTCGATGTATGCTTTCAGATTATCCCAGTTTCCGGAAGAATCCTTAGCACCAACGATGTTATCAATCTCTGCCAGCTTTGCTACAGTCTCAGGAGCGATGGAGCAGCCTGTTCTTGCAGGAATGTTGTAAAGAACAATCGGGATCTTAACTGCCTCAGCAACTGTCTTGTAGTGCTCATATAACTCGTCCTGGGAAACAGCTGCAAAGTATGGTGTGATAACAGAAAGGATATCAGCACCAAGAGCCTCAGCACGTTTACTCATCTCAACGGTCTCTTTTGTTGTGATGCATCCTGTTCCTGCATAAACCGGAACACGGCCTTTGATCTGGTCAACAGCAACCTTCAGGATTTTTTCTTTTTCCTGAGTATTTAATGCATAACACTCACCATTTGTACCATAGCAGAAAATACCATGAACACCACCCTCGATCTGACGCTCGATCTGGTTGCGGAACTCTGCCTCGTTGAAGCTCTCATCCTCATTCATTGGTGTAATAATTGGCGGGATGATTCCCTTGATCATATCATATCTGCTCATTATGCTTCTACCTCTTTCTCTTTCTTTGCATTTGCCATACGGATTGCATAATCCATTGCGTTTACAAGACTCAGTTCATTTGCACTTCCGTCACCGGCATGGCCCTCGCCAGTACCATGGTCAACGGACGTTCTGATGATCGGCAGTCCAAGAGTAACGTTTACCCCTGCTACTGCATCCCATTTCTTAAGCTCTTTATTATATACGAAACCTTTTACTTTCAGCGGGATATGTCCCTGGTCGTGATACATTACAACTACAATGTCGTACCAGCCGCCAAGTGCTTTACTAAATACCGTATCTGGCGGAGTTGGTGCTTTTTCCGGAATGTTGATTCCTTCTGCAAGTGCCTCATCAATGGCCGGCTGAATTTCTTCAATTTCTTCTCTTCCGAACATACCATTTTCACCGCAGTGTGGATTCAGGCCTGCAACACCGATCTTCGGCTCCTTGATACCAAGTGCCTTACAACCTTCATTTGCAATGCGGATAACATCGAGGACTCTTTCCTTCTTGCAAAGATCACATGCCTGACGGAGGGATACGTGTGTGCTTACATGGATGACACGCAACTCATCATGTGCAAGCATCATGGAGTATTTTGCTGTATGTGTATAGTCTGCATATATTTCGGTATGTCCGGAGTAATGATGACCGGCCATATTGATGTGGTCTTTATTCAGTGCGTTGGTAACGGTGGCATCTACTTCACCGGCCATTGCCAGCTCGATAGCTTTCTTTACATACTGGAAAGCAGCTTCACCGCACATGGTCATGCTTTCTTTGTATGCTGCGTCAAGAACGTCTGCCTGCATTATCTCTGCCAGCTTCTTTCTGTCTTTCTTATACAGACGTTTGGAAAGATCTACGACATCCAGATCATAAACATCAATGATTCCTGGCTCAAATTTTGCTTCCTTTACACCATGGATCACATTGATCTTCATGCTCTCAGCACCCTTGACAGTTGGGATTGCTGCTTCCATGCACTTTGCATCTCCAACAATAAGAGGTCTGCAAACTTCATAAGTCTCTGGCTTCATTAATGCTTTTACAGAAATCTCCGGACCATTTCCAGATGGATCACCCATTGTAATTCCAAGTATTGGTTTCATATATGCCTCCTTATTTTACAACTTTCAGATAAATGTTTCTGATGTCATCAAGACTAAGCTCTTTCATGTTGTTTACCAGAAGTCTCTGCTGCTGGCTTCCTGCTGTAACAAGGAAATCAAGATCATTCATTGTTACACCGTACTGTGTCAGGTCAGTTGGGATATTTGTTACTTTTACGATGTCTGCGATCTGGGAAATAATGTAGTCTGCTTTTTCCTCAACAGATTTCTCTGCATATGTAGGATATACAGCGTCACAAAGTGCTGCAAGACGATCCTGGCAGGCATCTTTATTGAATTCCATTACGTGAGCAAACAGGATTGCGTTGGAAACACCGTGTGCAATATGGAATTTGCCGCCCAGAGGATAGGACAGAGCGTGAACTGCTGTTGTACCACTTCCTGTGATAGCGATTCCGCCATAGTATGCACCAAGAAGCATATTGTTCTTTGCTTCCATGTTGTCCGGATTATTGTATGCTTCACGAATGTTTCTGAAAATCAGTTTTGCACCCTCTACTGCATATGGGTCACTGAATGGAGTTGCTTTCTTGGAAGTGTAGCACTCAACTACGTGAGCAAGGGCGTCAACACCGGTAGCTGCTACGATTGATTTCGGAAGCTTTGCGATCATCTGTGCATCCAGAATTACATAATCCGGAATCATATTGTCATTTACGATACCTTTTTTGGATTTTTCCTCAGGTACCGCTACGATTGCGTTGCAGGTAGCCTCAGATCCGGTTCCGCAGGTAGTAGGAATCATAACAGTTTTCACTTTTTTCTCAGCAAGTGTAGGATCATTCATAAGATCCTTGATTGTATAGGAAGCACCCTTGAGAACACTAGCAAGCTTTGCAGCATCCATAACAGAACCGCCGCCAAGTCCGATGATCAGATCGCATTCCTGTCCCTGCGCCATATCTACAACTGCCTCTACCTGTCCGTATGTAGGCTCTGGTTTGCAATCCGTAAATACATGATACTGAACACCAGCCTCATCTAACCGTGCAGTCAGGATTCCAAGAAGTCCTGTTGCTTTGATACCTTCATCAGAAAACACAACCACTTTCTGTGATTTTTCTTTTTTGATAACTTCCTTGACCTTTTCGATACTTCCTACACCACCAAAGGCACAGGATGGAATTTTTACCTGATAGCTCATTTCATTTTCCTCCTCGTTCGTTTATCTCTTTAGAAAAAAATCTGACGATATGCTGTTCTTCCACCTTTTACAGTCATAAGAGGAACAAACAACTTGTTGCCGGAAATACTGTTTCCATAATTATCGGTAAAGGTTTTATCCTTCACATCTCTGATATCCAGAATTGCCACATCTGCCGGTGCACCTTCACGGATCACACCTGCTTTCTCTTCAATGCCAAGAGATTTTGCAGGGGTATAGGTTACGCTCTGTAAAATTTTCTCTGTTGGCATTCCTGCTGCACTGTTTACTGACATTGCATACAGAAGGGAGAATCCAGGACGGGTATACTCGCTGACACGAACCAGATCGGAACTGATGATATCCGGATAGAAGCTCTGTGAAAATGCATTCTGAAGATTTGGATAGGACCAGTGAACACGGCCATGGCAGTCATCCATGTAAACGCCACGCTTCTTAGCATCCCATACACAATCCTTGATCTTTCCGTTTTCATCGAAAATGGTTTCTGCCTTTGTCTGGAATACGTGGGCGATCACATCGTCCTTACGCATGGTTCCAAACAGCTCTTTTACGGTTACATTTTCCGGAAGGTCATCATAATGGATGGCAACCGGGCAATGATAGCCTTTTGCTTTCAGGTGCTCGCTCATCTCGATGCCTGCGTGTAAAGGACTTATTCCATGGTCGCCCAGGGTTTCCTTACACATACGAACTTTCAATCCACGAAGCACCTGAGGATATTTCTCAAACAAACTGTCGATCAGATCCTCTCTGAAATCTGCAGGATCGTGATCCTCTTCGTGTTTGCATAAGCTCTTATTTCCAAAAGTAGAAACATTCAGATAAGAATAAACAGTAGATTCATATCTTATAATATTGGACATATAAAACTGTTCAAAGTTTGATGCTCCGCAGGTTCCGCCATCGCAGGCTGTTGTAATGCCATTTGGGATGCATACGGTATCTGCATTGGCTCCGATGATCGTTCCATATAAATTCAGGTGTGCATGTTCATCAATGATACCCGGAACTACATAATTGCCTTCTGCATCTACTTCGTTATTACTCTGGGTATCTTCATCCAGGGCAACAAATACGCCCTGGTGAATACCGATGTCTTTCTTTTCAAACTTCGCATTGACAGAATCGAATACCTGTCCATTGCGAATGATCATGTCTATCTTTTTCATATTTTAGCCTTTCATCAGGTTCGGCAGGAATGTTGAGAATGCCGGAACATAAGAAACCAAAAATACGGTTGCAAACAGGATAATTACAAATGGGAATACATTCTTTGCAAGTGTTACTACATCCTGCTTGGTTGCCGGAATTGCTGCAAACAGACAGTTTCCAAAAGGTGGTGTTGCCTGTCCTACTGCAAGGTTAAATACGATGATACATCCTAAATGAACCGGGTCAATTCCAAAGGACATTGCGATTGGATAAACAAGAGGCGCAACGATAAGGATGATAGCTCCGGAGTCCATCAGCATACCAAGAATGATAAGAAGTACATTCAGGAATAACAGGAATGTAATCTTACTGTGGATCATGGATGTCATCAGTGATGTAAACAGTTCCGGTACATTGTAAACAGTAAGTACATAGCCGAACAGTGTGGCAGCCATGATCAGAAGAAGAATGTTTGCAGTACCTTTTACGCTGTCGATTACGATCTGTTTGATACGCTCAACAGTCATTTCCTTGTATACGAAGATAGAAACGATCAGGCCGTATACAACTGCAACTGCTGCGGATTCTGTTGGTGTAAAGATACCTGTGTAAATACCGCCAAGAATGATAACTGGCATCAGGATTGCCCAGATTGCTTCTTTTAAGCTCTTGCCAACGTTTGCCCAGGAAAAGTCATTTGATTTCGGAATGTCATGCTTGCGTGCATAGAGATATGCGTAGATGCACATAAACACACCAGCCATGATTCCAGGGATAACACCAGACATCAGAAGTTTGGATACGGAGGTTCCGGTTGTGGAACCATATACAACGAATACGATACTTGGCGGAATAACGATTCCAAGAGTACCACCAGCTACCGGAAGAGCAGCTGCATATCCTTTCGGATAGTTTTCTTTAACCAGCTCCGGATAAAGCATAGCTCCGATTGCTGCTGTTGTTGCGATGGAAGATCCGGAAAGTGCTGCGAACAGCATACATACCAGAAGAACTACGATAGAAAGGCCGCCACGAAGATGTCCCACACAAGCTTTTGCGAACATGATCATTCGGCTTGAAATACCACCATGCTGCATGATTGCCCCTGCCAGCATAAAGAAGAAAATTGCAAGAAGTGTATATTTGGCACCGCCGTTATACATCTTAGATGCGATCTGCATCAGTGGAAGTCCGTCGATCATACAAACGGATGCAGCACTTGCAAGAAGTAAGGACCATGCAAACGGAACTCCCAAGATTAAAGTCACTACAAATACGATTAATAAAACAAGTATGGGATTCATTATTCCGCCTCCTCTTCTACTCCCGTCTGGATTGCTGCCAGATGTTTAAATAAAACCACTACGTGATCAAATAACATTAAAATGGAACCGATAATTAACAGGCTGTATAGCTGCAGGTATGTAATAGGAAGTGTTGCTACCTGCTGATTGTACTGTGCTGTGTGCTGAACCAATGCGATAGAACCAAGTAACAGACATACCAAAGCAATGATGCTGCAGATATCGGAAATCAGTTTAAATGCATTCTTTTTTCTCACATCTTTGAATCTGCACACATCAATACGAATTTCTGAATCAGACTTTACTGCAATGTTTCCGCCAATAAGAATCAGCAGCATAAACAATGTAAGACTTAAGTTTTCGCAATATGCAAGGCCACTCTTAAATATGTAACGCATGATTACGTTTACGAAATTCACAGCGGTCACTGCGATAACAGCGATCATCAGGACCCATTTCTCAACGATGTAAACTTTATTACTGATGTTTTTCAGGGTCTTTGCTATTTTATCCATTCTCGCATCTCCTCTTTATAGCTTTTAGAAATAAGCAGTGCCCTGTATCAGTTTTACCTGAATACAGAGCACAGACAATTTATTTTGCGTAACTCTGTATTTCAGCAACAGTGTCTGCATAATCCGGGAACTGGTCATATACAGATTTTGTAGCTTCCTTCAGCTCATCTTTGTCAAGTTCGATTAATGTCATGCCCTTGTCATTGATCAGAGTTTCTTTTGCTGTTTCATTGTCGTTCTCGCAAGCTGCTCTTTCAACTTCTGTTGCATAAGCTGCTGCTTCGTCAAACCAGCCTTTCTGTTCGTCGGTAAGTCCGTCATAGGTAGATGGGGAAACCAGGAATGCTGCTACCTGAAATACGTGCTCTGTCTCGATCAGATATTTGTTTACTTCAAAAACATTGCTCTGAAGGATGTTTACGTATGGGTTTTCCTGTCCATCAACTGTGTTCTGCTGCAATGCTGTGTAGAGCTCGCTGAAGCTGATTGCTGTAGGGCTTGCTCCAAGTGCATTGAAGATTGCCATCTGAATATCGGAGCTCTGTGTACGGATCTTCAGACCTTTGAAATCGTCTACGCCATTGATTTCTTTGCTTGCGGTTGTGTTTCTGAATCCCATCGCCCACCAGCCTTCTACTTTCAGTGCGCTGCCCTGAAGGGAATCTGCAAATTTCTGTCCAACCTCCCCATCAAGTACTTCGTAAGCCATATCATAATCATCAATAAGGTAAGGCATATCAAATGCATTTAACTCTGATGCAAAGTTTGCTAATGTTGTGGTAACGATTGGTGCTACATCAACGGTTCCCATCTGAATTCCTTCCGCAACCTCTGAAAGAGAACCAAGTGTACCATTACGATAAAGTTCAACGTCCATTGTTCCACCGGAAAGTTCCTGTAATTTCTCCTGAAATGCAACTGCACCCTGATCGAAAATAGTTCCCTCTGCATCAGCGTGTGCAAGCTTCAGTGTAACGTCTGCTGCGTATACAGATGTTGTGCTTCCGACTACTCCGCAAGTCAGAGCTGCTGCAACTAATAATGTAACGATTTTTTTTGCTTTCATAATTTTCCTCCTTAAAACATCCCTCTTTGGTATTTTAGTTTCAATTTTAAACGTTCATTTGTGTTCTGTTCTTTGATGGTTTTATAATACCACCTTCTGCACCCCTTTTTCAAGCCATGTGTTTCATTTTATTTGTTTTAATATGAAATATTTATGATTTTTCGTCAATTTTAGAGTTTTTCAATTCTCTTATGTTTTATTTTGAACCGATTTGATGGTGTTTTTATCAAAAAAGATTCCATTCTGAAACATTTTACCCTGCAAGCTCTCCCTTTTAACTTATCTCTGTAATCCTTATGTCTGTCATTTCGGCTGCTTCTGCTCAAATCCGGCCGCTGCCCGTCCATTATCCGCAGCACAAAATCATGACCACCCGTCCAACGGGTGGTTTGCTCTAGGGCTATAAGCCCTTGTTACTAGGCCAGCGTCTCAAGGCGCTGGCTTTCTCTTTAGGCTATGGGAATTCTGTTTTCACATTCTTCCCACAGCTCCGTTCAAGCCATATTGCTCTTGACTCGTCGCTATCCCTTAAGGGGCATTGTTACTACTTAGCATTAACCCTTAAAAGGGTCTTCATATTCTTTTACACTTAACTTATCCATTGCGATATCATGCTTTTCCTGTTCCTGGATATACTTTTTTATTGTTGCTTCATTTAATCCTACTGTGCTAACATAATATCCTTCTGCCCAGAAATGACGATTTCCAAACTTATATTTTAAGTTTGCGTGCTTGTCAAATATCATAAGTGCACTTTTACCTTTTAGATATCCCATAAATGAAGATACGCTTATCTTCGGTGGAATACTTACTAACATATGAATATGATCTGGCATCAGATGTCCTTCAATTATTTCAACACCTTTATAACTGCACAATTGTTTTATAATATCTCGGATGTCTGCTTTATATTGATTATAAATTACTTTTCGTCTATACTTTGGTGTGAAGACGATATGATATTTGCACATCCATTTTGTATGTGCGAGTGAATATTCTTTCTTCGCCATAAATTACCTTTCCTTTCTACAATATAGCCTGAACAACTTTATTGTACACGGAAAGGTAATTTTTTTTAAAAACAATCGACGCGCACCCGCATAGCGGGTGGTTAATTGTTTCGTCCATCTACATTTTTCGGATCAACGAAAAACTCCAATGGACTCAACAGACTAAAGTCCATAAACAGTAGGAGGCTGTGATCCTTGTTACGAATCACAGCCTCCCGCTGTTAGTTTTACATTTATTATTTAGACCTCAATCGAAAATACATTAGAAGGATTTTCTACCAGCATTTTGTGAATTTTCTCTTCTGAAACACTCATCTTTCTTAGCAATGGAACAAACCGTGTGAGAAGATACTCCAGACCATTGGCTCTTCCAACCGATTCTCTATAGGAAGCAAGTCCTTCCACTCTTCCGGCATCCATGCCAAGAACGATCTGGTTCTCATACCCCCGATCCAGCAGCCAGCAGATATTTTCCGCAATCTCTGTGTCCGGACGGTAAGCCGCTTTATTCGGTTCATCGAAGCAGATGGTTGCTCCTCTGTCCAGAATAGAGCTGTAATAATATCTATCTGGGTTTCTCTGCATATGGCAGAGAACGGTTTTCTCCGATTTTCCCCCATTTTTCTCGATCTCATCCAGGATCTCCGATCCCATAGTTCCGAAGTCTGTATGCATGGAAATTGGGCATCCTGTTTCTTTTTGTGTAATAGCAGCAACCGCAAGAGCTTTCTGCTCCAGCTTCGTAATAATGCGGTAACTTGTACCGGCTTTGATAACGCCCGCTTTCGCAATCGTTCTCTCCACATAAGGACCATTGTAGCTGTTCAGGTCCATTCCCTCTGCAACTTCTGCTATCATATATTTTGCAACAATATTTGTGTCAACAGTTGCAAGGAAGGAAGTATTCGGGCAATAATTGCCGCCTTTCTGGAAACCAGTCGTCATTACAATATTTCCTTTTCCCTCGTATGCCTTTGCAACTTCCAGCATTTTAGAAACATTTCTTCCGCAGCCGATAGGATCCATGCAAACCATGGTTCTTCCACCGGCATCCAGGAAACGTCCAAATTCTTTTTTTGCAGTCTCTACATCATCCATAAGAAAAGCTGGGTCCAGCTTAATCTCCGGACCCCCGCTTCTAATCAGATGATCATGGGCATCTGTAGCACCAATCTGGTCTGCAGGTATATCTCCAAGAACGGTTCTGATTATCTTCATGTTTTTTTACACTCCATATAAGACATTTGGCAGCCAGGTTGAAATAAACGGTACATATGTCATCAGCATCAATATTGCGAAAATCAATATGTAGAATACAACACTGTCTTTCAAAAACTCCTCCGTCGGACATTTTGTAACACCGCAGGTAACAAACATCAGGTTGCCCATTGGCGGTGTCAGAGAACCAAGCGCCATATTGAAAATAAATACTATTCCAAAATGCACGGGATCAACTCCAAAAGCTATTGCAACCGGCGCAAGCATTGGAGCGAGTACAATTTGGGCAGCTGTTGCCTCAATAAACATACCAACAACAAGAAGGAAAATGTTTACAGCAAGCAGGAAGATGTATTTATTCTTGCATACGCTGATCAATACGGTTGTCATTGTCTGTGGAACGTTCTCCCAGGTAAGGATCCATGAGAAGCAGGATGCAGCACCAACGATAAGCATGATAGATGCTGTAGAACAAACTGTTTCACGGATACAGGTTAAAACGTTATCCCAGCGGATTTCTCTGTAAACAATACCAAGAATTACTGCATAAGCAATTGCGACTGCACCAGCCTCGGTAGGAGTACAGATACCCAGACGGATACTTCCGATGATGATGATCGGAAGGCACAAAGGAAGGATTGCAGGCTTAAATGCTTCCCAAAGCTCTCCGCCAGATGCCCTCTTCTCGCTAAGGCGCGGAATGCCACGTTTCTTGGAATATTTTGATACAATTATCATCATCGCCACGCAAAGGATGACAGCAGGAACAATACCTGCCACAAACAGGCGGCCGATAGAAGTTCCGGTTACACTTCCGTAAATAATCGCTGCGATTCCCGGCGGGATCAAAGGTGTGATCATTGAAGAAAATGCGGTGATAGCAGATGCATACCCGTTTGGATATCCGGCTTTTCTCATATCCGGTACAAGCAGCTTCGCTTCCATTGCCGCATCCGCCAGAGAGGAACCGGACATACCACCCATAAGGGTACTCAAAACAATATTTACCTGTCCAAGACCACCATACATATGGCCAGTCAAAACCTTACAGAATTTCAGCATTCTGTCAGTGATACCACAGTAATTCATCAGTGCACCAGCTGCAACAAAGAAGGGGATCGCCAGCATGGGTACAGACTGAATTCCACTGATCACACGCTGCATTGCCAGCATTCCATCAAGTCCGGCGGAGAGGTTCAATACAAAGTATGTAACACAGGCTCCCAGAACAGATGCAAAGACCGGCACATTAAGAAAAAGTAAAACCAGCATGATAATTGCTGCTATAGCGATAGGGCTCATTCTTCTTCTCCTTTCAAAAGTGCTTTCTGGTCATCTCCTGGGTTTCCAAGACCTTTCAGATGACGATATGTATATACAATATACTGAATTGCCATCAGGATCATCCCAATCGGTGCCGCTACATCAATAAATGCATAATTAATCTTGAAATATGGTGTTACTTTCTTTGTTACAGAGGACATCAGCTGATACCCTCCATAGCAATAATAAATCAACACAATCACAGTTACTACTACGTCAAAAATCTCAAGCGCTCTTGCAGCTTTTCCTTTTAACCGGTTCATTACCAAGTCAATACTTACCTGGTTTCCGTAACGGAATGCCACGCTTCCGCCGAAGAAAATCGCATATATAAAAAGCAGAAGCTGCATTTCCTCCAGCCATGCAATCGGCTGATTCATTATCTTTCTCATGATTACTCCGGCAAGGGTAATAACTACGATTGCACAGAGACTTAATCCAGAAATAATAACATCAAGATTGCAAACAAATTTCTTTAAATTCTTCATGTTACCTCCTTCAGGGACTATCTGTCATATTACTTATTCAGCAATAATCTCCTGAATCTGGTCATACAGACCTTCACTCCAGGTTCCGTCCGCTTCATAGTCCTCATACAGTTTCATGCAGGCATTTTTGAACTCTTCATATGTAGCATCGTCAAGCTCTGTAACTGTACATCCGGCATCTTCCAGAGCAGCTACCATTTCCTCGCTCTGTTTCTGATAGAGGTCGTTGTTGTACTCAGCAGCTTCTTTGCCGCAATCGATGATTGCTGTCTGATATTCTTCCGGAATGCTATCCCAGAAATCTTTACCCATGATAAAGTTGGAGAATGTCATCTGATGATTTGTCATAGTAACATTCTTGCAAACTTCCTGGAATGCATTGTTGTAAAGAGTTGTCAGAGGATTCTCTACACCATCAACTACGCTCTGGCTAAGAGATGTGTAAACATCGGATAATGCCATTGGAGTTGCTGCGCTTCCAAGAAGGTCAAACATCTTAATGGAAATATCATTATTAGGAACACGAATCTTCAGTCCCTTAAGATCATCCAGAGATTTTACCTCAGTTTTTGTCATAAGCTGACGCTCGCCATAGATCCAGTTTGTAGAAACAATCTCAAGACCTTCATCTTCCAACTGTTTTGCTTCATCAGCCCACCAGTCACTTGCTGTGATTTTGTACATGGAATCCCAGTCAGAGAAAAGGAACGGTCCCATAACAACGCCGAAATCCGATACATAGTCCATCAGGTAAGAACCATCAGCAATAGTACATACGCCCTGTCCTGCAAGTGCCATCT
The DNA here is from genome assembly GCF_020558815.1 of Blautia sp. 210820-DFI.6.14. Classification (NCBI taxonomy): domain Bacteria; kingdom Bacillati; phylum Bacillota; class Clostridia; order Lachnospirales; family Lachnospiraceae; genus Blautia; species Blautia sp. 210820-DFI.6.14. Next base: position 16,676 of record NZ_JAJCKS010000035.1, read on the forward strand.
CGATCAGATCTGCTTTTGCACCTAACTGGCTGTTTGGATATACCTCAATCTTAACAGCTCCATCTGTGGCTTCATCTACTAACTCAGCCCATTTGTCGCAGCCTTCGTCAATCGGATCACCGTCTGTCTGCTCTGTACAGAGTTTAATAGTGTACTCTGGATCAGCATGAACTGCTGTTGTTCCTCCAGCGATACCACATACCATTGCGGTTGCTACTAATAATGCGCTCACTTTCTTTGCTTTCATAATTTTCCTCCTTTAATTTTCCCTCTTTTTAGTTTTAGTGTTTCGTTTTAAAACGCTATTACAAGTTCCGCCATTTAATAATGCAATATTACCATGTTGTACCATTTGATTTCAAGGCAGTTTTTCGTTCTATTTGTTCGAATATGATACACATGACTTTTTTTATTGTTTTTCAAAAAATACTGTTCTATTTTGCATCTGTATGTTATCATATAAGTAATCCAAATGAGGCCATTATGAAACAACGTTACAGACAGGATTGTTTCAACGGAGGTGTGCGTATGAAGACAAAGATTTTAACAATAGCTCCTTATCAGGGCATGAAAGAAATAATTAACGATATCGCTTCTGGCCGTGATGATATCGAAATGACTACTCGAATCGGAGATCTGGCTACAGGCCTTGAAATTGTACAATCCTATGATTTGGACGATTTCGATATTATCATTTCCCGTGGCGGTACTGCGAAGATGATTTCTGCCAATGTTACTATCCCGGTAGTCGAAGTTGAGATTTCCGTATATGATATTCTCCGTGCCATCAAGCTTGCGGAAAATTATTCCAACCATTTTGCCATTATCGGCTATCCGGCCATTACAAATTGTGCGAAAATGCTGTGCAATCTTCTTCAATATGATATTGAGATTATTGTTCTGGATGAAAATACGGAGCCTTACCAACAGATGGAGCATCTGAAGGAGCAAGGCTATGAAATGGTTTTGTGTGATATGGTCGGTACTTCTATTGCCCGTGAACTGGGGATGAACTTTATTCTTATTATATCCGGAAGAGAAAGTATTGAAGCCGCTCTCGATCAGGCAGTACGTTTTTCCAAAATATTTTCCATTACCAGACAGCAGTCTCAGGTTCTGAAAGCTGCAGTTATCCAGAGCCGTGAAGCATTGTTTATTTATACCAAGGATGGTCAGCCGTATTTTTCCAGTATGGAAAGGAGCCCCGCCACTGCTGCTTTCTTTAATCAGGTGGAGCAGAATCTTGCTTCCTTTCTTTCCGATTCCCGCTTCCGGCTGGAAAATCAGGTAGACAGTTTTGTTTACACCATGTATTCCAGACACATTACTATCAATGGCATTGCTTATGTATATATTTACCTTCTGATGCAGGATGCACCGCTGCTGGTCGATGACATCGGCGTTTCTCATTATGACGTGAAGACGAACTCCATTAATGAGGTTTCTGATTACTATGGCAGTGCCAATCTTATCGGCAGCACAAGAATCATCATGGAGCAATATGCCGCTACCCTGGCACCGGTTATGATCCTGGGTGAAATCGGAACCGGCAAGACAAAGGCGGCTTCCTTTTTGTACTCTCACAGTGAATACCGGAAGAGTCCTTATGTAATTATCGACTGTGCTAATACCAATCAGAAAAAATGGAATTATCTCATTGATAATGTAAATTCGCCTTTTAATGACCTTAACACCACGATTTTTATTCAAAATCTTCAGGCACTGGAAATTTCTCTGGCACAGAAGTTTCTCAGTTACTTGAACCAGGGTGAGATGTGCCGTCGGAACCGTTTTATTTTTTCCTATACTCTTGGCAGTGACAAGCAGGAAACGGACACCGTCTGCCAGACTTTTATGAATGAGCTGTCCTGCCTGGTTCTTCGTATCCCGCCTCTTCGGGAGCGTGTGCAGGACATTCCCAATATTACTACCTTGTACATCAGTCAGGCAAACGTTGAATTCGGGAAGCAGGTTGTAGGGCTGGAATCGGAGGCTATGGAGCTAATGCAGCAGTTTGGCTGGCCTCAGAATCTGGCACAGTTTAAGCGTGTCATTCGTCAGCTGATCATTTCCACCAATGATTACTATATCAAAACTGACGTTGTGCGTCAGGCCCTCTCCCAGGAAAGCCCCAGTTCCCAGTATACCTTCCAGCTTCAGCCAGGCTATGAAATCCTGAACCTGAACCAGAATCTGGACAGTATTAACTATGACGTCTCCCGGATCGTCCTGGAGCAGGAACACATGAACAAAACCAAAACTGCTGAAAGACTTGGCATCAGCAGGTCTACGCTTTGGAGGATTTTGCAGAAATAATCTTGGTAAAATCATGACCACCCGTCCAACGGGTGGTTTGCTCTAGGGCTATAAGCCCTTGTTACTAGGCCAGCGTCTCAAGGCGCTGGCTTTCTCTTTAGGCTATGGGAATTCTGTTTTCACATTCTTCCCACAGCTCCGTTCAAGCCATATTGCTCTTGACTCGTCGCTATCCCTTAAGGGGCATTGTTACTACGTAAGCGTCCAATAAGAGGGTGTATCGAAATTTCTGGCTGTTGCATGTAAACTATTGATTA